>NZ_CP085324.1:1534691-1869382 GCF_020614395.1 Salarchaeum japonicum | reverse complement strand
ACCCCGCGCTCGCGGGCCGCGCCCGCCCAGCCCTCGTCTGGGCCGCCGCCGCGGCCGCCTGCGCGCTCGCCGTCTTCGCCGTCCTCGCGCCGTGGGCGCTCCCGTTCGCGCCCGTCGCCGGCCTCGGCGCGGGCCTCGTCCGCTGGACGCGCCCCGTTCTCGGCGTCCGCGAGGACGTCGCGGCGCTCGAACGCGGCCTCCCCGACGCGCTCGTCGTCGTCGGCCAGCACGTCCGCCGCGGCCGACCCCCGGAGGGCGCGCTCGCCGCCGCGGCCGCCGAACTCGACGGAACCGTCTCGACCGTCTTCGCGGACGCGAGCCGCCTCCAGCGCACGCTCACCGTCGATACGCGAACAGCGTTTCTCGGGCGGTACGGCGCGCTCCGCGACCTCCCCAGCGCCCGCGCGCGCTCGACCGTCGCCGTGCTCGGGGACGCCGCCGCGGCCGGCCCACCCGGTGGCCGCGTCCTCGTCTCGCTCGCCGACCACCTCGACCGCCTCGTCCGCGTCGAACGCGACACCGCCGCCGACCTCGCCGCCGTCACGAACGCGCTCGACACGACCGGTCGCTGGGTCGCGCCCTGCGTCGCCGGCGTCACCGTCGCGCTCGCCCGCACGCTCCGCCCGCTCGGGGACGGTGCGCTCCCCTACTCGCCGGACGCGCTCGCGCTCGTCGTCGGCGGGTACGTCGCCGCGCTCGCCGTCCTCCTCCCCGCGTTCGCGTCCGTCGTCCGACACGGTGCCGACCGCGCCCGCGCCGTTCACGCCGCCGGCTCCGCACTCGCCGTCGCGGCGGTCGTGTACCCCGTCGTCGCGACCCTCGCCGCGCTCGTCACGAGCGTTTAAATCGGATACCGGCACAGCCGTGGGCGTGTTCGACGCCGCAGACGCGCTCGCGACCTGGGTCGGTCTCACGCTCGCTGGGGCCGCCTTGGTCGCCGCCGCGCTCGCCATCCCCGCCGCACCGCCGCCCGACGCCACCGCCGTCGCCGCGACCATCGACCGGGTCGCCGCGAGCGACTACGACGCGGATGAGGCGGTGCACCTCGACGCCGACAGCGTCCGCGTCACTCCTCGAAGCATCGGCCTGCGCGGATCCGGCGGCAGGGCGTCCGCCGCGCTCGTCGCGCGCGTCGTGCCGGTTCCGCCGGACGGCCCGCTCGCCGCCGTGCTCGCCGGCCGCGACCCCGCGCTCGTCTTCGACACCAGTGTCGCGTTCGTCCGCGCCGCGGCCGCCGCCCGCGCCCAGCCACCCGTCTGGCGGGCCGCCGAAACGCTCCGCGTTCGCCACCTCGCGTGGCGGGGGACAGATGTCGTCCTCGTCGGGTAGGGCGCAGGCGGAACCGCTCGTCGCGCTCGTCTGCGTCGCCGTCCTCTGCGCGGCGCTCGCCGGCTACGCGACCGCGTACGACCGCAGCCTCCCGACCGCCGACCGCGACCTCGCCCCGCCCGTCCTCGCCGCCGCGACCGACACACTCCTGGTTCGCGGTGTCGCCCGGCCCGACCGACTCGACGACGCCCGGCTCGACATCGCGCGCTCGGTGACCGTCACGCTCACGACGGGCGACCGGACGTGGACGACCGGCCCGAACCCGCCCGCGGAGGCGGACGCCGCGAGCCGGCCCGTCGCGGTTCGCGTCGCGCCCGGCGACGTGCGGTTCGGCCGCCTCCGGGTGGTCGTGTGGTGAGCGCGCGCGGCGTCAGCACCGCCATCGACACCGTGCTCGCCGTCTCCCTCGTCGCCGCGGCCGTCACCGCGCTGTTCGTCTTGACGCCCGCGCCGCAGCCGTCGCCGCCGGACGCCGGTCACGCGCTCGACGCGCTCGCGGTCACCACCGCCACCGCGAACGCCACGTCCGGGCCGGTTCGCGCCACCGTCGCCGTCCACCTCGCCGCGGCCGCGCCCCGCCCGGACTCGTCCTACGCGCGGGCCGTCGCCGCCGTCGTGCGCGACCGCATCGACGCGCTTCCCGGCCGGTCGAGCGTGCTCGTCCGCGCGGACGGCCGAGCGCTCCGCGTCGGCGCGTCGCCGCCGCGGGACGCGGACACGACCGCCGCCGTCCTCCGGGTCGGGGACGCCTCGATAGTGCTCCGGCGGTGGTGGGCGTGATGGACGACCGCGGCCGCGTCCCGTTCGCGCTCGTCGGCGTCGTCCTCCTCGTCACCGCGACCGCCCTCGGCGCGACCCTCGCCACCCGCGACACGCCCGCGGAGACGAACGCCGCCGACCGGGCCGCAGACCGCGCACTCACTGGCGCGCGCGTCGCCCTCGAACGCGCGACCATCGAGGCGAGCGCCGCCGCGGCCGCCAACCCCGTCGTCGCGCCCGCCGACACGCCCTACGGGCGCGTCCTCCGCGACGACTCCGCCTTCCGGGACGCGCTCGCGCTCCGCGTCTACGCCGCCGCCCGCGCGGCGTTCGACGACCTCGACGCCAGCCACGGTGCCGCGTCCGCCCGCGTGTCGCTCGACCCGCTCGACACACCCCGGGACGCGCGCCGCGCGATTCGCGCGGTCGAATTCGACGAACTCCTCCCGAACCGGGTTCGGGTGACCGTCCGGAACGCGACGCTCGCCGTCACCGACCACGGCGAGTCGGTCGGCGTCCGCGAGCGCGCCGTCTCGGTCGTCGTGGACACGCCCGTACTCGCGCTCCACGACCGAATGGCGTCGTTCGCCGCGCGACTCGACCGCGGCGTCCTTCGCGGCTACGGGCTCGCCCGCGAGGCGACCCTGCGGCTCGCGCCCTACACCGCCGCGCGCGGTCTCGCGCAGTACGCCGGCGCGCCCATCGCGAACGTCCTCGCGAACCGCCACGTCGAGGTCGCGGCGAACGACGGCCTGCTCGCCGTCCAGCGCGCGACGTTCGGCCGCGCGTCGAACGCATCGAGCGACGCCGTTGGTCGGGCGTACGCGCTCACCGGCGTCACCGACGCGCTCGCCGTCACCCGCGCGAGCGCCAGGGAGCGCGCGACCCGCATCCTTGACGCGGTGAACGTCACGCCCGCCCGCCCGCCGCCCGACCCGGCCGCGTCGTCGTCGCTCACGCCCGCCGCGGCCGCCGACACCGCCCTCCTCGACGCGCTCGACGGCGGCCTCGCCGACGCGCTCGCGGACGCCTACCGGCTCGACGCCCGCCGTCTCGTCCGCGTGACGCGAACCGACCGCCGCCTCGACGCCGCTACTCCACCCGCGAACTGGACGCGGCTCGCGACCGACACCACCACCGAGACGACCGTCGCGTCCGCTCCGGCCGCGTCCCCCGGGTCGTTCGACGTTCCCGGCGGGTTCCGCGCGCTCGATTCGGTCAGCCGGCGCGTGACGGTGACCAGGACGACCCGTTCCTCGTGGACGAACGGCTCTGCGGTTCGCACGCTCACCGACGTCGAGCGGTCGGCGTACCGCGTCTCGGTCGCGCTCGCCGCCCGACCCGCGGCGCTCGACGGGGTTCCGACCCGTCCCGTGGACGCCCTTAGCCAGCGGGCGACCGATGCGGTTCGACGCTCGCTCCTCCCGGGCGGCGCGGACGCGCTCGCCGCCCGCGCCGCCACGGACGACGCCGGCACGCGCTCCGCGACTGTCCGAGTGTCTCCGCCCGCGGCGCTCGTCGAGCGCGCGGCGCGGTCGCTCGGACGCACCCGTGACCGGGTGGCGAACACCTCGACGACGACCCGGGTGAGCGGCGCGGGCGTCCTCGCGTCGTCGCCGGTCGCGGCGCTCGCGGACACGCTCGCCGCCGACCGCGACCGTCTGGTCGCCGCGCCCGCCCGCTACGGCTCGCTCGCGGAGCGCGCGCTCACCGCCGCTCGCGCCCGCTACCTCGATTCGACCCTCGCCGCTGTTCGGGAGCGCGCCGACGACGCGGCCGGCGTTCGGGGCGCGCTCCGCGACACGGTCTCCCGGCTCGGCGGCTGGATTCCCACTGGCGCGACGACCCGCGAGACCCCCGAAACCGTGGTCTCCGACGTGGATGCGTCCCCGCGCTACCTCTCGCTGGTGGACGCCGAGGCCCTCGCGGCGCGGAACGTGAACGTGTTCACGCTCCCTTACGGCGACGCCGCCGACGCCGTCGCGGACGCGGCGTTCGACGGCGGTGCGCGCGCGGTTCGACTGGCGACGGCTGCCGACCTCCTCGCCGTCGCGGGCGCACGAACCCCCGACCTCGGGGCCGCCGTGCGCGCCGAGACCGCGCGCGTCCGCGAGCGGTTCGCGGCCGCGCTCGCCGACCGAACCGGTCTCGACTCGGACTCGGCGGAACGCGTGGTTTCGAACGCGGCGGCGCGCTGGCGGACGGACGCGGCGCGGGCGCGGGCGGCGACGAACGGGTCGCTCGCCGCGGCCGTCGTCGCGGATTCGGGGTCGCGTGGAACGGAGCGCGTGGCGCTCGCCGCGGCGCTCCGCGCGGAGTCCCGCGCGCTCTCCCGGGACGGGGGCGGCGTGGACGAGGACGTGGTTCGGGCGGCGCGCGAGCGGGTTCGGGGCGAACTCACCGACGCGCTCGGACGCGCGTCCACGGAACGCGCCCGCCGGGCGCTCGGCGGACGCCTCGCCGCGCTCCCCGCCGGCCTCCCGGTCGTCCCCCTGCCCGGGTTCTGGTACGCCACGGTGAACGCGTGGACGGTCTCCGTCCGCGGCGGCTACGACCGCGTCGCGATTTCGGGCGGCGCGCTCCCGCCCGGATTCGACGCCGGCGCGTACGAGTACGTCCGCGAGAACGCCGCGGTCTCCCTCGACGTGGACGGCGACGGCCGCCCCGACCCGCTCGGCCGGAACACCCGGGTCGCGTTCGCGTTCGACACGGTGGTCGTCGCGGCCGTCCCGCCCGGCCCGCGCGGCGTCGGCGACACCGACGGGAACGCGGACGAGCGCTCGCCCGGCTGGTAACATAAAGCCACATACGCGCCGGCCGCCTACCCCGGACTATGTTGACCGACACCATCTCCGAACCCGAGTCCGTCTCCGCGGACGAGGTGTTCGCGGAGTACGAGGCCGCCCTGCTCGCCGTCATCGAGGCCGAGGGCGCGGACGCCGTCGCCGACGCGACCGGGCTCTCCCCCGACCGCGTCGCCGACATCGAAGCCGGCGAGGGCGACCCCGTGACGACCGCGGAGGCGGCGGACTTGCTCGCGCTCACGGAGGACTGGCCGGACGCCGAAACCGTCCGCCTCGAACTCCAAGACCACGTGATGCTCCAGATGAGCTCGGCGGTCGTGGACGTGGACTCGCTCGCGGACGGCATCGAGTCCGCGCTCGACCCGAAGGAGGTCCAGCAGAAGGTGGAGGGCCGCCAGCCGATGACGCTCCGCGAGTACGCCGAGATTCATCACTACCTCGCGGTCGAGAACCCCTGGTGATGCGGGTCGCCATCCTGGGCTGTGGGTACGTCGGGCTCGAACTCGGCCGCCAGCTCGCCGCCGCCGGCCACGACCCCGTCGGCGTCCGGCGGTCGGACGCCGGATTGTCGGCCATCGCGGACGCGGGGTTCGACGGCGTGCGCGCGGACGTGACCGACCCCGAGAGCCTCGAAGTCGTGCCGGACGCGGACGCCGTCGTGTTCATCGCGTCCTCGGGCGGCCGGGACGCCGACGCCGCCCGCGAGGTGTACGTCGAGGGCCTCCGAACCGCTATCGACCACTTCGGCGGGCGCGAGAACCCACCAGAGAGATTCGTGTACACGTCGAGCACGGGCGTGTACGGCGACCACGGCGGCGACTGGGTTGACGAGGACACGCCGCTCGAACCCACCACGGAGAAGACCGAGGTGCTCGCCGAGGCCGAGCGCCTCGCGCGCGAGCGCACCGCCGACCACGGCATCGACGGGTCGGTCGTCCGGTTCGCCGGCCTCTACGGCCCCGACCGCTACCGCCTGGAGCGCTACCTGGAGGGCCCGGTCACGGAGGGCTACCTGAACATGATTCACCGGGACGACGCCGCCGGAGTCGTGCGGTTCGCGCTCACCGAGGACGCGCCCGAGGTTCTGTTGGCGGTGGACGACGAACCCGTCTCGAAGCACGCGTTCGCGGACTGGCTCGCGGACGAGGCCGGCGTCCCTCGTCCGCCGAAACGCACGAAGGAGGAACGCCTGCGGGAGGGCGACCTCTCTGAGGCCGCGGAACGCCGGGTTCTGACGAGCAAGCGCTGTTCGAACGCGCGCCTGCATCGGCTCGGCTACGAGTTCGCGTACCCCACGTTCCGCGAGGGCTACCGCGCCGCCCTCGACGCGTACTGACGCGGCGTTCGGTCGCTATATCTGCTGCCAGCGCTTCCCGCACTCGGGACACACGCGAACGCTCCCGACCTCGTCCGGGTCGTTCTCCGTCTTGAGGTTCTCCCCGCACTCCGCGCACACCAGTCGGTCGTAGGTGTCCTTCTCCAGTTCGCCCGCCCGGAGGCCCTTCCTGACTGATTTCATGGGCCGGGCTTCGCGCGCCCGCCGTAAAAACCCACGCGCGGACTCCGGAAGCCTTGAACCGCGCTCGCCCCTCCCCCGACGTGTGTCAGAGTCGAGTCGGTCGCGCCGCGTCCACGTGTTCGGGTCGCTGTGCGCGCTCGTGTTCTTCGTGAACTTCGGCCGGGTGGCGTTCGCGCCGCTCTACGGGCCGTTCATGGCGGAGTTCGGCGTGAACCGGGCGACCGTCGGCGTCACCGCTTCCCTCGTCTGGCTCGGGAGCGCGCTCCCCCGCATCCCGACCGGCTATCTCCTCACGCGGGTCGCGCGCCACCGCGTCGTCCTCGCGACCGGCGGCTTCCTCACCGGCGCGTCCGCGTTCACCGCGCTCGCCGCGACCATCGAGATGGTGTTCGTCGGCGGGTTCCTCATCGGCATCTCGTCCGGCGCGTACTTCATCGCCGCCAACCCCCTCATCTCCGAACTGTTCCCGGAGCGCGTCGGCCGCGTCATCGGCGTGCACGGCACCGCGATGCAGCTCGCCGCCGTCGGCGCGCCCGTCACCGTCGGCGCGCTGCTCGGCGTGACCGACTGGCGAACCGTCTTCTGGCTGCTCGCCGCCGTCGCGGGCGTCACCACGCTCGCCCTCTTCGCCACGACGCGGCGCGCCGACCTCCCCGAGGCGGGCGCGGCAGACCGCAACCTCGTCCGCGCGGTGCGCCGGCAGTGGCGGCTCGTGTTCGCCGGCATCGCCATCCTCGGCGTCACCACGCTCGTCTGGAACGGGTTCTGGAACTTCTACACGCTCTACGCCGTCGAAGCAAAGGGCCTCACCTCTGGCACCGCGAACCTCCTCCTCACCGGGATGTTCGCCGCGGGCGTCCCCGCGTTCTGGTTCGCCGGCCGGCTCGCCGACCGCGTCGCCTACGTCCCCCTCCTCCTCGCCGTGCTCGCCGGGTTCGTCGTCTGCCTGTTCGCGCTCACGTACGCCTCCGGTCTCCTCGCCGTCACCGTCGCGACGCTCGCGACCGGCGCGGTCGTCCACTGCCTCTTCCCCACCATCGACACCTTCCTCCTCGACAGCCTCCCGGACGCCGACCGCTCCTCCGCGTACTCCGCGTACAGCGCGGGCATGATGACGATGCAGGCGGCAGGCGGCACCGTCGTCGGCGTGCTCAGCACCGACCTGCCGTACGACCTCGTCTTCCGCCTGCTCGCGGTCGCGCTCGGCGCGCTCGTGGTCGCGCTCGTCGTCGCGTACCGCGCCGACCTGCTCCCGGAGGGCGCGGCCGAGACGCCAACCTAAATGCCGCCCCCGGGAGATATCGGGGTATGGACTACACGCAGGAGCGCGTGGCGACGCTCCACGACTACGGGGACGCCCACCCCGACGCGCCGACGGAGCGCGCGACCGTCGTCGTCCCGATGACGGAACGCGAGTACGGCGGCCTCGCGCCGGAGAGCGTGCTTTCGACGCTCGAAACCCTCGACGTGGGCCGCGTCGTCGTCCCGCTCCGCGCCTCGGCGGAGAAGGCGGGCGCGTTCGCGGAGTGGCTGGCCTCCTTCGACCTCCCGCTGGACGTGCTCTGGTGTAACGGCCCCCGGGTCGCAGACCTGCTCGACGAACACGACCTGAACGGCGACGCCGGGAAGGGCCGCGACATCTGGCTGGCGCTCGGCGTCGCGGCGGACGCCGACTTCCTCGCCGTCCACGACGCCGACACGAAGACGTACTCGCCGCGGGACGTGCCGAAACTCCTCCACCCCCTCAATTCGGGCTTCGACTTCGTGAAGGGCTACTACGCCCGCGTCGAGAACCAGCGGCTCTACGGCCGGCTGTTTCGCCTCTGCTACGAACCGCTCGTGGACGCGCTCGACGCGCGCAACGACGAACCGATTCTCGACTACCTCGGCGCGTTCCGGTACGCGCTCGCCGGCGAGTGCGCGATGACCGGCGAAGTCGCGCGCTCCATCCGCGTCCCCCGAACGTGGGGGCTGGAGGTCGGGACGCTCGGCGAGGCGTACGACGCCGCCGGGTTCGACGGCACCGCCCAGGCCGATTTGGGGCGGTACGAGCACGACCACCGCGCCGTCTCCGGGCCGTCCGGCCTCTCCGACATGAGCGCGGGCGTCGTCGCCGCGCTCCTCCGCGCCTGCGAGGAACACGGCGTGGACGTGGACTACGACACGCTCCCCGAGCGCTACCGGGAGACCGCGCGCCGGTACGTCCGCGGGTACGCCGCGGACGCCGCGTTCAACGGCCTCGACTACGACGCCGCCGACGAGCGCGCGCAAGTCGAGACGTACGCGGACGCCGTCCGCCCGCCCGATGGCGACGACCGCCTGCCCGCCTGGGCGGACACCGCGCTCTCCCCGGACGCGGTGCGCGAGGCCGCGGCCGCCGACCTGGACGCGGTAGACTCATGACCGAGGAGGCTGGTGTCACGGGTATGAACCGCACGCTCGACGAACTCGCGGGCGTCGTCGACCTGTTCGGCGCGCTCACCCGCGACGAACTCGCGGACGCCCTCCACGAACTCGCGTTCAAGCGCGGCGAGGACGTGGACGCGGACGCCGTGGACGCCGCCATCGAGCGCGCAATCGACCAGTACGCGCTCGTCGCCGTCTCCCGCGAGGACGCCGACCTCATCGTCCCCGGGCCCGCCGCCTTCCCCACCGTCCCAGACGGCGGCCCCGACCTCCCACACATCCTCGACGTGGAGCGCCGGGACGTGCCCCGGGACGAACTCGCGGACGCCCTCCGCGCCCGGTTCGCCGCCGAACTCGCCGACGACCCCGGCGACGAGCGCCGGGACTTCCTGCTCGACGTGACGTACGACGCGGAGACGTGGGCGGACATCGACGCGGCGGGCCTCCGGGAGCGACTGGCCGACCGACGGGAGGGTTAATGGCGGACGAGGAAGTACCCTCCTCCATGGACTTGGGTCGGGTCGCCGCGCACGAGCCGGTCACCATCGAGGACGAAGACCGGGACGCCGCGGTGCTCGCGCCCGTCGTCGAACGCCCCGACGGCCCCGCGCTCGTGTTCACGAAGCGCGCCGACCACCTCGGCGAACACCCCGGCCAGATGAGCTTTCCCGGCGGCGGCCGCGAACCGAGCGACCGCGACCTCCGCGCGACCGCGCTCCGCGAGTCGAACGAGGAAATCGGCCTGCGCTCGGAGGAAGTCGAGTTCGTCGGGCAACTGGACGACATCCGCACCACGTCCTCGTACGCGGTGACGCCGTTCGTCGCGCGCGTCCCCGACCGCGAGTACACACCGGACGAGCGCGAGGTCGCGGAAGTCGTCTTCCTCCCGCTCTCGGGACTCACCGACCCCGAGAACTACGAGGTCGAACACCGCACCCACCCCCGGTACGGCGAAGCCGTCGTTCACTTCTTCCACGTCGACGGCTACACCGTCTGGGGCGCGACCGGCCGCATCCTCGTGCAGTTCCTCGAACTCGCGCTCGACTGGGAGCCACCCCGGGAACCGGAACGCGTGGTCGATGCGGAGAACGACCCCTAACTAAACCCCAGATTTTGAAATGGTTGGGTGTATCAGGTATTGATGGCCGACTCCCGCTCGTCTCGTCGCGGTTTCCTCGCGCTCGGTGCCGCGACCCTCACCGCCGGCTGCGCCGGACTCGATACCCCCGAGCAGACGACGTACCGCGTCGAATCGGTCGGCGGGTGGAACCGAGACGCTGAACCTCACACGCTTCAGGTTCGACTCGAACGCGACGGTGACACGGTTTTCGACAGAACACAGCGGATGGAACCGGCGACGGGCGCGGGAGCGGAAACGCCGGGCGGGCGCATCTGGACAGACGGCTGGTCGGACGACCCCGCCGCGTACACGGTGCGCTCGCGCCTCGACGACGGGGAGTGGCTCACCCTCGAACCCCGCGAGGTTCGCGAACGCGCCGCGTGCGTCGACCTCCGGTGGTACGTCCGGCCGACGGGAACCTTCAGCGGGGTGTTCGCGCTCCCGTGCGACCGGGGGACGACCGCAGAGACTACTCGGTGACGACGTAGGTTTTCGCTGGTGTGCGCTCGACGTACACGTCCTCTGCGCCGGCGACGAACGCTTCCATCTGGTTCAGGGGGAGGTCAGACACGTCGACTCGTTCGGATTGCTTCGCGGCCATACACGTCTGTTCTCGCGTTCGGTTATCAAGTCGACCCGTGCGCGGTGAAAGTGAAAGTAACTGAGGGCGGAAGGCACGGACGCTAAGTATCCCGAACGCGCTCTCTCGGATATGACTGAGTCGGTCGCTGTCGTCGGTGGCGGTGCGGTCGGCGTCACCGCCGCGTACGACCTCGCGCGACGCGGCGCGGACGTGACGCTGTACGAGCGCGACGAGGTGGCGGCGGAGAGCACGGGCCGCGCCGCCGGCCTGCTGTACGACGCGTACGCGGAGGACGTGGACGCCCGCATCGCGGAGCGCGCAATCGAGCGCTTCGCGGCGTTCTCGGGCGAGGGCGACTTCGTCTTCGAGCGCGCGCCCTACGTCTGGTTCGCCACGGAACCCGGCGCGGCGGCGGACGCTATCGCGCGGGACGCGGACGAGATGCGCGCGCAGGGCCTCGACGTAGAACGCCTGACGCCCGCCGAACTCGCCCGCGAGTACCCCGCGCTCCGCACCGACGACGTGGCGGCCGCGGCCGTCGCGCGGAACGCGGGCTACACCACGCCCCGAACGTACGCCGACCTGCTCGCCGCGAAGGCCCGCGAGGCGGGCGCGGAGATTCGGGAGGAGACGCCCGCCGCGGTGTCGCTCGACCCGACGCGCGTGAACGGAACCCCCTACGATTCGGTGCTCGTCGCGGCGGGCGCGCACACGAAACAGGTGCTCGCGGATGCGGGGGTTCGCGTGCCGCTGAAGCCTTATCGGGTGCAGGCGCTCGTCGCGTCCGGCCCCGACGTGCCGCTGTTCTGGGACGCGACCCGGGACTACTACGCCCGCCCCCACGCCCGCGGCGTGCTCGCCGGGGACGGCACCCAGCGCCGCGAGTTCGACCCCGATACCTACGACCGGACGGCCGACGACGACTTCGTCCGCGACGCGCGCGAGAACCTCCAGTATCGCCTCCCCGACGCCGACGTGTCCGTGGAGCGCGCGTGGGCCGGTCTCTGCGTCGCCACCCCCGACAAGAACCCCCTGCTCGGCGAACTCCGCGAGGACGTGTTCGTCGCCGCCGGCTGGCAGGGCCACGGCTTCATGCGCGCACCCGCCACCGGCGAAGCCATCGCGGAACAGATACTCGGAGACCGAGACGCCATCGCGCCCTTCGACCCGACGCGGTTCACCGGCGACGAGGAGTTTCGCGTGCGCTCGGGTAGCGACCCGGACTAGTTCTTCGGGAGGAAGACGCGGAGCGTCCCGTCGACGAGTTCGGCGCGCGCCGCGTCCGCGTCCACGCTCGCGCCCGCCGGCAGTTCGACGCGGCCGTCGAGCGAGAGCGCGCGCCCCGGATACCGCATCTCGAACCCCGCCTGGGGGTCGCGAAAGCGCTCGACCCTGACCTCGACCGCGCCGTCGGTGTACCCGACCTGAACGTCACCGGGTTCCGCGCCCGGCGCGTCGAACACGACGAGGTACTCGTCCTCGTCCTCCAGCACGTCCGCCGGGAGCGGCGTCTCCTCGCTCACCCTGCTCGCCGCGCGTCCGAGCCGGGAGAGCACGGCGTTCCCGACCGACCGCCCCACCGACTCGAACCTCACGGCGACAACTCCTCCAGGCACTCCGTCCCGCCGCAGTACGGACACTGGAACTCGGCGACGCCGACGCCGTCCGGCATGTCGTACGTGTAGTGCATCTCGAACATGTCCATCTCGCAGTCGTCGCTCGTACACTTCACTTCGAGCGTCGCAGGCATACACGAACCTACCACGGGCGGCGGCATAAGTCCCGTGGGCGGCCTGCACGCGCATCCCGGGACTCCGGTGAACCCCGATTCGCGGGCCACATCTTCGTGTAGCCTTTATTCGCTCGCGCTCTTCTCTCCGCTATGACTGCTGCCGGAGACCTCGACGTCGTGCTCGTGGACGGCTACGTCGACGAGCCCGCGCACTTCGGCGTCCCCCCCTACATCTCGACGTACCCGCGATACACGGCGGGCGCGCTCGTGGACGCGGGCGTCCCCGAGGAGAACGTCACCTACTACACCATCGACGCGTTGCGCGAGGAGCGCTCGCGCTGGCTCGACGTGGAACGCGCGGATCTCCTCATCTACATCGGCGGAATGACCGTCCCCGGGAGCTACGTCGGCGGGACGCCCGCCGAACCCGACGAGGTTCGCGAGCTGGCGTGGACGGCGGACGGCACCAGCCTGATGGGCGGCCCCATCCGGTTCGGCGTCGGCGAGGAGAACGCCGGCGCGTCGGAGATGGAGCGCAAAGACCTCGACTTCGACTTCCTCGCGATGGCGGACATCGAGGCGGCCGCGCACGACCTCGTGGAGAGCGGCCTGGAGGGCTTCAACAACCGGTATCGGGACAACGAGGAAATCGACCGGTGGGCCGAAGCCGGGGCGTTCGTGGTCGAACAGCACCCGAACTATCCCGACTACCTCATCGCGGAGATGGAGACCAGCCGGGGGTGTGCGTACCGGTGTTCCTTTTGCACGGAACCGATGTACGGCGACCCCTCGTTCCGGTCGGCGCGCTCCGTCGTCGAGGAGGTGGACGCGCTCTCCGACGCGGGCGTGCGGGACTTCCGGCTCGGCCGGCAGGCCGACATCCTCGCGTTCGGCGGGGACGGCGAAGCCCCGAACCCGGACGCATTACGCGACCTCTACGGCGGCATTCGGGAGGTCGCGCCCGACCTCCGCACGCTCCACCTCGACAACATGAACCCCGTGACCATCACGGACTACCCCGAGAAATCCCGGGAGGCAATCGAGGTCATCGCGGAACACAACACGCCAGGGGACACGGCCGCGTTCGGCCTGGAGTCCGCCGACCCCGTCGTGCAGGAGCAGAACAACCTCCTCGTCACCGCCGACGAGTGCCTCGAAGCGGTGCGCGTCGTGAACGAGGCCGGCGGCTGGCGACCCGACCGCGACGACGACGCGCCCCGCCTCCCGAAACTCCTGCCCGGCATCAACCTCCTGCACGGCCTCACGGGCGAACGCCCCGAGACCTACGAGCACAACAAGCAGTTCCTCCACGACGTGTACGACGAGGGCCTGATGCTCCGCCGCATCAACATCCGCCAGGTGATGGCGTTCGAGGGCACCGAAATGGACGAGACCGGCGCGGACGTGGCGCACGCCAACAAGAAGCGATTCAAGAAGTACAAACAGGAGGTGCGCGAGGAGATCGACCAGCCGATGCTCGAACGCGTCGTCCCGCCGGGCGCGGTGCTGGAGGACGTGCACTTCGAGTACCATCAGGACGGGAAGACGTTCGGGCGGTCGCTCGGCACGTACAGCCTCCTCGTCGCCGTCCCCGGCGAGCGCGAACTCGGCCGGACGACCGACGTGGTCATCACCGACCACGGCTACCGCTCCGTCACGGGCGTTCCCTACCCGCTCGACGTGAACGCCGCGTCGATGGACGAACTCACCGCGATTCCCGGCATCGGGAGCGGCACCGCGGGCGACATCGTCGTCTCCCGCCCCCACGACACGCTCCCGGAGGCCGACGTCGACCTCTCCCGGTTCCTCTCGATATAGCTACTCCGCGACGTCCTCGTCGAGGATTTCGCCGACCGCGAAGTTCGACTTCACTTCCGTGATTTCGACCTTCACGCGCTCCCCGATGTCCGCGCCGGGGACGATGATGACGTAGCCGCGCTCGACGCGCGCGATGCCGTCGCCCTGCTTGCCGATGTCCTCGACTTCGACGTACCGGATTTCGCCCTCCTCGACGGGCGGCTGCGGTTCGCCGGCGGCGCGGCGTTCGCGCTCGTCGTCCGTGCGTTCCTCCTCGCCGTCCCGCGCGATGAGCGCGACCCGGTACACCTCGCCGGGGTCGATGGAGCCCGCTTCGACCTCGCTCTTCGGCACCGTGACGACGTACTCGTCGTCCTTCACCGTGACTTCGCCGTTGAACAGACACAGCAGTTTCTCAGAGATTTCCATAGTCAGACACTCATCCCAACGCAGGGAGGGGGTGGTCTTAGTAGTATGGGGGCGCTACCCCTCGTAGGGCGTTCCGTCGGGGCGTTTCGCGCCCTCGGAATCGTGAACGACCGCGCCCGCGTCGGGCCGCGCGGGTTCGTAGGTCTCCCGAACGCCGATGGCTTCCTCCAGTTCGCGCACCGCGCGCTCCTTCAGCGCGCCCGCCAGCGCTTCGGCGTCCTCGCGGCTGATGTCGCGCCCGAGCCCCTCGCACTCGTGGGCGCGCACCATCCCGGACTCGTCCACGGCCTCCCCCATCGGCTGGCTCGTCCCGCCGAGCGCGACGCTGAACGGGTACGTCTCGCAGATGAGCGGTCGGTCGTCGTGCACCGTACACGCCCCCTGGCCGTCCTCCTCGGTGTAGAACGCGCAGTCCCCGCACGCGTCGGTCTGGAGCGCCCACTCGAACGTCTCGCCCTCGCCGTTCTCGTCCAGTCCGTACGGCATCGGGCGCGCCACGTCCCGCCACTCGCCGCCCGTCTCGTCCGTGAGGTCGCGCACCTCGTCCGGGAACACCGTCGCCGTGTGCGGCTCCTCGGACTCGGATTTACAGCACGCTCCGCACCTGGTGCACTCGAAGCCGATGGTCTCGATGGCGTCCGCCAGCGCGGACTCGTCGAGGTCGCGGGCGCGGTCGAGTTCGGCTTCGAGCGACTCCATACCGGATAGTCGCGCTCCGCGACGAAAAGTCCCGTGCTCGCCCTACGGCGGCGTCGCGCGGTCGTCCGCGGGATACCAGCGCACGCGCCCCTCGATATCGAGCTTTTCGAGGTGCGCGCGCACCGTCTCGGTCGCGAGGTCGCGCACGTCCGCGACGTTCCGGGAGTACGCGGCGTCCACGATGTCGTCGATGGCGCGCGCGCCCTCGCGGACGGCGCGCTCGACGTTCCGCTCGCGGCGGACGCGGCGCGCGAGCAGGTCGGCGATTCGCTCGTCCGGGTTCGCGATGGCGTGCCCATGGCCCGGGTGGAGCGCGTCGGCGTCCCGCGCGAGGAGGCGGCGGAGACTGGCGTAGTACGCCCGCATGTCGCCGTCCCGAGTGCCGACGAAGATGCTGGACTCCGCCATCGCGAGGTCGCCGATGGCGAGTTCGCCGCCGCCGGCAAACGCGACGTGGTCGGGCGCGTGCCCCGGCGTCTCCAGCACGGTGAGCGGCCCCACGCGGTCGCCCTCACGGAATGTCCGGTCGGGCGTGACGCCGGTCGCGGCCGCGAACCGCTCCGCGCGGCCGGCGCGCGCCCACACGGTCGCCCCGGTCTCGGCGGCGTAGTGCGCGAGCGCGCCGACGTGGTCTTCGTGGGTGTGCGTGACCGCGACGTGGTCGATGTCGGCGGCGGCGACCCGGCGGTCGAGCGCGTCGCTGCGGGCGGCGGGGTCGAGGAGGACGCCGTCGGCGAGGTAGGCGTTCGTCGCGCCCGTCGGGGCGCGCGTCGCCACGGGGACGGAGATGCGTTCGAACACGCCCGGAACGTGAACGGGCGGGGAGGAAAAGTTACGCGTCGAGGTAGTACACTTGCTTGCGCGCGTCCTCGAAGCTGTACCGGGCGCTGACGAGGCCGGCGTCGTCGAGGCGGTTGAGCGCGTAGCGGACGGTGCGGTCGGGGAGCAGGGTCTCCTCCGCGAGGTCGCCCTGCGAGAGCGGGGAGTCCATTTCCAGAACCTTCGCGACGAGTTTCGCGCTCGGGGGGAGTTCGCGCAGGCGCTCCCGGAATTCCTCGTCGTCCGTGGCTACGTGTTGCTCCGCGGTCGTACTCATGACAATTACTGCCACACAGCTATACGTAAAGGTTGGCTATACTGGTGTCTAATGGATTAATACAATATTAGGTAGTGGGGTTGATGGGTGCGGGGGTCGAAGGCCGACCATGCCCGCGATTCCCGAGGCCTACCGCGACCTCTTCGAGACCGAATCGTTCGCGCACTTCGCCACCGTCATGCCCGACGGCACCCCGCACACCACGCCCGTCTGGGTCGGCTACGAAGCCCCGGGCGAGGACGCCCACCCCTGGTCGAGCGGCGACGAACACCTCCTCGTCAACACCGCGCGCGGCCGCCGGAAAGAGCGGAACGTCCGACAGAACCCGAAGGTCGGCGTGTCCATCACCGACCCCGACGACCCCTACCGCTACCTCTCCGTCCGCGGCGAAGTCGAGAGCGTGGACACGACGGGCGCGGTCGAACACATCGACGCGCTCGCCCGGCGGTACTTCGACGTGGACGAGTACCCGCACCACGGCGAGGAGGACGGCAAACGGGTCGTCGTCCGCATCCGCCCCGACCGCGTCGTCACCGCGTAACCCTCCCGCGTTCCAGTACGGTTTTAGGGGCCGGGCGTGGACGTGAACGTAGCGTGAAGGGACAGGAGTGGTACCAGGCCTCCGACGTCGCGGAGGAGTACGACGAGAAGCGATTCTCCCGCGGCGGACAGCTCATCGACCGACGCGAGAAACGAGCCGTTCTCGAAGCCCTCGGCCCAGTCGAGGACAAGCGCGTCCTCGAAATCGCCTGCGGCACCGGCCGGTTCACCGTGATGCTCGCCGACCGCGGCGCGGACATCGTCGGCCTCGACATCTCCAGCGCGATGCTCCAGGAGGGCCGGGAGAAGGCGCGCGACGCCGGCGTGGACGACCACCTGGAGTTCATGCGCGGCGACGCCGCCCGCCTCCCGTTCCCCGACGACCACTTCGACGCCGTGTTCGCGATGCGGTTTTTCCACCTCGCGGACACGCCCGCGAAGTTCCTCAGCGAGATGGCGCGCGTCTCCAAGAACCAGGTGTTCTTCGACACCTTCAACGACACCTCGACGCGCTCCATCTACAACTGGCTCCTCCCGATGGGGTCGCGGCTCTACTCGGACGACGAAGTCCGCGACCTCGTCACGGGCGCGAACCTCCGCCTCGCGGGCGCGGAACACGACTTCGTCCTCCCCTACGGTCTCTACCGGAAACTCCCGGATTGGCTCGCGAACTCGCTGCGTTCCGCGGACACCTCCCTCGGCCGGACGCGCGTCGGGGACGCGCTCGCCTCCGTCTCCTACTGGGACGCGAGAGTGTAAGATTCCGGACTTCTCGCGGACGTGCCGGGATGTTTTTGGTCGTACGTCCGAACCTCTCCGTATGGACCTGTCGGTGGTAGTGCCCACGCTCAACGCCCGCGACCGCCTCGCGGCGACCCTCGACGCGCTCTCCGCGCACGCGCCGAACGTCGAGGTCGTCGTCGTGAACGGCCCGTCCGCGGACGGCACGAGCGGCCTGGTGCGCGACCACCCCGTCGTCGATATCCTCCTCGAACTCTCCGAGCGGAACGTCAACGCCGCCCGGAACGCCGGCCTCGCCGCCGCGACCGGTGACGTGCTCGCGCTCCTCGGGCAGGCGAGTTGCGTCCGCGAGGGCTGGGTGGACGCGCTCCGCGACGGCATCGCGAACGCCGACGCCGTCACCGGCCCAATCCACCGCGACGTGGCCGGCGGACACACCACCGAGGCCGTCGAACGTCGCCGCATCCGCGGCCGCGACGTGACGTACTTCGACGGCGGGAACGTCGCGTTCACTCGGGACGCCATCGAGGCGCTCGACGGCTTTGACGAGTACCTCGAAACCGGCGCGGCCCGCGACGCCGCGCACCGACTCGCCGGCATGAACCGACCCGTTTCCTGGCAGTCCGGCATGGCGGTCGTCCGCACCGACGCCGACGACGTGACCCACCGGGTCGCCGCCGACGCCGACGTGCCGCTCTGGGGCGTGAAGTACCGGTCGCTCGCCTACCGCCTCGCGAAGAACTACGGCGTCCACCCGACCGTCCCCTACCGCCTCGGACGGCACGCCCTCACGGACGCGCTCGGCGTCGCCAAGGACGTGCTCACGGGCGACGAACGCCCCTCCGAGTGGGCCGCGAACGGCAACGCCGTCCTCCGGAACGCCGCCCGCGGCGTGCGCGACGGCCTCAGCGCCCGCCGCTCCGACGGCCCGCCCCGCCGCAACCCCAACGGCGTCTCCCAGCGCATGGACCGCACCCTCGCCCGCTACGACTGACTACTCGCCGAGGGCGTCGATGACGCGGCCCGGGTTTTGTGCTCCCGGAGTGAGCGTCACTCGCTGAGGGCGTCGATGACGCGCCCCGGGTTCTTCGAGAACACGCGACTCATCAAGTCCTCGGGCACGTCGAGCGTCAGTATCTCCATCACGGCCACGTCGGGGTGGACGCTCGGCGTGCCGCTCCCGAACACGATTCTGTCGGGGTGTTCGGTGATGCCGCGTTCGAGGATGTCGCGGTACCGGACGGCGCTCGTGTCGAGGTAGAGGTCGTCGTAGCGGTCGAGGAGGCCGAGGGCGTCCGTCATCGCGTCCCGGTCGAGCGGGTGGCCGCCGAAGTGCCCGAGAATCACGGGGAACCCGCGGTCGAGGAGGGTGTCCGCGACGGTCTCGGGCCGGAAGTCGCGGCCCGCGTGCACGAGCACGGGGAGGCCGGCGTCCCCGAGCGCGTCCAGGGTCTCCTCGTCCGGCAGGCCGTCCCGGGGCGGATGGAGGCGGAACCCGTGGAAGCGGTCGTCGTACGCGTACTGCTCCACGTCGTCGGGGTCGGTGTGGTAGTCCTCGCGCGCCGCGCGGAGGTTGCGGAGGCGCGCGCCGGCGTCCGTTCCGGGGTCGCGGGGGCCGTCGATGCGGGCGAGCGCGACGAACGGCCGCTCGACGGTCTGCCGGGCGACGGCGTTGTTCGCGCGGAGGTAGCCGCGCTCGCCCGCCTGCTCGCCGGGGGAGACGGCGGCGCGAACCACGCCCGCCTGGTGGAGTTCGCGCTCCAACTGTTCTGCGTCTACGTCCCGCCCCCGGAGCGGGGGTTCCGGGCCGGCGTGGAGGCGCGCGTGGACGTCCACGACGCGGAACCCGTGTTCGAGTTCCAACATGCTCGTAGGACGAACAGCCGCGTATTTCGTCCTACCGGTCGCCCCGCGGCCGACTGCTATCACGTGTCACGAAGAGTATATGTAGACTCGCAATCCTCCCGGACAGCATGGCAGCGAACACGATGAGTCCCGTCTTTATCCTCGGAAACGACGCACGCCGAACCCGCGGCCGCGACGCGCAGTCCTCGAACATCACCGCCGGCAAGGCCGTCGCGGACGCCGTCCGCACCACACTCGGCCCGCGCGGGATGGACAAGATGCTCGTGGACGCCACGGGGAACGTCGTCGTCACGAACGACGGCGTCACGATTCTGGAGGAGATGGACGTCGAACACCCCGCCGCGAAGATGCTCGTGGACGTGGCGCGCACCCAGGAGGACGAGGTCGGGGACGGCACGACCACGGCCGCCGTGCTCGCCGGGAACCTCCTCGCGCGCGCCGAGGAACTCCTCGACAGCGACGTGCACCCCACGACCGTCGTCGAGGGGTACGCCGCCGCCCGCGACATCGCGCTCGACGCGCTCTCCACCCTCGCGCTGGACGCCGAACTCGACGACGACCTCCTCGCGCGCGTCGCCGCGACCAGCATGACCGGGAAGGGCACGGGCGACGGCTCCGCCGACCGGCTCGCCGACCTCGTCGTCGCCGCCGTCCGGCACGTCGCGGACGGCGACCGCGTGCGCCGCGACGACGTGCGCGTCCACACGCTCGCCGGCGCGTCCGCCGGCGCGACCGAACTCGTCGAGGGAGTCCTCACCGAGAAATCGCCCGTCCGCGAGGACATGCCCCGCGACGTGTCCGACGCGACCGTCGCCGTGCTCGACGCGAAACTCGACACCCGCGAGACCAGCGCGAGCGTCGAGTATAACATCACGAGCGCAGGCCAACTGAACGCCGCGCTCGACGCCGAGGACGCCGAACTCCGCGAGTACGCCCGCCGCCTCGCCGACGCCGGCGTGGACGTGCTGTTCTGCACGAAGAAGGTGGACTCGCGCGCCGCCGCCTACCTCGCCGACGAGGACATCGCGACGTTCGCGAACGTGAAAACCTCCGACGCGACCGCCATCGCGTCCGCCACCGGCGCGGTCGCGCTCGGCGACGTGCGCGACATCGACCCCGACGACCTCGGGTACGCCGCGTCCGTCCGCGTCGAGACGTACGGCGACGACGACCTGACGTTCGTCGAGGGCGGCCGGGACGCCGAGTCCGTCACGCTCCTCGTGCGCGGCAGCACCGAACACGTCGCGGCGGAACTCGAACGCGCGCTCGGCGACGCGCTCGACGTCGTCGCGGTCGCGCTCGACGGCGACGGCGTCGTCCCCGGCGCGGGATGCACCGAAATCGTGCTCGCCGACGCGATTCGCGAGGGCGCGCCCGGCATCGACGGCCGCGCACAGCTCGCCGCCGAGGCGTTCGCGGACGCGCTCGACGTCCTCCCCCGCACGCTCGCGGAGAACACCGGCATGGACTCCATCGACGCGCTCGTCGACCTCCGCGCCGCGAACGAAACCGGCCGCGCCGGCATCGTCACCGACGGCGAGACCGGAACGCTCGCCGACCCCGTCGAAGCCGGCGTCCTCGACCCCGTCGCCGTGAAGCGCGACGCTCTCGAATCCGCCACCGAGGCCGCGACGATGGTCGTCCGCATCGACGACATCATCGCCGCGAACTAGGCGTCCGGCCCCCACGCCTAACACGCCGCGCCCCGTAGCCCGCTCGTAATGAGCGACGACGGCCTCGGGCTGTCCGCGAGCGTCGCCATCGCGCTCGGCGGGATGATAGGCGGCGGCATCTTCTCCATCCTCGGGCTGGTCGCGACCATCGCCGGCCCCCGCACGTGGCTCGCGTTCGTCCTCGCGGGCGTCGTCGCGGCCTGCGCGGGCTACTCGTACAACAAACTGAACGAGGTCAGCGAGCCGAACGGCGGGTCGGTCACGTACGTCCAGCGGTTCTCCGGGAACACCACGCTCGCGGGGATGGTCGGGTGGACGCTCCTCTTCGGGTACGTCGGGTCGATGGCGATGTACGCGTACGCGTTCGGGAGTTTCACCGTCGAACTCGCGGGCGTTCACGCCGTCCTCGGCGTCCCCACCCGGCCCGTCGTGTCCGCGCTCGCCGTCGCGGGGTTCGTCGCGCTGAACCTCCTCGGCGCGCGGGCGTCCGGCACCACCGAGAACGTCCTGGTGGGCGCGAAAATCCTCATCCTCGTCGTCGTCGGCGGATGGGGCGCGTACTACGGCGCGCAGACCGGGCGTCTCGGGTTCGGCGTCGGCGGCGTCGGCGGCCTTGACCCGCTGGTCGCCGCGGCCGTCTCCTTCGTCGCCTTCCAGGGCTGGCAGTTGCTGTTCTACGACCGCGACAGCATCCGCGACCCCGACCGCACCATCCCCCGGTCGGTGTACGCCGCTATCGCCGTCGCCGTCCTCGTCTACGTGCTCGTCGCCGTCGTCACCACCAGCCTCCTCACGCCCGCCCAGATACTCGAATACAAGCACGTCGCGCTCGCGAAAGCCGCGGAGCCGTTCATGGGGAGCGCGGGCTACGCCGTCGTCTCCGTCGCCGCGCTCGTGTCCACGGGGAGCGCCATCAACGCGACGCTCTTCTCCGGCGCGCACTTCGCGAAGGGCATGATAGACGAGAACCTCCTCCCCGACCGCGTCGGGGACTCCGGCGCGGACGGCGCGCCCGAGCGCACGCTCGTCCTGCTCGGCATCGTCACCGTCGCGTTCAC
Organism: Salarchaeum japonicum; assembly: GCF_020614395.1. NCBI lineage: Archaea > Methanobacteriati > Methanobacteriota > Halobacteria > Halobacteriales > Halobacteriaceae > Salarchaeum > Salarchaeum japonicum. The sequence continues at coordinate 1,847,231 of NZ_CP085324.1, read as the reverse complement.
CGTCTACGGGAGCCTCGACGGCATCACGTCGTTCGCGTCCCTCGCCTTCATCGCCGTATTCGGCGTGATGAGCGCGCTCGCGTTCACCCAGCGCCACGACGACCGCGTGTCCTGGCTCCCTCCCCTGCTCGGCGCGCTCGGGTGCGCGGTGTTCGCGCCCCTGATGTTCTACCACCTCGCCACCCGCGAACCGAACGTGTTCGGCGCGGTCGTCCTCACCGCGCTCGCCGTGTTCGTCGTCGAGGTCACGTACTTCGAGCGACGGAAACTCGCGCGCGTCGCCAGCGCCGTCGAGGACGGCATCGAGGACGGCCTACACTGACGGGAGCCGCCACTCGCGGTGAACCGCGAGCAGGCGGAGCGCGAACACGACGCCCGCACAGGCGAGCGCGGCCGTCCGCCGCCCCACGCCCGCGTCCACGGCGAGAACGAACAGGACGCCGCCGATGAGCGCACAGGACGCGTAGAAGTCCTCCGTGAGGACGAACGGCACGCGGTCGAGCAGCACGTCGCTGATGGTGCCGCCGCCGACGCCCGTCAACGTCGCGAGCACCACCACCCCGAACGACGACACGCCCGCCGAAACGCCGACGAGCGCGCCCGTCGCCGCGAACGCCGCTAACCCCACCGCGTCCGGCACCAGAAGCGCGGGGCTGTCCAGCAGGCCGCGCTCGTCCACCACGACCGCCAGCGCGAGCGCCACCAGCACCCCGACGAACGTCCACAGCACGTCCCCGCTCCCCGACAGCGCCGCCGGCGTCCGCCCCACCAGCACGTCCCGCGTGATACCGCCGCCGAGCGCCGTCAAGAACCCCAGAACGGCGATTCCGAGCAGGTCGAGGTCGGCGTCGCTCGCCTTGAGAGAGCCGACGATCGCGAACGCGACCAACCCGACCGCGTTCATCACGTCGAAGACGTTCATGTCTTCGCGTGATGAGCCAGCAAACGCGAAGCGTTTGCGTCGTTCATAACACCGAATACGTCCATGCAGGTATTCGGTGTTGTGCGCCAGTCAGGCCTTCGGTCTGACGTTGTTCATCACGTCGAAGACGTCCATCTCCTATCCGGCGTCGGTGTCGCTGACTTGGCGGATGCGTTCGATGCCGTCGATTTCGTCGATGACGCCGGCGACGGGGTCGGGGACGAGTTCGCGCCAGTCCTCGTCCTGCACCATTCGGTTGCGGATTTCGGTTCCCTCCAGCACGTCGCGTTCGAACATCGGGGACTGGCGGACTTCGACGCCGGCCTCGCCGAACAGCCGGATGACGAGGGGGTTGTTGGAGTACGCCACGTCGAACTTCGGGGTCATGGACTGGACGTGGCTCACCCAGACGGCGTTCCGGTTGATGTCCTCGATGGGGACGACGTACGTGACGACGTCCACGTCCACGAGCGCTTTCGTTATCATCATCACGCGCTCGCCCGCCGTGAAGGGGTTGCGCGTGCTGTGGGATTTGTCGCCGCTTCCGACGCCGACGACGAGTTCGTCCACTTCGTCGGAGATGGCTTCGACGACGCGATGGTGGCCCTCGTGGTACGGCTGGAATCGGCCGATGTAGAACCCGCGCGTCATTCGTTAGCGGACAGAGCGGGCGCGTCCGCATAAGCGTGACGAGTCCGCGACACCTCCCGAATCGAGAACGGCGTTCTAGCGGCTCTACGCGGCTGATTACGGCGCTCGCGCGTTCGCCGGAGGGAGAAAGTATATCAGTCGCCCGACCCTCCCTTCGTGTACTGAGTAGACTTCTATGAGCAACGAGCCCCCGACAGACTCACCCCCCGAGAACGAGTACGGCAGCCACGGGAACGAACCCGAGGAGCCTGCTGACCCCATCGGGGACCTCGAAGACCTCGGTAGCGAGGTCGACGTCGAGGGTGACGTCGAAATCGACGAGGACGCGGCGGAGGACGACCTCCTCGGCGGCCTCAAGGTCGACGACACCTCGGACATCAAGGTCCCGGACCGCCTGGTCGACCAAGTCATCGGCCAGGAGGACGCCCGCGACATCGTGCTGCGGGCGGCGAAACAGCACCGTCACGTGATGATGATCGGGTCGCCGGGAACGGGGAAGTCCATGCTGGCGAAGGCGATGAGCCAGCTCCTCCCGAAGGAGAACCTCCAGGACATCCTCGTCTACCACAACCCCGACGACTCGAACGAACCGAAAGTTCGCACCGTCCCCGCGGGGAAGGGCGACCAGATTGTGGAAGCCCACCGCGAGGAGTCCCGTAAACGCAACCAGATGCGGTCGCTGTTGATGTGGGTCATCATCGCGGTCGTCATCGGGTACGCGTTCCTCATCGCGTTCCAGCCGCTGATGGGGATTCTCGCGGCCGGTATCCTCTACTTCGCGTTCCGCTACACGAACCAGGGCGGGGACGCGATGGTGCCGAAACTCCTCATCAACAACGCCGACCGGCAGACCGCGCCGTTCAAGGACGCGACCGGCGCGCACGCCGGCGCGCTCCTCGGCGACGTGCGCCACGACCCCTTCCAGTCCGGCGGAATGGGGACGCCCGCGCACGAACGCGTGGAGTCCGGCGCGATTCACGAGGCGAACAAGGGCGTGTTGTTCCTCGACGAAATCAACACGCTCGACGTCCGCAGCCAGCAGAAGCTGATGACGGCGATTCAGGAGGGCGAGTTCTCCATCACCGGCCAGTCCGAGCGCAGTTCGGGCGCGATGGTGCAGACCGAACCCGTCCCCTGCGACTTCATCATGGTCGCCGCCGGGAACATGGACGCGATGGAGAACATGCACCCCGCGCTCCGCTCCCGCATCAAGGGGTACGGGTACGAGGTGTACATGGAGGACACCATCGACGACACCCCGGAGATGCGGCGGAAGTACGCGCGGTTCGTCGCCCAAGAGGTGGAGAACGACGGCCGCCTCCCGCACTTCGAACCGGACGCGGTGAGCGAAATCATCCTCGAAGCGAAGCGCCGCGCCGGCCGGAAGGACAGCCTGACGCTCGAACTCCGGAACCTCGGCGGTCTCGTCCGCGTCGCGGGCGACATCGCGAAGTCGAAGGGCCACGAGAAGACCCAGCGCGCGGACGTCCTGGAGGCGAAGAAGCGCTCGCGGAGCATCGAACAGCAGGTCGCGGACGACTACATCGAGCGCCGGAAGGACTACGAACTCCGCGCGACGGAGCAGGACGCGGTCGGCCGCGTCAACGGACTCGCGGTGATGGGCGGCGACTCCGGTATCATGATGCCCGTCATGGCCGAGGTCACGCCCCGGCAGGGCGAGGGCGGCGAAATCTTCGCCACCGGGAAACTCCAGGAAATCGCCCAGGAGGCCGTGGAGAACGTCTCCGCCATCATCAAGAAGTACACGGGCGAGTCCATCGCGGACAAGGACATCCACATCCAGTTCGTGCAGTCCTACGAGGGCGTCGAGGGCGACTCCGCCTCGATTACGGTCGCGACGGCCGTCATCAGCGCGCTGGAGGACATCCCCATCGACCAGAGTCTCGCGATGACCGGCAGCCTCAGCGTCCGCGGGGACGTGCTGCCCGTCGGCGGCGTCACGCACAAGATCGAGGCCGCGGCGAAAGCCGGCTGTGATAAGGTCATCATCCCGAAGGCGAACGAACAGGACGTGATGATCGAGGACGAGTACAAGGACGAGATAGAGGTCATCCCCGTCAGCCACCTCAGCGAAGTGCTGGACGTGGCGCTCGTCGGGGAACCCGAGAAGGACTCGCTCGTCACGCGCCTGAAGTCCATCACGGGGAAGGCGCTCGACCAGCAGGTCGGCCCGAACAGCAGTCCGAGCCCCCAGTAAATCGCTTCCGTCCCGTTTTTGATACCGTGTCGTGTAGCATTCACGAATGAGTAGTCCCGCGACTGCGGCGTTCCTCGGCGTCTGCGTCTTCCTCGCGTTCGCGGTGGTCGCGCTGTCGCGTGCGACACCGGCGGACGCCGTCCCGGACACGACCGACGTGTCGGCGGGCGTGCTGTACGCGAACGTCGCGCTCACGCACGGCACGCTCCTCGTCGTCGTCGCGGCGACGGCGTGGCTGTTCGACGTTCCCCGCGACCTGCTCGGCGTCGGTACGCGCCCGCTCCCCGAGGCGGTGATCGCGGGCGTGCTCGCCGGCGTCGTGCTCGCGGCCGGGAACGCGGGGGCGGCGCGGGCCGCGGACGCGCTCGGCGTCCCCTACTCGGACGCCCTTACCGACCTCCTCACGCCCGCGTCCACCCGGGGATGGGTGGCGTTGCTCGGCGGCGTCCTGCCGCTGGTGGCGCTCGCGGAGGAACTGCTCTTCCGCGCCGCCTTGGTCGGCGTGCTCGCCGGGTTCGACACGCCCGTCGTCGTCGCGGTCGCGTTCTCCAGCGCCCTGTTCGGCCTCGCGCACGGCGCGCAGGGCGTGGCCGGCGTCGTCGTCGCCGGCGTGCTCGGCGTCGCGCTCGCCGCCGTCTTCGTCCTCACGAACAGCCTCGTCGCCGTCGTCGTCGCGCACGCGCTCGTGAACGCCGTCGAACTCGTCGGCCACGCGACCCGGGGGGATTAAGGAGTCGGCGCGCGGAGTACTCGCGTACTCGTGGCTCTGAACCGACGCGGCATCCTCGCCGCCGCCCTCTCGTTCGTCTACCCCGGTCTCGGCCAGCTCTACCGCCGCGCGTGGATTCGCGCGTTCGCGTGGGTCACCCTCGCCGTCGCCATCGCGTACCTCCTCACGCCGACGGAACTCCTCACCGCGTTCGAGGAGCAGGGACTCGCGGTGTTCGAGACGGCGACCATCCCGATGGAACTCACTATCGCATTGCTCGTGATTCGCGTTCTCAGCGCCGCCGACGCCTACTTCCTCGCGGTCGCGCAGGCCGCAGACCGCGACGCGGCGCTCGCGGACGCCGTCCCCACTCCCGGTAGCGCGGACGCGGAACCCGGGGCGGACGCCGCGGCGAGCGAGGACGACGCCGCGACCTGCCCGAACTGCGGGCGCGAAATCGACGAGGAACTCGACTTCTGTCCGTGGTGTACGTACGAGTTCGAGAACGAGTAGGCCTATTGTCGTCGCCGTCGTGTTGTCCGTATGTCGATTGTCGTCCCGTTCGACGGCTCCGAGTTGTCCCGAGCGGCGCTCAGGCGCGCGCGCCAGTTCCAGTCCGTGCTCGACGAGCGACTCGTCGCCGTCACCGTCGTCGAACGCAACGCGGAGCGTGCCCGGGAGCGCGGCTGGCTCGACGACGAGGAGGAGTTCGACGCCGACCGGGTCGTTGGCGCGATTCACGAGGCGGTCGCGGAACTCGCGCCCGAGGCCGACTTCCGGCACGAACTCCTCGGGCGGCGCGCGTCCGCCGGCGCGGTCGCCCGGCACGTCCGGAGCATGGCGCGCGAGGAGGACGCGAACATCGTCTTCGTCGGTAGCGAGAACGCCGGCAACCTCGTCTCCTCGGTGAGTAGCGTCGGGAGTAGCGTCGCCGCCGACGACTACTACGACGTGTTCATCGTCCGGCACACCGAACCCGGCGCGGGCGCACAGCCCGCAGAAGAGTACCGCTGACTACTGTTCGATGATTCGCTCCTCGATGGCTTCGCCGAAGTGCCGGCCGCCGTCTTCGAGGTAGACCTTCACCTCGTCGCCCGCTTCGAGGTCGGTGACCGCCGTCCGGCCCTCGCGAGTGGCGACCTTGATGGTCTCCGCGTTCTGGAGGAGCGTCTCGATGCGGTCGCCCGCCGCCGTCTCCGCTTCGACGCGGAACATCGGGCGGCGTTCGATTTTCGCGCGCCCCACGACGCCCTCGCGGGTGTGGCCGTCCGTGTCCACTATCTGCACGTCGTCGCCGCTCCCGAGTTCCGCGAGGTACTTCGTGCCGCCGTCGGCCGTGCGGACGTACGCGTGCACCGCGCCGGCGTTCACGCGGAACGGCCGGCTTGCGACGTACGGCGAGTCCGCGGTCTCGGCGTGCACGAAGAACAGACCCCTGGACATGGAGCCGACGAGCATCCCCTCGTCGTCGTCCATCAGCGTCCCCGTATCGACGCAGACGCGGTCGGCGCTCCCGGCCTCCTCCACCGCGGTGACGGTCGCCCATTCGAGGTCGAGGGTCTCGCGGCGAGCGGCGTCCCGAACCTGCACCGTGCGGCGAATCTCGTCCGGGTCGTCGGAGTCGAGGAGCACGGCGTCCGCGCCGATGTCCAGCGTCTCGAACGCCGTCTCGGCCTCCTCGGCGGTGGTGACGCCCGCGACGAGCGTCGTCTCGTCGCCGATGCGCGCGATGAGGTTTTCGAGGGGAATGATGGTCCAGTCCTCGCCGACGACGATGGTGTACGCGGCCTCCTCGGCCGCGGCCTCCGCGAACGACTCGTAGTCCTTCCCGAGGATGCGGACGTACGCGCCGCCCACGTCGTCCTTCCGGCGGAGCGCGGAGAGGTCGGCGCTCCCCGAGAAATCGCTGGGGAGGTCGACCGTGCCGTCGCCCTCGCCGTCCTTCCCGACGACGTAACAGTCCGCTTCCGTCTCCTCCTCGGCCTGCCCGATGACGTCCACGTCGTCGCGCTCGAACGCGGCGACGTTCACGCTCCCGAGTTCGCGGACGCGCTCCACGTCCGATTCGTCCACGAGCACCCAGTCCACGCCGGCTTCCAGGCCCGCGGTGATGCGTCGTTTCCGCGTCTCCCAGTCCCCGACGGAGTCGTCCGCCTTCAGCCAGACGGCGCGTTCGGTCATACTCGACTCCTCTCGGCCGGCGTGCTTGAACGTGGCGGATACCGGCAGTCCTACAGGCCGGCCGCGTCGAGCGCGTCCGCGGGCGCTGCGTCGTCGTGCACGACCGCCGCGACGGCCTCCGAGATGGCTTTCGGGTCGTCGTGCTGGAACACCGTGCGTCCCATCGAGACGCCCTTCGCGCCGGCGTCCATCGCGCCGCGCACGGCTTCGAGGGTCGCGAGGTCGCCCTGCGGACTGCCGCCCGCGATGATGACCGGCCGCGCGGTGGACTCCACGACGTGCTCGAAGCTCTCGCTGTCGCCCGAGTACGCCGTCTTCACCACGTCCGCGCCCGCTTCCTCCGCGAGTCGGACGGCGTGCCCGAGGTTGCGCGCGTCGTGTTCGTCCACGCCGGGGCCGCGCGCGTACGCCATCGCCAGCACGGGGATGCCGAGCCGGTCGGCCTCGTCCGTCACGCGCGCGAGGTCGGCGAGCTGGTCGGGTTCGTGGTCGCTCCCGACGTTGATGTGGAAGGAGACGGCGTCCGCGCCCGCCCGCACCGCTTCCTCCACCGTGCCCGTGCGGCGTTTGTCGTTCGCGTCCGGGCCGATGGTCGTCGAGGCGTTCAGGTGGACGATGTAGCCCTTTCCGTTCTTGTTCGGGTGGACGCGCGGCGCGATACCCTTCTGCGTGAGCACGGCGTCAGCGCCGCCCCTGGTGACGGCGTCGATGGTGGATTCGATGTCCTTCAGGCCGTCTACGGCCCCGAGCGTGATGCCGTGGTCCATCGGAATCGTCACGAGCTTCTCTCCTGTGCTGATTCGGTCGAGTCGTGCGGATTTCCCGGTAGAATTCATTGATACTGTGTAGCAAAGGGGTGGCTATGTCGATTGTGATTCCGGCGTCTCTTTCGCGCCCGCGACCGCTCCGTCCTTCAACTCCCGCGCCTTCTCCCGCAACCGCTCCGCCGCCGTCCCGTCCGCGGCGTGCTCGGCGATGAGGTCGACGAACGCGCTCCCGACGATGATGCCGTCCGCGCCGCCCGCGACGATTTCCCGGGCGTGCTCGCCCGCGCTGATACCGAACCCGACCGCCTTCGGAATAGTCGATTTCCGGAGCCGGTCGAGGCTCCCGTGCGCGTCCTCGCTCACGTCGTCGCGCGCGCCCGTCGTCCCCATCCGGCCCTGCACGTACACGAACCCGGACGCCTTCGACAGCATCCGTTCGAGCCGGTCGTCCGTCGTCGTCGGCGCGACGATGAACACCAGGTCGAGGCCGTGCTCGTCGCACGCCGCCTTCAGGTCGTCCGCCTCGTCCACCGGCAAGTCCGGGATGACGAAGCCGTCGATACCCGCGTCGGCGGCGTCCGCGACGAACGCCTCGGGGGACGCTCGCGCGTCGCATCCCGCCGCGCTCGCTCGGTCGTCGTCGCTCCGCGACGCCTGCCCGTGCTGGAGCAGGAGGTTGTAGTACGTCATGCAGACGAGCGGCACCTCGACGCCCTCCTCGCGGAGTTCGCGCACGAGGTCGAGGTAGCGCTCGGGCGTCATCCCGGCGTCGAGCGCGCGCTTCACGGCCCTCTGAATCGTCGGGCCCTCCGCGATAGGCTCCGAGAAGGGCAGGCCGAGTTCGATGACGTCGCTCCCGCCCTCGACGAGCGCGTGCACGTACTCTTTCGTCTGCTCGGCGCTGGGGTCGCCGGCGGCGATGTACGAGACGAGCGCGGGTTCGCCGTCGAACGCCGACGCGAGGTCGCTCACTGGTACACCTCCATGTCGGGCGCGTTCGCGATGTCGCGCTCCGTGGACTCCTCGATGACCGTGTCGAGGTCTTTGTCCCCGCGACCGGAGACGTTCACCATCACCGGCCCCGCTCGCGGCGCATCGCCGCTCGCGTGTTCCGCGGAGCGTTGCTCGGCGTACTCCTCCAGGTACGCGAGCGCGTGACTGGATTCGAGCGCGGGGATGATTCCCTCACGGGTGGCGAGCCGGTGGAACGCGTTCAGCGCCGCGTCGTCGTCCACGTTCACGGGCGTGACGCGGCCCTCGTCCACGAGGTAGGCGAGTTCGGGGCCGACGCCGGCGTAGTCGAGGCCGGCGGAGACCGAATGGGACTCCACGATCTGGCCCTCCGGCGTCTGGAGGAGCTTGGTTCGCGCGCCGTGCAACACGCCCTCCGTGCCCGTGCCGAGGCTCGCGGAGTTCGGCGCGTACGACTCCTCGTTATCGACGCCGAGGCCGCTTCCGCCCGCCTCGACCGCGTAGAGGTCCACGTCCTCGTCGTCCACGAAGTGGTGGAACGCGCCCATCGTGTTCGACCCACCGCCCGCACACGCGATAACGGCCTCGGGGAGCCGGCCGACCTGCGCTCTGAACTGCTCGCGCGCCTCCTCGCTGATGACGGACTGGAAGTCCCGCACCATCGTCGGGAACGGGTGCGGGCCGACCACGCTCCCGATGACGTAGTGCGTGTCCTCGACCGTGCGCGACCAGTCCCGCATCGCCTCGTTCGTCGCCTCCTTCAGCGTCCCCGACCCGATGTCTACGGGGTTCACGTCCGCGCCGTGGATGCGCATCCGGTAGACGTTCGGCCGCTGGCGGTTGATGTCCGTGCGGCCCATGTAAATCTCGCAGTCCAAATCGAGGCTGGCGCACGCCATCGCCGTCGCGGTGCCGTGCTGGCCCGCGCCCGTCTCCGCGATGACGCGTTCTTTCCCCATGTACTTCGCGAGCAGGGCCTGCCCGAGCGCGTTGTTGAGCTTGTGCGCGCCGCCGTGCACCAGGTCTTCGCGCTTGAGGTACACGTCGAAGCCGTAGCGCTCGGAGAGGTTGTCCGCGCGCTGGAGCGGCGTCGGGCGGCCGCCGAAGTCGCGGAGGCGCTCCTCGAACTCGTCGACGAAGCCGTCCTCGTTCTCCAGCACGTAGCGCTGGTAGGCGTCCTCGAGTTCCGTCAGCGCGGGCATCAGGGCCTCGGGGACGTACTGTCCGCCGTAGTCGCCGAACGTTTTCTGACTCATGTTAGGTCTCGCGTGTTCTCCCGGATTGCGTCGGGCGTGTCGTCCATCACGGCCGAGCCGACGAGCAGGGCGTCCGCGCCCGCCGCCCGCATCCGCCGCACGTCGTCTCGCGTGCTGATTCCGCTCTCCGCGACCGTCGTCACGCTATCAGGTACCTCGGGGGCCACCGACTCGAACGTTTCGAGGTCGACTTCGAGCTTCCCGAGGTCGCGGTTGTTCACGCCGACGACGTCCGCGCCGGCGGCGAGCGCCCGCGCGACCTCCTGGCGGGTGTGCGTCTCCACGAGCACCTGGAACCCGCGGTCGCGCGCCGCCGCGAGCAGGCCGTCGAGGTCGTCCACGAACCGCGCGATGAGCAACACCACGTCCGCCTCGACGGCGTCCAGTTGCTCCTCGCGCACGACGAAATCCTTCCGGAGGACTGGCACGTCCACCGCCTCCCGCACGCGTTCGAGCGTCTCCGTGCTCCCGCCGAAGTGCGCGGGTTCCGTGAGCACGGAGAGCGCGGCCGCGCCGCCCGCGACCATCGCCTCCGCCGCCGCGACCGGGTCGACCTCGCGCGTGCCGTCGGTGGTGGGGCTCGTGGGTTTCACTTCCGCGATGAGCGGGACGCGGCCGTCGGCCTCCGCGGCCGCGAACGCGTCGGTGAGCGACCGCGGTTCGACCGAGAGCCGCTCGCCGTCGTGTGTTCTCGCGCGCGCGGCGTCGAGAATCGACCGCACCGCCGGCGCCAACTCGGACTCGTCCATTGTTGTACGTCAATGCACTCTTTTGTACATTAGGCTTTCGTCTCTTCCGCCGTGCCCGGGAGGTATAAACCGACGACGCGCCACCACACGCCCATGAGCGGCCTCTACGCACGCCACTCCGACTACCTCGACCGCTACGTCCAACTCGGCCTCGCCGGCGACCGACTCATCAGCGTCTCCTTCCCCACCTCTCCCGACGCGGACGCCGACGGCGACCACGCCCTCCTCGACCGACTCTTCGCGTACCTCGAAGGCGTCGAGGACGACTTCCGCGAGGTCGAAATCGGCCTCACCGTCCCCACCACCCACCGGAACGTCCTCGAACAGGTCAGAGAAATCCCCTACGGCGACCAGCTCTCCGTCGAAGCCCTCGCCCGCATCACGCCCGGCCTCGACCCCGACGACCCCGACGACCTCGACGAGGTACGGACGGCGCTCGCCGAGAACCCGCTCCCGCTCGTCGTCCCCGACCACCGCGTCCGCGACGGCCCCAGCGCCGCCCCGCCCGAAGTCGAACAGAAACTCCGCGCGCTCGAAGACCTCTAGCTACGCCGCGAGCGGCCCGGAGACCGCCTCCCGCTCCTCGGTCGCGCCCGCGGGCGGGTCGGCGCGCGGGAGCGTGACCGTGAACGTACTCCCCGCCGGCCCGGTCTCCGTCAGTTCGATATCGCCGTCGTAGCGCTCCACGAGGCGCGCGACGAGGTAGAGACCGAGTCCGTGCCTGTCCCCCGTGTTCTCGCCGCGCTCGAACAGGCAGTCCCGCACGTCCGCGGGCACCCCGGAACCGTCGTCCGACACCTCGACGACCACGCTGTCGGCGCGCTCCGTCACCGACACCGACACCAGGGGGTGGTCGCTGTCGTTGTGCTCGACGGCGTTCCGCAGGAGGTTCGAGAAGACGCGGGAGAGGAGGGCGTCCGCCGACACGTACACGTCGTTCGGGACGTCGAGGTTCACGGTCACCGACCGCCGCGCGTCCCGGAGGTCGGTCGTCTCCGCGCGCACGACCGCGGACACGTTCACGGGCTCGAACGCCTCCGGGGACTCCGCGGACTCGATGAGCACGCGCACGTCCTCGATGACGTCCGTCATCTGGTCGGTCTTCCGCCGGATGACGTCCACGTTCGCGAGCGCGTCCGGGTCGTCCACCGACTCCTCGATGAGGGCCGCGTGCCCGTCCACGATGGTCGCCTTGTTCAGGATTTCGTGACGTAGCAGGCCGTTCAGGTAGTCGAGCCACTGCCGCTGGGCGTCCGCGTACTCCGCGCGAACGGTCGCGCGCTCCGCTCGCTCCGCGCGTTCGATAGACCGCGCCTCCACGACGCCGAGAACCAGGCCGCCGAGCGCGCCGAACACGAGCGTCCCCCGCGCCCACCCGACGTTCGCTTCGAGCGTGGCCGCGGGCGCGACCGCCATCACCACGAGGTTCAGAACGAGGAAGCCGACGCTCACGCCCGCACACCACTGGAGGATGCGGGGGTAGCGCGCGGCGTGCACGTCGCTCTCGCGGAGCCAGTACGCCGCGAACGCGAACCCGCCGCAGACCGCGAGCGAGAGCGCGGCCTCCCCGACGAACTGGCCGGCGGGCGCGCCCGCGGGGAGGTCGAACACCGCGAACTCGACCGCCCACGAGACGAGCGAGAGCACGCCGAGACCGACGAGGGCGGCGGGGACGGCGCGCGCCAAACGGGACGCCTCGCGGGGGCGCGTCTCGACGGTGTTCGCGGGCGTTCCGAAAGCCGACATTCTACGTCGGTAGTCGCGCGGACGGGGGATAACCGTAGCGTCAGTTCAAACCGTTCACGACAGTTCTCCCACGAGTTCGCGGAGGGTTTCGAGGTCGTACTGGCCGGGCGCGGTCGCGTCCGCGGCCCGCACGGGCGCGTACCCGATTTTCGACCCGTAGACGGGCGCGACCGCGCGCGTGTGCCGGCCCGCTTCCCCCATCGCCATCGTCGCCACCGGCTCGTCCGCCATCGCGTACTCGTGCGTCACCGTGAGGAGGTCGAGCGCGTCCTGTCTGTCCTGGGCGGTGACCGCGAGCTTCCCCACGTCGCCGTACTCGACGGCGTTCCCGAGCAGGCCCCGCATGTCCTGGCGGAGCGGCGTCCCCTCGAAGTCGTGCACCGACACGACCACCGACGCGTCCGCGTCCCACGCGGCGTCCCGCACGCGCTTGCCGTCGCCGTCCAGCATCGACTCCAACTCGATATCCACGGCTTCGACCGCGTCGTGCCCGACTGCCTCACAGAGCGCGTCGAGGCGGGCGTCGTCGTCCGCGGCCGCGCCGCCCTCCCAGTCGGCGCGGTTCGTCGCGAGCACGGGGAGCGCGCCGTCGTAGTCGTCGAGCGCGGCGAGCGGGTCGCTCGCGAGGTCCAGCCGGAACTCCAGGCAGTCCGCGTGTTCGCGCGCCGCGGGTTCGTCCGCGAGCGTGTCCGTCGAGGCGGCGAGCGTGAACTCCGTGAACTCCATATCTCGTACTTTCGCGCCGCCGACTTAGGTGAGGCGGGACAGCGCCGCGTACCCACCGACTTCCGCCGCGAGGTACGCGGTCGCGACCGCGAACACCGTCGCGTACGGCAGGGAGAACGACAGCCACGCCCAGCCGACGAGACAGCCGGCGAGCGCGCCGCCGACCGCCGCCCCGACGCCGACCTGCGCGGCCACCCCCGAATTATCGGGGACGTTCTCGGGATAGATGCCGACGTCCATCACGGGGACGGCGACCGCGATACCGACCGCGAGCGGGTACGGGTTCGGGAGGACGGTGCTGACGAGCGCGGCGAGCGCGCCGCCGACGAGCGCGCCGAGCACGACGACGCCCGCGCGGCCGGGAGCGGAATCGGGGACTCGCATACCGATGCGTGGCCTGCGAGCGTGAAAAACCTAGACGGGAATCGAGTCCTCGGCTTCGAGGAGCTCGTGGTAGCGGTTGCGGATGGTGACCTCGCTGATGTCCGCGACCTCGCTGACCTTCGCCTGCGTGGTCTTCTCGTTCGTCAGGAGCGCGGCCGCGTAGACCGCGGCGGCGGCGAGACCGACCGGGGACTTCCCGGAGTGCACGCCCTTGTCCTTCGCGGTCTGGAGGAGTTCGCGGGCGCGGTGTTCGGCCTCGTCCGAGAGTTCCAGACTGGACGCGAACCGCGGCACGTAGCTCTCGGGGTCGGCGGGCCGGACTTCCAGGCCGAGTTCGCGCACGACGTACCGGTAGGTGCGGGCGATTTCGGCCTTCTCGACGCGGGAGACGTCCGCGATTTCGTCGAGACTCCGGGGGACGCCGGCCTGCCGCGCGGCGGCGTACACGCAGGACGTGGAGACGCCCTCGATGCTCCGGCCGGGCAGGAGGTCTTCCTCAAGCGCACGACGGTAGATGACGGACGCCGTCTCGCGGACGTTGTCCGGGAGGCCGAGCGCCGACGCCATCCGGTCGATTTCGCCGAGCGCCTGCTTGAGGTTGCGCTCCTTCGCGTCGCGCGTGCGGAAGCGCTCGTTCCACTTGCGCAGTCGCTGCATCTTCTGGCGCTGATTCGAACTCAGGCTGTTGCCGTAGGCGTCCTTGTCCCGCCAGTCGATGTTCGTGGAGAGGCCCTTGTCGTGCATCGTGTTCGTCGTCGGGGCACCCACGCGGGACTTCTCGTCTTTTTCGGCGGAGTCGAACGCGCGCCACTCGGGGCCGCGGTCGATACCGTCCTCCTCCACGACGAGGCCGCAGTCCATGCAGACGGACTCGCCGTGCTCCTCGTCCTGGATGACGAGACCGCCGCACTCGGGGCATTCGTTCGACTCTTCACTCTCGGTTTCCGCTTCGGTCGTCTCTTGCCTTCGGGATTGTATGCGCTGGTTAGTCATGCGTAAACTCCGAAAACTCGGAGGGGGTCGTGGAAACAGGGTTAGCCCAAAACGCGCATAAGCGTTCCCCTTCGCGTCGGGTTCGTCACGCACTCACAGGGACGCCGGAACGCTTTCACCGCGCGCTCGCCACGGGCCTGTATGCGAATCGCAGTCGGGAGCGAGAACCCCGTGAAGCGCGAAGCGACCGAGCGCGCGACCGCCGCGCTGAACGCCACCGTCGCCGCCGAGGGCGTGGACTCGGGCGTGTCGGAACAGCCGATGACTGACGACGAAACCCGGGAGGGCGCGCGAACTCGCGCGGAGCGCGCGCTCGCCGCCGGCGACTACGACCTCGGCGTCGGCCTCGAAGGCGGCGTCGCACCCGCGGACGACGCCCTCCTGCTCACCATGTGGGCGGCCGTGACGGACGGCGACACGATGGGATTGGGCGGCGGCCCGCGGTTCGTCCTCCCCGCCGAAATCGCGAGACGCGTCCGGGACGGCGAGGAGCTCGGGCCCGTGATGGACGACGTGGTCGGCGCGGAGAACGTCGCGCGCTCCGAGGGCGCGGCGGGCGTTCTCACCGGCGACCTCGTGGACAGAGAATCCGCGCTCCGGCACGCGCTCGCCGGCGCGCTCGGCCCGTTCGTCACCGACTACTACTGACCGCCGTCTCCTCCTCCGCGTCCGGTTCGACGGTGCCGTCCACGGCCTCCGTCAGCGAGACGTTCAGCCGAATCATCGACGCCGCGCCGCCCGCGACCGTGACGACGTTCTTCACGATGTGGTCGACGATGGCGATGCCGACCGCGGTCGCGAACGTCACGGGGAGGAGCGTGGAGACGATGGCGGCGAACGCGGCCTCGTAGATGCCGATACCGCCCGGCGGCCCCGGAATCACCTTCGAGAGGTTTCCGACGCTCACCGCGAAGAACCCGACCGCGACGAGGTCGACGAGCGGGAGGCTGAGGCCGAACGCGCGGAACACGAGCAGCGCCGTCGCCACGTCGATAGTCCAGACGAGCACGCTCGTCCCGCCGACGCGAGCGAACCCGCCCGCGGTGCCGGCGACGCGCTGGACGTCCGTCACGAAGTCCTCGAAGACGCTCGCGACGTACTCCGTGTAGGAGTCGTCGCTCGCCCAGTTCACGACGCGGCGGACGTAGTTCGAGTCGGAGCGCGCCGACCAGACGATGAGGGCGACGGAGCCGATGGCGAGCAGTCCGACGGCGGTGGCGACGACGACGGCCTGCTGGACGGCCGCGGCGTTCCCCGCAACGCCGACGCCGGACGCGGTGGTCGCGAGGTCGGCGAGCGTTCCCGGCGCGAACAGCGCGAGCCCCACCAGGACGCTCCCCGCGAGCACCGTGATGGTGAGGAGGTCGAACACGCGCTCGACCGCGAGCGACGCGAACCCCGTCGTGTACGGTACGCCCCGGCGCGCCTTCACGATGTACGCGCGGATGGCGTCGCCCGCCCGCGCCGGTATCACGAGGTTCCCCGTCTGACTGATGAACACCGCGCCCGTGAGGAACCCCACGCTCCCGTCGTATCCGAGTTCAGCGAGGATGTCGCGGTACCGGAGGCCGCGCAGCGGCCAGGACGCGACGTACACCGCCGCGCCCGCCGCGACCAGCGCCGGGTCGGCGTCCGACACCGACTCCACGAACGTGTCCACGTCGATGTAGACGAACATCAACGCGAACGCCAGAACCGACAGGAGGACGCCGACCGCCATCCCGGTTCGCCTGTTGGCGTACGGCGACACCCGGAACTCCCAGAAACACCGGAGAATCTGCGACCCCATCCCGAACACGTCCCGGACGAGGTCGACCTTCGAATCGCCCTTCGGCGTCCAGTCCACCGCGAACTCCTTCACGCGGAACCCCCGGCGCTGGGCGCGCACGAGCATCTCCGTGTCCCAGAACCAGTGTTTGTCCTCGACTTCGCCGTGCAGGGCGTCGAACGCCTCCCGGCTGAACGCCTTGAACCCGCACTGGTGGTCGCGCAGGTCGGAGCCGAGCAGGAGCCGCGTCGCGAAGTTGAACCCCCGGGAGGGGACGCCGCGCTTCGCGGGCCGGTCTGCGACGTTCTCCGGCATCCACCGCGACCCCGTCGCCACGTCGTACTCGCCCGACCGCACGCTCTCCACGAGTTCCTCCAGGTGACGCATGTCGGTCGCGAGGTCGGTGTCGAAGTAGACGAGCACGTCGCCCGCCGCGCGCTCGAACGCGAAGTCCAGCGCGCCACCCCGTCCGAGGCGTTCGTCCGAGTGGAAGTGCCGCACCCGGGAGTCCGCGGCCGCGAGTTCGTCCGCGATCTCGGGCGTGCGGTCGTCACAGCCGTCCTCCGCCACCACGACCTCGAAACTCCCCGCCGGCAGGAAGCCGTCGAGCGTCGCGAGCGTCGTCTCCACGGTCTCCCGGATGGTGTCCTCCTCGTTGTACGCCGGGAGGACGACGCTCACCTCGACGGACGCATCGCTCATTGCCCTAATGGGGGGCGGTTTCGCGTAAGAACTTTCTGGACTCTTAGCCTCCCGTACCAACCACCCCACCACCGCCCCCACCACACCCCCAAAGAGAATGTCAAAAACGCCTAAAACGCCATAAAGAAGGTCTAAGAAGTCTGTTTTACTTAGCGTACCAAAGCCCCTTTTGAGGTACCTGTCTTCCCCTCTGGTATGAGCGCCGCGTCCCAGGCACAGGCCGTTCAGGCTCCGACCCTCACCGAGAAGCAGGAAGCCATCCTCGGGTTCCTCCGCGAACACGCCGCGACGAAGACCTACTTCAAGTCCCGCGCCATCGGCGACGAACTCGGGCTGTCCGCGAAGGAAGTCGGCACGAACATGCCCGCGCTCCAGCAGGCCGACATCGAACTCGACGTCGAGAAGTGGGGGTACTCCTCCAGCACCACCTGGAAGGTCACCGCCTAGTTCCGCGGGTACTCGTACTCGATAACCGGCGTGCCGGTGTCGTCCTCGACGACGACCGTGCCGCCGCCGTTCTCCCAGACCTCGGACTCGACGCCCCAGTAGAGGTTGTGCGGGCCGTACTCGCCGCTCCCCGTGTGGAGGCGAACCGTCTCCTGCGGGTCGAGCGCGAAGCCGTCCGGCATGTGGAACTCCCAGCCCTCCTCGTCCCGGACGGTATAGCCGGTGAGGTCGAGCGTCGCGTCCCCGGCGTTCTGGAACTCCACCCACTCGCCGTTCAGGTTCTGTTCGTCCGCGCCCGCGGCGTCCACGTGCAGGTCGGAGACCACGAGGTCTCCCGAGGGGTCGCCGGTTCCGAACCCGCCGGGGTGGATGGCGTCGGTGCCGCGCACCCACGCGCCCGACTTCGACTTCCCGACGAGGTAGGCGGTGCGGTCGCTCAGGCTGAAGTTCGCCGCGGAAATCTTGTACTTCAGGAGGAGGTCGCCCTCTACCGTCATGCTCTTCTGGGGAGACGCGCCGTTCTGGCCGGCGAGGTACTCCCGGGAGCCGAAGTAGAGCGAGTAGTTCCCGGGGTCGAGGTCGTCCGGCCCGACCTCCCCGCCGGGTTTCACGGCTACGTCGAGCGTGTCCTGGGAGTACGGGTCGAAGACGTTGTCCGCCGAGTCCGGCATCACGTCCACGTTCATCGTCTTCACCGGCCGCTTCGCCTCGCGAACCTTCAGGGGTTTCTCCGGGGAGAGTTCGTGCACGGTCGCGTCCGCGGGGTTCGACCCGGAGAGCAACCGCCAGGAGTCCACGCCGGACAGCGTCTTCGGCGTCACCGTCACCGTGCTGTCGAACGCGTTCCAGAACGCGCCGCCGTCAGTCCCGCCCGCGGGCCACTGCCAGTCCACGCGCTGGTTCCCGCCCGCCCACGGCTCGTAGTCGTCGTCCGCGTCGAGGGGGTCGTCGCGCACTACCCATTCGCCCTTCGACCGGCTCAGTCCGGAGAACGCGAAGTCAGCCTCGCCCGCGGGGCCGTTCGGGCCGCCGTGCAGGAACCCGAGGCTGTCGTTCACGGGGCCCGTGTACGCGAACACGCGGCTCGCCGCGTCGTCCGCCGCGAGGGGCGCGGACGGGTTCGCGCCGGCGTCCCCGCCGTCGCCGTACCCGTAGAACTCCTTCACCGTCTGGTTCTCGTACGACAGCGGCTCCAGCTCCCAGCGGAGGTAGCCCTGCTGGGCGACGTACGTCGGCATCTCCGACTCCGAGAAGAGACTGTCGCCGTTGTACACCACGCCCCCCGCCCCCAGCGCGCCGAGCGTCGCCGCGCCCGCGAGGTACTCGCGCCGCGACAGGTTCGGCAGTCGCTCCTTGCTCATACCAGAACTAGCCGGGACGCACGGAAAGGCCTTATCGCCGACTCAGGGGTCGTAGGAGACGAGGTCGGCCGCGTCAGCCGCGAACGCGGCCGTGTCCGCGTCGAAGGACTCCGCGTACCGCACGAGCAACATCAACACCGACTCCGGTTCCTCCACCGCGTACCCGTCCTCCCGGGAGAGCACGCCCGCGCGTTCGAGTTCGCTCGCGTACTTGCTCACGGTCGGCCGCGACACGCCCAGCGACTCCGCGAGCGCGCCGCCGGACGCGTCCGGGTCGCGGAGGAGTTCGCGCAGCATCCCGCGCGGCGTCTCCCGCCGCAGGTAACTCAACGCCACCCGCTCGAAGTCCGAGAACCGGCCCGCCGGGAAGAACCGCCGGTAGTCGCCGTCCCGGTGGGCTTCCACCACGCCGTCCTCCACGAGCCGCCGCAGGTGGTGCTGGGCCTCCCCGGTTCCGAGTTTCAGGTCGTCGCGGAGCTTCGAGAAGTGCGCGCCCGGCGTCGACGCGACGTAGCCCGCGATAGCGTCCCGCGTCTCGCTCCCGCCGTCGTCGCTCGACGGGAGTTGCGACAGCGGGCCGGCCGCTCCGACGGCCGCGAACCGCCGGAGCGTCGAACGCTTGTCCTCGTCGACCATCTACGTGTGAGTACGTAACAGACCGAGAAAAGGGTTGCCTTACTTCGTCTGCTCGTCGTTCTCGTCCGCCGACCCGCTCGTGGAGTCGTTCGCGGACTCGAACTCCTGGTCCATCTCCTCGATGACGGACTCGGCGTCCTGCATACCGGCGTCCGTGCCCGCCATCACTTCCTCCGCCTTCTCTTCGAGTTTCTCCGTGTCGATGTCGGCCTCCTCGTCGAGCTGGCTCAGAATCTGGTCGATGTCGTCCAGCCCGAGGAGTTCCCGGGTCTCCTCGTCGAAGTCGAGGCTGTCCAGGGACTCGGTCGCGGACTCCACGTCGCTCCCGGTGAGGTGCTTGCCGTACCGCCCCACCAGGCTCGTGAGCTCCTGCGGGAGGACGAACGTCGTGGACTCGTTCTGCCCGATGGCTTCCAGGGTCTCCATGCCCTTCTCGACGATGGCGCGCTCGCCCATCGACTCCGCGGACTTCGCGCGGAGCACGGTCGAGATTGCGTCACCCTGCGCTTCGAGAATCTGGGACTGCTTTTTCCCCTGCGCGCGGATGATGTCGGACTGCTTCTCACCCTGCGCGGTCTCGATGGCGGACTGGCGTTCGCCCTGCGCTTCGAGAATCATCGCGCGGCGCTTGCGCTCCGCACTCGTCTGTTGCTCCATCGCCTGCTGGACGTCCTGCGACGGATTCACTTCCCGAACCTCCACGCTCTCCACGCGGATTCCCCACTCGTCCGTGGGTTCGTCGAGCTCCTCGCGGATGCGGGCGTTGATCTCCTGGCGCTTGTTCAGGGTGTCGTCGAGTTCCATGTCGCCGAGCACCGCGCGCAGCGTCGTCTGCGCGAGGTTGGAGACCGCGCGCTCGTAGTTATCGACTTCGAGGAACGCGCGCTTCGCGTCCATCACGCGGATGTAGACGACGGCGTCTGCCGTCACGGGCGAGTTGTCGCGCGTGATGGCTTCCTGCCGGGGCACGTCGATTGTCTGCGTCCGCATGTCGAACGGGTACGTGCGGGAGACGAACGGTGGGATGAAGCTGATACCGGGTTCGAGCAGTCCTCGGTACTCGCCGAACACCGTGAGCGCCTTCTTCTCGTAGGCGTCCACGATCTCCACCATCTGGTAGACGATGACGACTGCCAGTCCGAGCAGCAGGAGCGCCACCGCGGTGAAGACGGGACTCCCGCCGAGCGATTGGAGGGGGGAGATGTCCATACGCTATCTGCTCCCGGTTCCCGGATAAAGGTTCGCCTCCCTACGCTTCGCCGTCCCGTTCGTCGTCGCCTTCATCATCGCGTTCGCGTTCGAGTTCGCGGTCGATATCGTCCCGGCCGTCGAGCGGTTCGACGGTGAGGACGTTCCCGCCGCCGGGGTCGGTGACGATGATCTCCGTGCCCTCCTCGATAGCGCCGTTCCGGGTGCGGGCGGCGTACCGCGAACTGAACCCGCCGCCCTCGATTTTCACGCGGCCGTCCCGTTCGGTCACGCGCTCCACGACGTACCCGGTCTTCCCGCGGAGGCCGGCCGACCCCTCGGTCTGCCCCTCGTCCGTGCCCTCGTAGATGTCGAAGTGGCGGTACACCCAGAGGGAGACGCCGCCGACGACGAGGACGACGACGGCGAGCGCGATGGGCGCGGCGAACACGGTGGGGAGCAGGATGCCGAGCACGCCGGCGACCGTGAGTGCGGTGCCGATGACGACGAAGTGCGCGCCCGGCGCGAACGCCTCCATCACCATCAGGGCGACGCCGCCGATCACGAGCAACAGCGGGAGCGTCTCAACTGCCATACTGGTTCTCGAACGCGGAGCACCAAAACGGTTGTCCGCTACAGCGCGACCTGCGCGATGACGAGCGCCGCGAGCGCGACGCCGAGCAGGAAGAACGCGACGTTCTCTGGGTCGGGGGACTCCACGTCTATCGGCGGCGGGCGCGGTATCTCGGGGTCGTCGTACTCCTCGGACTCGCTCATACGTCTGCTGGGGGTTCGCGCGACAAAAGCCCGCGGGTCGCTACAGGCGGCCGCCGTAGACGACGCCGCGTTCGCCGTCAAGCGTGACGGAGTCGCCGTCCGCGAGGTCGTCGGGGAGCGTAACGCCGCTCACCATCGGCACGTCGAGTTCGCGCGCTATCATCGCGGGGTAGCCGGTCATGCCGGCGCGCTCGCTGACGATGCCGCCGATGGCGGAGAGGTCGCCGTCGAACTCGCCGTCGAACGCGGCGGGAAGTCCGATGACCGCGCCCGCCGGCACGTCAGTGAGGTCGCCGTCGGGCGCGCGGACGAACGGCCCGGTGACGCGGCCGTCCACGACGGCGCGCCCGACCGCGAGCGTCTCCGCGGCGACGTGCACCTTGAGCGTGTTCGCGGTGTCCGTGCCTTCGAGTTCCGTCATCATCCCGGAGAGCACGACGACGGTGTCGCCGCTGTCCGCGACGCCGGCGTCGAGCGCCGCGCTGACGGAGGAGTCGATGACGTCCGAGGCGTCCCCGGACGCGATGTCCGCGTACTGCGCGTTCACGCCCCAGGAGAGCGCGAGCTGGCGGCGCACGCGGTCGTTCGGCGTCGTCGCGACCACGGGCATCGCGGGCCGGAACTTCGCGACCTTCCGCGCCGTGTACCCGGACTCGGACGCGACGACGACCGCCGTCGCGTCCACGTCCCGCGCGAGGTAGCGCGCCGACCGCGCGAGCGCGTCCGTCCGCCCCTCGTCCGCGTTCGGGACGCGTTGCTCGCGGAGTTCGGCGTACTCCTCGCTTCGCTCGGCCTCCCGTATGATGCGGTCCATCGACTCCACGACCCGCGTCGGGTGGTCGCCGATGGCGGTCTCCGCGGACAGCATCACGGCGTCCGTCCCGTCGAGCACGGCGTTCGCCACGTCGGACGCTTCCGCGCGCGTCGGCCGGCGGTTGTGAATCATCGAGTCCAGCATCTCCGTCGCCGTGATGACTGGCGACCCCGCGTTCCGGCACTTCCGGATGATGCGCTTCTGGATGACGGGCACGTCCTCCATCGGGAGTTCGACGCCGAGGTCGCCGCGGGCGACCATCACGCCGTGCGCGGCCTCCACGATGCTGTCGAGGTTCTCCACGGCGTCCGCGCGCTCCACCTTCGCGATGATGGGGATGTCCGCGCCGAACTCCTCCAGCACGCTACTCACGTCGAGCACGTCGTCGCCGTCCCGCACGAAACTCGCCGCGACGAAGTCCACGCCCAGCTCCGCCGCCATCTCCAGGTCGTTCCGGTCTTTCTCCGTTACGACGTCGAGGCCGAGGCTCACGCCCGGGACGTTCACGCCCTTCCGACTCCCGAGTTCGCCGCCGGACTCGACGCGCGCGACGACGGCGTCCCCCTCGACGTCCTCGACCGTGGTCTCGATGCGTCCGTCGTCGAGCAACACCCGGTCGCCCGGTTCCGCGGCCGCGATGCTCGTCGAGAGGCCGACGCGCTCCGAATCCGCGGTCGTCCCCGGTTCGAACCGCACCGTCCGCCCCGCTTCGAGGTCGATGGTGCCCTCGATGGGCGCGGTTCGCACCTCCGGGCCCTGGAGGTCCACCATCGCCGCGACCGGGTTCTCCGTCGCCTCGTCCACCTCCCGCACGGTCTCCACGAGCGCGCGGCGGTCGTCGCGCTCGCCGTGACTCGAATTCACGCGCGCCACCGTCATCCCCGCGTCCGCGAGCGCACGCACCGACGCCCGGTCGTTCGTCGCCGGGCCGAGCGTGCACACTATCTTCGCGTTCCTCATTACGAGACGGTTGGGCGTGACGGCGCAAAAACCCTCGCCGTCAGTCGCTCACGAACGAACGTGTCGTATGTACGTCCATCGAGTCCTCCGGAGCGCTCGCGCCCCGACCATGGGAGCCAGTAGAAGTCGGCGGGTCGCCTGGAAAACGTTCATACGTGGCGGCCCACGTCGTTCTAGCGCGCAGTCATGAACGTCGCAGGCCTCTCGAAACCGCTCGTCCTCTACGCGGGCGTGCTCGCCGCGCTCACGGTCGGCGCGGTGTACGTCGCGACCGACTCGGGCGTCCTCGTTCTGTTCACCGCTATGGGCGGGATGACCGCCGTCATCCTCAGCGTCGGCAACACCGGGCCGGTGGACGGCGGGAGCTTCGAGAACGCCGAGGGCCTCGACGCCCAGGGCGGCTGGACGGACACCGGTATCGACACCCCGGTCAGCGTTCCCCTCCTCTTCTACGGGGGCGGCGTCTTCCTGTGGAGCGCCCTCATCCTCGTCACCGTCTACGACATCCTCGGCTGAACGCGCTCGAAACGCGCTCGGTGGCCGCCGGGTCGGCGGCGAAGAAAAATCCGGGCGGGGTTACTTGATTTTCGTGCCGGGTTCGGCGTCGCCGTGGGTCGTGAGGAGGTCGGCCTGCTCGCCCGCGGCGAGCACCATGCCGTTCGACTCCACGCCGAACAGCTCGGCCTGTTCGAGGTTCGCGACGACCACGACCGTCTGGCCTTCGAGGTCGTCGGTGTCGTGGAGTTGCTTGAGGCCCGCGACGATCTGGCGGGTCTCGACGCCGATGTCCACGGTGAGTTTCACGAGCTTGTCCGCGCCCTCCACGCCCTCCGCGCTCTCGATGCGGCCGACCCGCAGGTCGAGTTCCTGGAAGTCGTCGAAGCTGATGCGTTCCTCGGTGAGGTCTTCTACGTCCACGCTCTCCGATTCGTCCTCGTCGCTACTCGCTTCTTCGATACTGGCTTCGAGTTTCTCGTTCAGTTCCGCGACGCGCTCGTCCTCGATCTTCTCGAACAGCGCCTCGGGTTCGTCGAACTCTGCCGGCGGCTCCTGGAGGCAGTCCGCGATAGTGGCGTCCGCCGCCGACCCGTCCTCGCCGAGCTGGCTCCAGAGGTCGTCGGCCTTCTCGGGCGTGAACGGCTGGAGGAGCACGGCGACGGCCTTCGTGAGCTGGACGCAGTCCCGGATGACGGGCGCGGCCTCGTCGTCGTCGAGCTTCCACGGTTCCGCGGACTGGATGTACTCGTTCCCGTACCGCGCGAGTCCGACGGCGACCTCGCCCGCGCTCCGGAGGTCGTAGTCGTTGAGCGCGTCCTCGTAGTCGTCCATCGCGGACGCGATTTCGGTCTCCACGTCGTCCGACAGCGCCACGTCGGGCGTGCCGTCGAAGTTCCGCTCCGCGAACAACAGCGCGCGGTACGCGAAGTTCCCGACCACGTCCGCCAGCTCGGAGTTGACGGTCTCCTGGAAGCGCTCCCAGGAGAAGTTCACGTCGCGCTCGAACCCGCTCGCCGTCGCGATGTAGTACCGGAAGAGGTCGGGGTGGAAGCCCTCGTCGAGGTACTCGCGCGCCCAGATAGCGCGGTTCTTCGACGTGCTCAACGCCTTGCCGTTGAGGTTCACGAACCCGGTCGCGCAGACCGCGCGCGGTTCGTTGTAGCCCGCGCCCTTGAGCATCGACGGCCAGAAGACGGTGTGGTGCTGGATGATGTCGCGGCCGATGACGTGGACGATTTCGCCGTCGCCGTCCCGCCACGGCTCCGCCCAGTCGAACTCGTCCGTGCCGACGCGCTCCGAGTACTGCTTCGTGGACGCGACGTACTCGATGGGCGCGTCCACCCAGACGTACAGCACGAGGTCGTCGCCGCCCTCCCCGGGGTAGTCGATACCCCAGTCGAGGTCGCGCGTGATGCAGAAGTCCTCCAGGCCGCCCTCTATCCACTCGCGGGGCTGGTTCTTCGCGTTGTTCGTCCCCTCCATGCGGTTGATGAACCCCTCCAGGTACTCCTGGAAGTCGGAGAGGCGGAGGAACTTGTGCGCGCGTTCGCGGTACTCCGCGTCGTTGCCCGTGATGGCGCTCGTGGGGTTCTCGATTTCGCCCGGTTCGAGGTGGCGCTGACAGCCGTCGTCGCACTCGTCGCCGCGGGCGTGCTCGCCGCAGTACGGACACGTCCCCTCGACGTACCGGTCGGGAAGCCACTGGTCGGCGTCGGGGTCGTACGCGACCTGAATCTCCTTCTCGTAGACGTGGTCGTTCTCCTCCCACGCCCGCACGAACTCCTTCGTGAGTTCGACGTTCGTCTCCTCGTCGGTGTGGCCGTAGTTGTCGAACTCGATGTTGAAGTCCGGGAACGTCTCCGCGTACTGCTCGTGGCGCTCCAGACCGAGTTCGAGCGGGCTGACGCCCTCCTCAAGGGCCTGCACGGCGATTGGCGTGCCGTGCATGTCCGTCCCGGAGACCAACGCGGTGTCCTGGCCGAGCTTTCGGAGGCCGCGGCTGAACGCGTCCCCGTTCACGTACGTCCGCAGGTGGCCGACGTGCAGGTCGCCCGTCGGGTAGGGAAGCCCGCACGTCACCACCGCGGGGTTCTCCGTCGGAAAGTCCTCGTGACTCATGCGTGATACACCTCGCCGTGTGGGCCTAAAGCCCGTGGATTCCGAATCATCTCTCTCGAAGATATGGTTTCGTGTCGAAGCGAGAACGGAGGCGTGGGTTTCGCGGACGCCATGGCCGTATGAGGGCCGAATCCGCGCCCGGTTCGCCCGACGGCGTCGCTACCGCGGACGCATAGACCGCACCAGCGACGCCACTCGTGTCACACTCCCCTCTCGGAGCGCCCCGCGCAAAAACCTTTCAGTCAGACACGACGAGTCTGACGACCATCCCCGCGAGCGGAGCGAGCGGGGGGTAGTCGAGCTTAGTCGGTGAGTTCGACGCCGCCGAAGACGCTGACGCCGGTGAGGACGAGGTCGGGTTCGTCGGCGGTGCCGGGGGTTCGACGGCTGTCTTCGAGGCCGCCGAAGACGTTGACGCTCTCCGTTTTGACGGTCCAGTCCTCGGGGACGCGGATTTCCGCGCCGCCGAAGACGGAGACGATTTCGAGGACGGCGGGTTTCTCGGCGGGCGTGGCGTCCCGGAGGTCGATGGTGGGGCCGCCGAAGATGGCGACCACGTCGCCGCCCCGGAAGTCGTCGCTCCCGATGCGCTGGGAGTCGCCGCCGAAGATGGAGACGGACGTGAACTCGCCGTTCGCGCTCGCGGTGTGTCCGCGGTGTCGGCGGCCGCGGTTGAGGAGGATGAGGACGCCGAGCAGGACGAAGACGGCGGGCCAGTAGGTGGCGATGGTGTCCTCGGGGAGGTAGTCGAGGTTCCGGAGGAGGAACGCGCCGGCGACGGCGATGACGAGGACGGGCCCGGTGAGGTTGCGGCCGCGGGACGCGACGAGCGACCACGCGCCGAGCAGGACGAACAGGCCGGGAAACCACGTCCAGAGGTCGATGGATTCGACGGCGTCGGTGGTGAACAACAGGAGGACGGCACCGAGGAGGACGAAGAACCCGGCCGACCCCCAGCGGCGTGACGTGCGTGCCATGCGCGGCGGTTTCGCGTCCGAGCGGATAAGCGTTGAGTCTCAGACGGCGGCGGTGAAGCCCTTGAGGAAGATGACGGTGACGACGAGGCGGCCGACGCTCCCGGCGAAGGTGGCGAGCGCGAACTTGAGTTCGTCCTTCTCGATGACGCTGAACGCGTAGATGGAGAGGGTGTCCGGGAACCCGGGGACGGTGAGGCCGACGGCGAGGCCGGCGTACCCCCACTTTCGGACGAGCGCGACGACGCGCTGTTTCGACCACTCCATCGGGTCGTACCCCATCCGCTTGAGGGTGTTGACGACGGGGCCGGAGTGGCTCGCGCCGTGTCCGACTTCGAGGGCGATGACGCTTCCCAGGGATTTGCCGACGCCGGACGCGACGATGACGATGGCGAGTTCGACCGGTTGCGGGAAGCCGAGTTGGAGCGTGCCCGTGCAGACCGCCGCGCCGGTGCAGACGGGGACGAGCACGACCTCGGAGGGGAGCGGGAGGACGAACGCGATGAGGAAGGAGTAGACGACGATGAGGAAGATGCCGCCCCAGCCGGTCGCGGCTTCGACGGCGTGCTGGAACCATCCGAAGTCCAGGCCGAACAGCGCTAGCATTCCCGGGCACTCACCGTGGTTCCGGCGCGTACGTCGTCGAGCGCGGCGAGGAAGTCGGTGAGCATCTCCCGGGTGACGTGGGGCATGCAGACGACGCGGGTCTCCCCCGATGCGGTTCGGGAGATCCGCCAGTCGCGTTCGCGGAGCGCGTCGAACTCGCCGGGCGGGAGGTCGAACGCCACCAGGGGGAGCGTCGGGTCTATCGCGTCGTAGTCCCGCGAGCGGAGTTCGCTCACCAGCCAGCGCGCGTTCTCCATTCCGCGCTCGTAGTTCTCCCGGTAGCCCTGCGGCCAGAGCGCGCTGATGGCGGCGTGCGCGCCCGCGACGCCCGCGCCGCTCCGCGTGCCCGTCAGGGTCGCCTGGCCCGTTGTTTCGAGGTAGGGCGTGTCCACCGCGAGCGCGTCCAGCACCGACGCGTCGCGGGCGAGGAACCCGCCGGCGGGAATCGGTGCGCGCCCCATCTTGTGCGGGTCGATGGTCATCGTGTCAACGGGCGCGTCCGCGAAGTCCCAGTCGTACTCGGCGAAGGGAAGGCAGAATCCGCCCCAGGCGGCGTCCACGTGGAACAGCGCGTCCGCATCCGCCGCCACGTCCCCGAGCGCGGGAATCGGGTCCACGCGGCCGAACTCCGTCGTCCCGGCGACGCCGACGACCATCGCGGTGTCGGAATCGACCGCGGCCTGCACGGCGTCGAGGTTCGCGCGCCGGTCGTCGTCCACGGGCACGAGGCGGAGTTCGACGCCGAGCACGTCCGCCGCCTTCGGGAAGCTGAAGTGCGCGCTCTCCGGCGCGACGACGTTCGGGCTGTCGGTGTCGGCGAGGTCGCGCGCCGCCCGCACCGCCTGCATGTTCGCCTCCGTCCCCCCGGACGCGACGTACCCCTGGGGGTCGTCGAGGTTCGTAATCTCACCCAGCATCCCCACGACCTCGTCCTCCAGTTCGGACACTGCGGGATAGGTCGCGGGGTCGCCGGGGTTGTCCGCGAGAAATGTCGCTGCCGCGTCGCGCGCGTCCGGATGCGGAACCGTGCACATCGAGGAGAGGACGCGAGTGAAGTCCTGCGGCGCGGCGTCCATACGTTCGAGAAGTAGGGCGCGTGGTTTAGCGGTGTCGTTCTCAGCGCACCGAATCGAGGATGAGGCGCTGTTCGGTGCGCTTCACTTCGTGCTGGACGTCCCGCACCGCGTCGATGTTCGCGGAGATGCTCGACACGCCCTTCTCCACGAGGAAGTTCACCATCTCCGGCTTCGACCCCGCCTGCCCGCAGATGCTCGTCTCGATGTCGTGCTCGCGGCAGGTCTCGATGGTCTGTCCGATGAGCTTCAACACCGCGGGGTGGAGTTCGTCGAACCGGTCGGCGACGTTCTCGTTGTTCCTGTCCACGGCGAGCGTGTACTGGGTGAGGTCGTTCGTGCCGAACGACGCGAAGTCGATGCCCGTGTCCGCCATCTCGTCGATGGTGAGCGCGGACGCCGGCGTCTCCACCATCACGCCCCACGTTCGCTTCCCGGTGTCGATGCCGACCTTCTCCATCAGGCGCTTCGCGCCGTACACGTCGCTCGCGTCGTTCACGAGCGGGAACATGATTTCGACGTTGTCGTACCCCTGCTCGTACAGTCGCTTGAACGCCTCCAGTTCGTGCTCGAACACGTCCGGCTCGTCGAGACTCCGTCGAATCCCGCGATAGCCGAGCATGGGATTGTGCTCGTGCGGTTCGTCCTGGCCGCCCTCCAGTTGCCGGAACTCGTCCGTCGGCGCGTCGAGCGTCCGCACCCGGACGGGCCGCGGGTAGAACTCCTCCGCGACGCCGCGCACGCCCTCCACGATTTCGTCCACGTACGCGCGGACGCCGTGGTCTGCGACGTACTTATCGGGCGTCTTGTTCGTGGAGAGAATCATGTGCTCCATCCGCAGGAGGCCGACGCCGTCAGCGCCCGTCGCGGCCGCGCGCTCCGCCGCTTCCGGGATGGAGACGTTCACCTTCACCTCCGTCGCCGTCATCGGCTTCACGGGCGTCTTCGGGCGCGCCTCCTCGATGGGCTCCGTCTCCTCCTCCTTCTCGGGGCGGCCCTCGCGGACGGTGCCCTTGTCGCCGTCGATGGTCACGATTTGGTCGTCCGCCAACACGTCCGTGCCGTTCCCGGTGCCGACGACCGCGGGACAGCCGAGTTCGCGGCTGACGATGGCGGCGTGACTCGTCATCCCGCCCTCGTCCGTCACGATGCCGGCCGCGCGCTTCATCGCCGGCACCATGTCCGGCGTCGTCATCTCCGTCACGATGACGTCGCCCTCTCCGACCTTGTCGAGCTGGTCGAGCTTCCCGACCACGCGCACCGCGCCCGACGCGATACCCGGGCTCGCGCCCAGTCCCGAGACGAGGCTCTCGCCGTCCCCGGACGCCGCCGCCTCGGGTTCCGCGTCCTCGTCGATGGTCGTGATGGGGCGGGACTGGAGCATGTACGTCTCGCCGCCCGCCATCGCCCACTCCACGTCCTGCGGGCTGTCGTAGTGGTCTTCGACGCGCTCGCCGAGCGTCACGAGCTCCTGAATCTCGTCGTCCGACAGCACGCGCTCGGTGCGCTTCTCGTCGGGCACCGCGCGCTCGACGGTCTCGCCCGTCTCCGGGTCTTTCACGTGCATCACCTTCTTGTCCGCGACGGTCACGTCCTCGACCTCGCCGGTCGCGCGGTCGACGACGTAGTTGTCCGGACTCACCGACCCGGAGACGACGGCCTCACCGAGCCCCCACGCGGCCTCGACGATGACCTTCTCCGCGCCCGTCGAGGGATGGCTCGTGAACATCACGCCCGACTTCTCCGCGTCCACCATCCGCTGGACGACAACCGCGATGTTCACCTTCGAGTGCTCGAACCCCTGCTCCTGCCGGTAGTAGATGGCGCGCTGCGTGAACAGCGACGCCCAGCACCGCTTCACCCTGTCCACGAGGTCGTCGCGCGTGACGTTCAGGAACGTCTCCTGCTGGCCCGCGAAACTCGCGTCCGGCAAGTCCTCCGCCGTGGCGGACGACCGCACCGCGACGAACGCCGCCCCGTCGTCCAGGTCGCCGTACGCCGCCAGCACCTCCTCGCGGATGTCCGCGGGGAGTTCCGTGTCGAGGACGAGTTCCTTCGCGCGGGACTCCGCCTCCGCGAGCGCCGCCGAATCCTCCGGGTCGACGTCCACCGCCTCGAACAGTTCCTCCTCGATGCCCGTCTCCTCGATGAACGCGCGGTACGTGTCCGCCGTCACCACGAACCCCGGCGGAACCGGGAGCCCGGCGTCCGTGAGTTCGCCGAGAGACGCGCCCTTGCCGCCGACACTCTCGATGTCGTCGGCCCGTACGTCCGCCAGCCAGCGTACAGCCATCGAGTGGCTAGTCCGAGAATACGATAAAGAAGGTTCCGGACCGCGCGGCGCGCGTCACGCGTGACGCAGGACTTTAGCCGCTCGGTCGTCTCCGCCCGGCCATGGACGCAAAACGGGCCTTCGTCTGGGCGGGGAAGTACTTCGCGCTCACGTCGCTGTTCGCCGTCGTCGGGTTCGCGCTCATCGCCGTTGGCGGCTACTACGGCCTCCAGGAGGGGTTCGCCGCCTACGAATCGACCGAGTCCTACACGTCGTCGCTCGCCGCGGGCGCGCCCGGCTTCGTCGTCGCGCTCGTCGGCCTCGTCGTCTACCGACTCGGGAAGGCGTGGGCGTTCTTCAAGACGCTCACCGCCGCGACCGAGGAGGAGGTCGGGGAGACGTTCGACACGGAACACGTGAAGAGCGACATCGTCGCCGTGCTCGACGACCGGCTCAGCGACATGCAACACGACCTCCAGTCCGTGAACCGCGAACTCCGCGACCTCAAGACCGAGGACGACGAGTTCTAGGCTTCCAGTATCTCGTCGCTCTCGTCGTCCGGCACGCGGAGCGTGCCGTCGAGCGCGGTGGTCGCGGTGCCGCCGACGCGAACCGTCGCGCCGTCCACGGTCGCGCGAACGGTGCCGGGGCGGTCGAGGAAGTGGCCCTGCTCGAACACGAGTTCGTCCGGGAACCCGTCTCCCTCCAGCGACACGTCCGTCGCGGCGGGGCTCTCGCCGCCGCCGCGGAACGCGCCGACGTGGTCGAGGTAGGCCGCGGTCGCGCCGCTCGCCGTGCCCGTCACGGGGTCTTCGTCGATGCCGAGCAGGGGGCAGAACGCGCGGCCGTGCACGTCCGCGCCGCCGCTCAGCGTGTCGAACGTGAACGCGTACACGCCCTCCGCGTCCACGTCCTCGCAGAGCGCTTCGAGCGCGTCGAAGTCGGGGCTGGCGTCCCCCAAATCGGAGAGGAACTCCACGCCGACGACGAGGAACGGCAGGCCCGTGGAGGCGACCGCGAACGGCAGGTCGGCCACGAGCGCCGACGCCGGGACGCCGAGCGCCGACGCGACCCGCTCGCCGTCGAGCGCGACCTGCCGAACTTCGGGCGGGTTCTGCGTCATCCACACCGTCCCCGACTCCGTGAGTTCGATGTCGAGCGTGCCGACGTTCGTCTCCAGCGTGTGCGTCCCCGCGTCGATGCGGTCGCTCTCGAAGAGCCGGGCGTGGCTCGCAATCGTCGCGTGCCCGCACAAGTCCACCTCGGTCGTCGGGGAGAAGTACCGGACGCGGCGGTCTGCCGTCTCGCTCTCCCGGACGAACGCCGTCTCGCTCGCCCCCAACTCGGACGCGACCGCGAGCATCTGCTCCGCACTCAGCCCGTCGGCGTCCGGCACGACTCCCGCGGGGTTCCCCGCGCAGGGTTCGTCCGCGAACGCGTCCACGAGGAACGCCCGCACGCTCTCACTCATACCCGTCCGTTCCGCCGGGCGCGTGTTCCGTCTTTCCCTCCGAGCCAGCCCGCGAGGTCGGTGACCACGGACGCCGCGACGTGTCCCTCCGCGACGTACTCGCCGGGGTTCGGCGGGCCCTCCCCCGGCATGAACAGGTGGTTCAGGGCGTCGTAGAGCCGGGCGCGGTTCTCGGGGAGGGCGTCCCGCCACGCGGGAAAGTCCGCGGTCGCGCTCACCTGGTAGTCCCGGCCGCCCTGGAGCGCGTACACGTCGGCGTCGAGGCCGCTCGCGGTTTCGACGGGGTCGTAGTCCGCGACCGCGCGCCAGAAGTCGGCGCTCCACGAGAACCCGCCGCCCGCGTAGTCGCCGGCGGCGAGGCGGTCGGCGGTCTCGCGGGCCGCGGTCAGTTGCTCGCGCTCGGCGTCCGTGACGGTGCCGTCGAGCTCCGCGAGGTACGCGACCTGGGCGGGGACGAGTTCGTAGAGCGGTCGGGACGGCGCGGCGAGCAGGAACGCGTCCGCGTCCCCGTCCCGGGCGGCGATTCGGGGCGCGGCGTACGCGCCGAGGCTGTGCCCGACCACGGCCGTCCGCGACACGTCGGTTTCCGCGCGGAGCCGCGAGAGCGCCGTCAGCGCGTCCGCGACGACGAGCGCCTCGAAGTCGAGGTCGGTCGCCGCGGCGTCGCACGCGTACGTCCGTTTCTCGTACCGGAGCACGGCGACGCCGCGGGACGCCAGCCCCCACGCGAGGTCTCTGAACGGCTTGTTCGGGCCGATGGTCTCGTCGCGGTCGTGCG
Organism: Salarchaeum japonicum; assembly: GCF_020614395.1. Taxonomy (NCBI): domain Archaea; kingdom Methanobacteriati; phylum Methanobacteriota; class Halobacteria; order Halobacteriales; family Halobacteriaceae; genus Salarchaeum; species Salarchaeum japonicum. Next base: position 1,814,514 of record NZ_CP085324.1, on the reverse strand, counting down.
GGCCGGACCCGTGGACGAGCACGACGCCGGCGTCCGCGCCCCCGTTCGGCACCGTCACCGTCGCGCCGAGCGAGCACGCGGGGCTGTCGAGCGCGACCTCGCGCTCCGCGAACGCCGACTCGTCCGCGTACTCCGGCGGCGTGTACTCGCCCGCGACCGGCACGAAGTAGAGACCGACGATGTCGGCCGCGTCGAACGTCACCTGCACCGCGACGACGCCGGCCTCGAACTGCGCGCGCACCACCAACACGTCGTACCCCTGGCTCGTCGTGCGCGTCACGCCCGCCACGCCGACGAACGCGCCGTCCGCGGCGGTGGTCTGCTCCCACGCCGACCGCAGGCCCGCCGCGGACAGTTGCTCGCGCACCGACGCCGACAGCATGCCGTGCGCGTCCTCGTACGCGCCGTCCGCGAGCAGGCTGACGAACCGCACCGCCGTCTCGCGCTGGCGCTCGGGGTCGGTCGTCGTGGTCGCGCCCGTCGTGGTTGCGCTCGTCCCGGTCGTCGCCGTCGGGTCGGTCGTCGTCGCCGTCGTCGCGCTGTCGCCCTGGCAGCCGGCGAGCGCGAGTAGTCCCGCCGCGCCCGCGCGGAGCGCGTCCCGCCGCGTCGGTCGTCTCATACGTCCTCTCTCGACTGCCAGCGAAATGAACGCTTCTCCTCGTCCCATAGATTAATCATCTCTAATCGTGATATTTTACGCATGGATCCGAACGACCAACGGTTCGTGCGATGGCTCCGGGAGGACGTCGGGAGCGCGCTCCGCGGCGTCCTCTCCTACCACGGAAGCGAGTTCGAGGTTCACTACCTCCGCGCCGACCTCAAGGAGGACGACGCCTGGCGCAGTAACGTCCGCGCCGACCTCCCCGACCTCGTGGAACTTGCGCGCCGCGAACACGCCGCGAACGACCTCGGCCTCTTCGGGGACTTCTCGGGCACCGTCCGCGTGTTCTCGAACGCCGTCCTCGTCCAACTCCCCGTCGCCGACGACGCGGGCTACGGCGTCAGCGTCGACACCGACGTGACGCCGAGCGTCGTCGGATTCATGAACACCGCGACCGCCCACATCGAACAGGAGCGCGACTGACCGCGCCGGACGCGCCACGCCCCTGACTACGCCTGTAAACCGTTAAGTGGCGACGACACCGAGAGTCGAGCGGAATGAGCGACCTCCCGGACGATTTCAAGTGCACTATCACGAACTGGGAGTACATCTACGGTCTCTGCCGGGACGTCAGCGACCAGGTCAAGCGCGACGAGTTCGAACCGGACGTGGTCGTCGCGCTCGCGCGCGGCGGCTGGTTCGCCGGTCGCTGTCTCTGTGACTTCCTCGGACTGAACGACCTCACGAGCCTGAAGATGGAACACTACGTCGGCACCGCCCAGAAGTCGGGCGAACCCGAAGTCCGCTATCCGATGCCGGAAGGCTCCGTCGAGGACAAGGACGTCCTCATCATCGACGACATCGCGGACACCGGCGGCTCCATCGAGCGCGCCCACGAGTACGTGGACGAGCGCAACGCCAACGAGGTTCGTACCGCGACCCTCCAGCTCCTCGGGACGAGCGAGTACGACCCCGACTTCGTCGGCGAACGCCTCGAAGACTGGGCGTGGATCGTCTACCCCTGGAACTTCATCGAGGACATGATAGACATCATCGAGGGCGTGATGGAGCGCGCCGACACCGCCACGTTCTCCCGCGCCGACATCCGCCACTACCTCTCCGAGTACCACGACATCGAACGCATCGAGATGGAGATCGCCCAGCCCGACCGACTGGACGAAGTCCTGGAGGAGATGGTGCGGCGGGACGCGCTCGTGAAGACGAGCGACGACGAGTGGATGCGGCGCGCGGACGCCTAGTCGGCGCGAATCAGCATGTGTTTCACGCGGCGCACGCCGTCGAAGTCCCGCAAGCGATAGGTGAGTTCGCGGACGCGCGCCACGTCCCCCCGACAGAACAGGGATTCGAGACACCACTCGCCCTGATGGGTGTGGCTCGTGTTCAGTATCACGTCCTGGTACTCGTGCTGGACGCCGTGCAGTTCCTCGATGACCTCGTGGTGGCGGTAGTCGAATCCGACGAGCGCCACCACCTCGCCCGTCATCGCCTCCAGTCGGTCGTGCGCCTCCACGTACTCCTGCATCGCCTCCCTGACCGCCCGCGAGCGGTTCGCCAACCCCTCGTCCTGCCAGACGCGGTCGAACTCCGCGACCACCTCGTCCGGGATGTTGAAACTCGTCCGCATACCCGGAGTCGGGTCGCCCGCCACAAGAACCTCCGTATGACGACACCCCGCGACGGGTATTAACAACCCTTACCTCTCGGAGGTCGCTCGACTCGCGTATGCTCCACGGTGACGCGCTCGGCCTGCTCGTCGGCGCGGTCGCGCTCGGCGCGATTCACGGCATCGAACCCGGCCACGGCTGGCCCGTCGCCGCGTCCTACGCGCTCGACCGCTCGAACAAGTGGCTGCACGGCCTCGCCGCCAGCGTCCTCCTCGGCGTCGGCCACCTCGTCTCCAGCATCGCCATGGTCGCCGTCTTCTTCTACGCCAAGTCCTACTTCTCCCTCACCCAGGTCAACGAGCCGCTCACCGTCCTCGGGTTCTCCATCGGCGGCCCCGTCAGCGTCGTCGCCGGCGTCCTCCTCGTCCTCCTCGGCGTCCGCGAATACACCGGCCACGGACACAGCCACGACCATTCGCACGGAGCCGGCCACGAACACGGCCACAGCCACGACGAACCCGGACACGACGGCCAGTCACACGACGACCACGACCACGGTCACTCGCACGGGGATGGCCACGACGGCCACGGGCACTCGCACGACCACCACGACCACTCGCACGACGACGGCGGGTCGGGGTCGCTGGCGTCGCGGGTGTGGTCGCGGGTGCGGGGCGTGTTCGTTGGCGGCGGGCACTCGCACGACCACGGGTTCGGGGAGGAGGCCGACCGGGGGCTGTGGGGTATCGCGTGGTTCGCGTTCCTGCTCGGGTTCGCGCACGAGGAGGAGTTCGAAATCATCGGGCTGTGCGCGGGCTCGACGTACTGCCTCGAACTGATGACGGCGTACGCGCTCACGGTCATCGTCGGCATCGTCACGCTGACGATGCTGCTCGTCGCGGGCTACGAGCGCTACGAGGCGCGCGTCGAGGCGTACGCGCCCTACCTGCCCGTGTTCTCGGCGGTGGTGCTCGTCGCGATGGGGGCGGGGTTCGTGCTCGGCGTGCTCTAGGGCGATGACGGACGGCTTAAGTCCGCGCCGGCGCGAGAACCCAGCATGATAGGCTTCATCGGCGGGAGCGGTATCTACGAGGCCCTCCCCCTGTCGAACGTCACGGAACACGAGGTATCGACGCCGTACGGCGACCCGAGCGCGCCCGTCACCGTCGGCGAGTTCGGCGACACCGGAACCGAGGTCGCGTTCCTGCCGCGGCACGGCCCCGACCACCAGCGCGAACCGACGAACCTCCCCTACCGCGCGAACATCTACGCGCTGAAGGAACTCGGCGTCGAGCGCGTGCTCGCGTCGAACGCGGTGGGGAGCCTCCGCGAGGACTTGCCGCCGCAGACGCTCGTGGTTCCCGACCAGATTTTCGACCGCACCAAGCACCGCGACTCCTCCTTTTTCGGGGACGGTATCGTCGTCCACCAGCCGTTCGCGGAACCGTACTGTCCGCACATGGTCGACCACCTGCACGACGCCGCGAGCGAGGCGACGGACGCCGACGCGGAGAAGGGCGGGACGTACGTCTGCATCGAGGGCCCGCAGTACTCCACGAAGGCCGAATCCGAGTTCTACCGCGCGCAGGGATGGGATCTCGTCGGCATGACCGCTATTCCGGAGGCGAAGCTCGCGCGCGAGGCCGAGATGTGTTACGCGACCGTCGCCGGCGTCACCGACTACGACGTGTGGAAGGAGGACAGCGAGGTCACGCTCGAAGAGGTTCTGGAGAACGCCGCCGCGAACGAGACGGCGATCAAGCAGACAATCGAGCACGCCATCGAGACGCTCCCCGACGCGCGGGAGTGTGACTGCGGGCACAGCCTCGAAGGGACGGTGAACACGCCGACGGACGCCATCCCCGCGGAGACCCGGGAGCGCGTGGACATCTTCGTCGGCGACTACCTCTAATCTTCACCGAATCGCTCAGAAAAACTAAATAGGTGGCGTTCGTCCACTAGGGTAGTCATGGAATCAGACGCGACCCGCGCCGAATCGTTCGCCGCCCGTCTCGCAGACCTCAAGCGAACGGGCTGTGCGGTTCTCGTTCGCGGTGACACGCGCGGGACGAACGGCGTCTGTGACCGCCTCCTCGGCGACCCCTCGCTCGACCGCCGGAGCGTCGTCGTCTCCACGAGCGACGCCGACCGCGCGCTCACCGTCCGCGACGGCCGCGACCTCTCAAGCGACCAGTTCGGCGTCGTCGACGCGTCCGGCGGCGAGTACACGCGCTCCGCGGTCGCGGCCAGCGGCTCGACGGCCGCGCTCCCGGAACCCGACGCCGCGCAGACGTGGCGCACCACCGTGGACGACCGCACCGCGTTCCCCGACGTGCTCGCGGCCATCGACGACCACATCGACCGCCTCTTCCCCCGCGACCCGGGCGCGGGCGAACTCCGCGTCTGCCTCCACACGCTCGACGCGCTCCTCGACGCGGTGGACGGCGGCGAAACCACGGAAGAAGACTTGTTCCGGTTCCTCCAACTCCTGACGGCGCGCGTCCGCGAGAGCGACGGCATCCTCCACGCGCACGTCGCCGCCGGCATCCCGGAACGCCATCTCGCGGTCTACGAACCCCTGTTCGACGCGACTATCGACGCCGAATCCCGGCCGGGCGGCGGCGTCCGGCAGAAGTGGCGACTCCACGACTCCGGACTGGAGTCCGCGTGGCTCACGCTCGACTGACCCAGAGGTCGTCGAACAACTCGTCCTGTTCTAAGTAGACGCTCCCGCGGTGCGCGAGGAAGAGGAGCGCGAGGAACGTCTCCACCCGCGTCCCGCCCGCGTCCGCGATTTCCTCGTAGAGGACTTCGTCCCGCCCGCGGTCAAACCGCTCGCCGAGCGCGTCGTTTACGTCCTCGATGGTCGCCTCGATGTCCTCCTCGTGCGCGGTGCCGAGCGCCTCCGCCTCGGTCGGCTCGTCGTCCAGCCGCATGTCGTCGCCCGTGTGGTAGTCGAGCGTCTGCGTCCCCCGCCGGAACCCCTGCGGGGAGGAGTCCGTGTCGTACGTCCGGGATTCCTTCCACCACGACCCGCGCTCGGCCTCCCGGAGGCTCCGCACGAGTTCGTCCAGCGTCTCGGGCGTCCCGCGGGCGTCCTTGCGTTCGAGCCGCCGATCCATCTCGGCCTCCAGCGCGTCCACGGGGTCGAACCCGGGCATCCCGTCGTCCGTCGCTTCGGGCGCGTCCCACGGCGCGGGCTCCGGCTCCTCGGGTTCGTCGGGCTCGTCCGGCTCCAGGAGCGCGTCCGACTTCATGCGGAGGAGGACGCTCGCGTAGAACAGCGCGCGGCCGGACGTGCGGAGGTCGGCCTCGTCGAGGCGTTCGAGGAACGCGTCCGTCACGTCCACGATGTCGATGTCCCACGGCTCTATCTCGCCCTCTTTCGCCAACTGCACGAGCAGTTCGACCGGCTCCACTTCGTCGTCGTCGCTCTCGTCGGCGTCGAACAGGTCGGTCGCGTCCGCGTTCGCGCCCGATGGCGGCTCCCTTTCCTCGTGGCCGGCGATAGCGAGCGCGTCCTCGGGGTTCTCACTCATCAGTCGTCACCGCTCGCTTCCGCGTGCTGGCCGGTGAGGTCGATTCCCGTGACGGCGGAGACGTTGTTCTCCTGCATCGTCACGCCGATGGCGCGCTCGGAGCGTTCGAGCATCGCGGAGCGGTGGCTGACGACGATGAACTGCGCGTCGCCCGCGAGTTCGTCCACCATCTCCCCGACCCGGTCGGCGTTCACGGCGTCGAGGAACGCGTCAACCTCGTCCAGCGCGTAGAACGGCGCGGGGTTGTACCGCTGGATGGCGAAGATGAACGCGAGCGCCGTCAAGGACTTCTCCCCGCCGCTCATCGCGTCCAGCCGCTGGACGGGCTTGTCCCCGGGCTGGGCTTTCATCGTCAATCCGCCCTCGAACGGGTCGTCCTCGTCTTCGAGCACGAGTTCGCCCGACCCGTCGGAGAGCCGGCTGAAGATGCGCTGGAACTGCTCGTCTATCTCCTCGTACGCGTCCATGAACGTCTCGCGCTTCTGGGACTCGTAGGACTCGATGCGCTCGCGGATGCCGTCTGCCTCCGCGACGAGCGTCTCGCGCTTCTCCCGGAGGTCGTCCAGGTCGGCCTCGACCTCGTCGTACTCCTCGATGGCGAGCATGTTCACCGGCTCCAGCGCCTCCATCTCGGCTTCCAGGTCGCTGATGCGCGCCTCGACCTCGTCCAGGTCGGGCACGTCCTCGGGGTCGAACTCGCCGACGACGGCTTCGAGCTCCTCGATTTCGGCTTCCAGTCGCGCGACCGTACTCTCCGCGCGCTCCAGTTCGCCCTTCGCGTTCTCGACCTTCGACGCGTACTCGTCGCGGTCGGACTGCGCCTCCGTCAACTCCGCCTGCAAGTCCTCGCGCTCGGACTTGAGGTCGGCGAGTTCGTCCTCCAAGTCCTCGACGGCGGCCTCCTTCTCTTCGAGGAGGTCGCGCTGGTCGTCGATCTTCTCCTCCAACTCGCGGATGCGCTCTTCCTGCTCGGCCTTCTTGTTCTGCGCGGCCTCGATGTCGTCGTGCCGGTCTTCGATGGCCTCCTCCGCGTACTGCTTCTCCAATTGGAGGCTGTTCAGTTCGCCGTCGAGGTCGTCGATTTCGTCCTCCAACTCGTCGATGTCGGCCTCGATGTCCTCCTTCTCCGCGGTGAGTTCGGGGATGCGGGAGTCCGCGAGTTCGGCTTCGAGTTCGTCGATGTCGGCCTCGATGGCCGCGATCTCCTCGTTCGTCTCGTCCAACTCGCCGTCGAGTTCCTGCATCCGCGCGTCCACCTCCTCGCGCTCGTCCTCGATTTCCGCGATGCGGGCTTCGAGGCTGTCGATGCGTTCTTCGGTCTCCTCGCGCTCGCGCTCGACGCGCTCGATGTCGGACTCGATGGAGCGCACCTGGTCGTTCGCGTCGGACTGCCGGTCGCGCGCCGCGTCGAGGCGCTCCTCCACGTCGCGCACGTCTTCCCGGATGCTCCGGCGTTCGTCCTCCAGTTTGTTGATTCGGGTGGCGACCCGCTCCAGCTGGCCCTTCCCCGTCTTGGAGAAGGAGTACCGGCTGCCGGAGCGACTGCCGCCGGTCATCGCGCCCGACTTCTCCACGAGGTCGCCGTCCAGCGTGACCATCCGGTAGTCGCCCATGAACTCGCGGGCGGTCTCCATGTCCTCCACGACGAGCGTGCTCCCGAGCACGTACGAGAAGATGGGCGCGTACTGCTGGTCGAACTCCACGAGGTTGTACGCGAAGTCCACCACGCCCGGGTCGCTCGGTTTCCGGGGGAGCGAGCGGTTCTGCATCTTCGTGATGGGGAGGAAGGTCGCCCGTCCCGCGTTCCGCGACTTCAGGAACTCGATGCACTGCTGGCCGACGCTGTCGTCGTCCACCACGACGTTCGCCAACCGTCCGCCAGCGGCGGTCTCCGCGGCGGTCGCGTACTCGCCGGACACGCCGCCCAACTGGGCGACCGTCCCGTGCACGCCCTCCCGGTCGGCGTTCAGAATAGTCGATACCGCGCGGCCGTACGAGGAGTCCCCGGACTCGTCCGCCTGCGCTTCGAGGCGCGCGTACTCCTCTTGGGCCGCGGAGAGGTCGTCCTCCACGTCCGCGAGGTCGTCCTGCAACTCGGATTTCTCCTGTTTCAGGTCGGCGACCACGTCCTCTATCTGCGCGGCGTTCTTCTTCGCCTTCTCCAGCTCCGACTGGAGGTCGTCGAGCTTCGCGTCGAACTCCGGCAGCGACTCGCGCGCCTCGTCCAACTCCGTCTCCACCTCCGAGACCTCGTTCGACCGCCGGCGCGCCTCGTCCAGCAATCGGTCTTTCTCCCGCTGGAGGTCGTTGCGCGCCGACTTCGCGTCCTCCAGCGCGGCCTTCTTCTCCTCTAACTCCGCCTTGAGCTCGTCGAACTCCGTGTCCACGGACGCGATTTCGTCCTCGACGGCCGCGAGTTCCTCCTGCTTTCCTTGTACGTCCGTCTTCAGCGACGCCTTCTCGACCTTGATGTCGCGAATCTCCCCGTCGAGGTCGTCTATCTGCTCTTGCTTCCGGTCGATTTCGACGAACGCCTGCCGGCGCGCCGACTCCGCCTCCTCGACGCGCTCTTCTGCGGCCTCGATCTGGTCTTCCAGGCGGCCGATTTCGCCCTTCACCTCCTCGATTTCGCGTTTGAGTTCGAGCTGTTCGTCCTCGCCCTTCCGCTCGATTTCCGCGTTCAGCTCCGCGAGTTCGTCTTCGAGGCGCGCGACACGCCCGCGGCGGCTGTCGAGTTCGTCCTGGAGCGTGTCGCGGCGCTCCGTCCACGTCTCGACCTCGTCCGCCGCGTCCGCGAGCGACTCGCGTTTCTCCGCCAGCTCGGCGGCCTGCACGTACCCCTCGTACTCGGACTTCTCCTCGCGGAGCTCCTGGTATTCGAGCGCCGTCTCGCGCTCCTCGGAGAGCTGTTCCAGACGGTTCTCCTTCTCCTCGATGCGGAGGTCGGCCTCGTCGATGCGCTCCTCGACGACGTCGAGTTCCTCGTACGCGTCCGCCTTCTTCGCGTCGAACTCCGCGACGCCCGCGATTTCGTCGATGATTTCGCGGCGCTCGCCCGCGGTCATGTTGATGATGCCCGTCACGTCGCCCTGCATCACGACGTTGTACCCCTCCGGGGTGACGCCCGCCTGCGCGAGCAAGTCCTGGATGTCGGAGAGGTTCACCGAGCGGCCGTTCAAGTAGTAGTACGAGTAGTAGTTGTCCTCGGTGCGCTTCACGCGCCGCCGGATGGACACCGTGTCCACGTCGCCCACGTCGTCGCTCCCGGCGGCGTTCACGACCTGCGAGCGCGAGAGCGTGCGCTCCTCGTTGTTCAGCACGACTTCGACGCTCGCCTCCCGCGGCCCGCCGGCGTCCTCGTCGCCGTCGTGGCTCGGGTTGTAGATGAGGTCGGTGAGCTTCTCCGCGCGCATCCCGCGCGTCCGGGCGAGACCGAGCGCGAACAGCACGGCGTCGATGATGTTCGACTTCCCACTGCCGTTCGGCCCGCTGATGGTGGTGAAGTCCTCGTAGAACGGGATTCGGGTGGTGCGTCCGAAGCTCTTGAAGTTCTCCAGGACGATTTCGTCGATGTACATCGTGGCCTATGCGACGATGATGTCGTCGCCCAAGCCGGACTCGTCTTGGTCGTCCTCGGTGTCGGCGTCTGCCTCCGCCTCCGCGTCGGCTTCTTCCGCGGCCGCCGCGGCTTCCGCGTCCCGGCGCTCGTCGCGGGCGCGCTCCGCGGGTTCGTTCAGGCCGAGTTCCTCTTCGAGTTCCCGCACTCGCTCTGTCGTGTCCACGAGTTCCTCCGTCAGGCCGCGAACCGTCGCTTCCAGTTCCTTCACGCGGCCTTCGAGTTCTTCGACGCGTTCGTCACTCATACCCCAATGAACCGCATGTGACTGTATAAAACCGGCGTCAGACAATTATCAAGTACTAGCTACGTCTCCGTTCGTCAGTTCTAAGCCGCGCGACCCAGAAACGTGGCGTAATGAGTACGCAGGCCGCCGAAACGGACCTCCAGTCCGTCATCGGGCTGGAAGTCCACGTCCAACTCGAAACGGACACCAAGATCTTCTGTTCGTGTTCGACGGACACCGCGGACGCGGAGCCGAACACCCACACGTGTCCCGTCTGCCTCGGACTCCCGGGCGCGCTCCCCGTCCTCAACGAGGCGGCCGTCGAGTCCGCCGTCCGACTCGGAAAAGCCCTCCACTCGGACATCCCCGAACGCACCCGGTTCCACCGGAAGAACTACTTCTACCCCGACCTCCCGAAGGGCTTCCAGATAACGCAGTACGACGCCCCCATCTGCGACGGCGGCGAACTCGAAATCAACCACGAGGGCAGTCGGCGCACCATCGAACTCGAACGCGCGCACCTCGAAGAAGACCCGGGGAGCCTCCAGCACGTCGGTGGGAGCATCGAGACCGCGGACTACACGAAGGTAGACTACAACCGCGCCGGCACGCCCCTGATGGAAATCGTCACCAAACCGGACTTCCGGGAACCCGGCGAGGCGCGGGCGTTCCTCGCGAAACTCGAAGAAGTCCTGGAGTACCTCGGCATCTACGACTCCGGCCGGGACGGCAGCCTCCGCGTGGACGCGAACATCTCGATGATGGAGTCCGCCGAGTTCGACGCCGACGGCCGGCCGAGCGAGGAGGCGCTCGCGGCCGCGAACCGCACCGAGGTGAAGAACATCTCCAGCCACCGGGGCGCGGAGTCCGCGCTGTCCTACGAAATCGCCCGCCAGCGCAACCTCCTGAAGCGCGGACGCGCGGTCGAACAGGAGACCCGGGCGTGGAACGAAGGCTCGGGGTCGACGGTGTCGATGCGCTCGAAGGAAGAAGAGAAGGACTACCGGTACTTCCGCGAGGCCGACATCCCTCCCCTGGAGGTCTCGGACTGGAAGGAGGAACTCGACATCCCTGAGTTGCCGGACGCGCGGCGCGAGCGCTTCCGCGAGGAATACGGACTGTCGGAAGAGGCGGCGTCGAAGCTCACGTCCACGAAGCAGGTCGCGGACTTCTTCGAGGACGTGGCGACCGAGTACGACCCCGCGCTCGCCGCGACCTGGGTCGCGGACAACCTCCTCGGCGAACTCAACTACCGCGACATGGCCATCACGGAAATCGAGGGCCGGTTCGACGAGTTCACGCGCCTCGTCGAACTCGTCGCCGAGGACGAGATTACGGAGAAGAACGCGCGCGAGGTCGTGTTGCGCGAGATGCTGGACGAGGCGCACGACCCCGACACCGTCGTCGAGGAACACGACCTCGGGAAGACCTCGGGGAGCGAGGTCGAGGCCGCGGTCGAGGAGGCCATCGAGGAGAACCCGGACGCGGTCGAGGACTACGAGTCCGGCGACGAGGGCGCGCTCAACTTCCTCGTCGGCCAGGTGATGCAGAAGACCGGCGGGAGCGCCGACCCCGGCCAGGTGAACGAACTCCTCCGCGAGCGCCTCTAGAGCGACACGCCTTCGTCCTCGCGCTCGTTCTCCCGGGTATGAGCGACTACAGTCTCCGGGAGGAACTGCCGACGCCGGAGCGCTTCTGCGAACTCCGCGAGGTCGCCGGGATGGCTCCGCGAACCGTCGTGGACGCCCGCCGAGGCCTATCGAACAGCCTGTACGGCGTTACGATGGTGCACGAACCCAGCGGTGAGACGGTCGGGATGGCGCGCGTCGTGGGTGATGGAGCGACGGTGTTCCACGTCTGCGACATGGCCGTCCACCCCGACCACCAGCGCCGCGGCCTCGGGTCGCGGCTGATGGACGCCGTCGCCGACTACCTCGACGAGCACGCGTCGGAGACGGCGTACGTGAACCTCCTCGCGGACGTGGACGGCTTCTACGAACAGTGGGGATTCGAGCGCACCGCGCCCGAGACGAAGGGAATGTATCGGCCGTGACTTAGAACCCGCCGCGGGAGACGATTTCGTCGAGGGGTTTCCGGCCGTTCGGTTCGTCGCCGCCCCGGAGGTCTTCGGGGAGCGTGTCGGTGGGGGCGGGGTCGCCGATTGCTATCATCGCCTCCGCGTCGTAGTCGTCGGGCGCGCCGAGTTCTTCCTTCGCGGCGTCGTGGTCGAACCCGCCCATCGGGTGCGCGACGAGGCCGCGTCGGGTCGCTTCGAGCGCGAGGTTCTCCCACGCCGCCCCCGCGTCGAACGAGTGCGCGGACCGCTCGCGGCCCTCCTCGTCCGTCGTCTCCGAGAACAATACGACGAGCACGGCCGCGTTCTCCGCCCACTGACGGTTCCAGTCGTTCGGGAGCGAGACGAACGTCTCCCACTCGTCGTCCCGCCGGTCGGCGTACGCGAACCGCCACGGCTGCGTGTTCCGCGACGACGGCGCCCAGCGCGCCGCCTCGAACACCGGCAGGTAGTCCCGTTCGGGTACTGGCTCGCCGGTCATCGCGTACCCGGACCAGCGGTTCACGAACAACGGATCCACGTCGCGCGTCGGCGTGCGGTTCGCCGCGACCTCCTCGCGGAGCGACCGCTCGGATTCCACTTCCTGCATTGACTGTCGATAGCGCGCGGGCGGCTATACAGGCTTCGAACGCGGCGGCGTCAGCTGACTCACGGGGCGTCCGTCGAGATGTCGAACCAGTGGCCGCCGCGGATGTAGTCGAACCCGATGAGCGCGAGCGACCCGCCCCCAATGGCGGAGATGGCGACGTACCACAGGTTCACGGGGTCACTCAGGAGGGAGCCGAGAACGAGCGTCGCGCCGAGTGCGATGTCCGCCAGGCCGACGAGTCGGTGCCAGCCGACGGCGTCGCGGACGGGATTCGGCACGCCCACGAGCACCATGAGAACGCCGGCGAGCGCGAGCGCGAGTGGCTGGAGGGCAGCGATGCCGGACGGCGTGAACGCGACGAGCAGGCCGACGCCGGCGACGGCGAGAACGCCGCCCACGACGGCGAACCACCGAGCGGGCCACTGCATGCGCGGAACTCCCGGCGGCGCGAGGATAACGGTTCCGGCCTACGGCGCTTCCTCGGGGACTTCGAGGTACGCGCCGCCGAGGAAGTAGTCCGCGCCGAGGACGGCGAGCGCGATGCCGGCGGCGGCGAGGAGCGTGGTTTGGAGGGTGAGCGTGACCGTTCCGGAGGGGTCGCCGAACGCGCTCGTCACCAGGCCGAGGCCGACCGCGACGTCGCCGAGCCCGACGAGCTGGTACCAGGGGACGCGTTCGCGAATCGGGTTTTCGGTGCCGCCGACGATGAACAGGAGGCCGCCGGCGGCGAGGAAGGCGTACTGGACGCGCGCCAGTCCGGTCTCCGAGAGCAGGCCGAGAACGCCCCCCGCGAGGATGAATCCGCCGAGGAGCGAGAACCATCGAGAAGACACGTGCATACGCGTGAATCGTCGCTCTCCGGGTTAGGTTTTGCGACGAAACCTTTAGGCGGGATTCCAGCCTAGCCGACGACAGTAGTGGAACTCATCATCACCGAGAAGAACAACGCGGCCCGCCGCATCGCCGACATCCTGAGCGACGGCGGCGCGTCGACGGAGCGCGACGCCGGCGTGAACGTCTACGAGTGGGGCGGAAAGCGCTGCGTCGGCCTCTCGGGGCACGTCGTCGGCGTGGACTTCCCCGCCGAGTACTCGGACTGGCGGGACGTGGAACCCGCCGAGCTCGTGCACGCTGACGTGACGAAGACCGCGACGAAGGAGGACATCGTGAACGTCCTCCAGCGGCTCGCCGAGCGCGCGGACGACGTGGTCATCGCGACGGACTACGACCGCGAGGGCGAACTCATCGGAAAGGAAGCCTACGAGCTCGTCCGCGAGGTCAACGAGGACGCGCCCATCAAGCGCGTGCGCTTTTCCTCCATCACCGAGAACGAGGTGAAGACGGCGTTCGCCGACCCCGACGACCTCGACTTCGACCTCGCCGCCGCCGGCGAGGCACGCCAGACTATCGACCTTGTCTGGGGCGCGGCGCTCACGCGCTTCCTCTCGCTCTCCGCCCGCCAGACCGGCGGCGACTTCATCTCCGTCGGTCGGGTGCAGACGCCGACGCTGAAGCTCATCGTGGACAAGGAACGCGAAATCGAGGCGTTCGAGCCCGACGACTACTGGGAGCTGTTCGCCGACCTCGCGAAGGATGACGCGGAGTTCGAAGCCCAGTACTTCTACCTCGACGACGAGGGCAACGAGGCCGAGCGCGTCTGGAACGAGGCGGACGCCGAGGCGGCGTTCGACGTGCTCCGGGACGCCGCGGACGCCGTCGTGGAGTCTGTTCGCCGCCGCACGCGGACGGACGACCCGCCCGCGCCGTTCAACACCACCCAGTACATCCGCGCGGCGAGCAGTCTCGGGTACGCCGCGGGGCGCGCGATGAGCATCGCGGAAGACCTCTACACCGCGGGCTACATCACGTACCCTCGGACTGATAACACCGTCTACCCGGACGACCTCGACCCCGCGGAACTGCTGGACACGCTCTCCGCGAACCCCCACTTCGGGGACGACGCGGAGACGCTCCTCGACGCGGACGACCTCACGCCGACGGAGGGCGACGAGGAGACGACCGACCACCCGCCCATCCACCCGACCGCGGATATGCCCGATAGGGGCGACCTCTCGGAGGACGAGTGGGAGGTGTACGAACTCGTCGTGCGGCGCTTCTTCGCGACGCTCGCCGACCCCGCCGAGTGGGCGCACCTGCGCGTCGTCGCCGACTGCGAGGGCCTCCAATTGAAGGCGAACGGCCGCCGTCTCCTCGACGAGGGCTACCACGCCGTCTATCCCTACTTCGGGACGGACGAGAACCACGTGCCCGCCGTCGAGGAGGGCGACGTGTTGGACGTGAGCGACGCCCGCATCGAGGCGAAGCAGACCCAGCCGCCCCGCCGGTACGGGCAGAGCCGGCTCATCGAGACGATGGAGGACATGGGCATCGGGACGAAGGCGACCCGGCACAACACCATCGAGAAGCTCTACGACCGCGGGTACATCGAGGACGACCCGCCGAAACCCACGCGGCTCGCGATGGCGGTCGTCGAGGCCGCCGAGGAGTACGCGGACATGCTCGTCTCCGAGGAGATGACGGCCGAACTCGAAGCCGACATGGCCGCCATCGCGTCCGGCGAGAAGACGTACGACGAGGTCACCCAGGAGTCACGCGACCTCCTCGACCGCATCTTCGACTCGCTCGGCGAGTCCCGCGAGGAGGTCGGCACCCACCTCCAGGAGTCGCTGAAAGCGGACAAGACGCTCGGGCCGTGTCCCGACTGCGGGGAGACGCTCCTGATTCGGAAGAGCCGTCAGGGCTCCTTCTTCGTCGGGTGCGACGGCTACCCGGACTGCGAGTTCACGCTCCCCCTCCCGGACACGGGCGAACCCGTCGTTCTCGATTCGGAGTGCGACGACCACGGCCTGCACGAGGTGAAGATGCTCGCCGGCCGGAACACGTTCGTCCACGGCTGTCCGCTCTGCCGCGCCGAGGAGGCCGACGACGCCGACGAGCCCGTGCTCGGCCCGTGTCCCGAGTGCGGACACGAGCACGACGGCGAACTCCGCATCAAGACGCTCCGGAACGGGAACCGTCTCGTCGGATGTTCGCGGTATCCGGACTGCGAGTACTCGCTCCCACTCCCCCGGCACGGCGACATCGAAATCACGGACGAGTCCTGCGACGAGCACGGCCTCCCGAAGCTCGTCGTGCACGACGAGGGCGACGATCCCTGGGAGCTCGGGTGTCCCATCTGTAACTTCGCGGAGTACCAGGAACGCCAACAGAACCGCGGGCTGGAGGCGCTCGACGGCGTGGGCGCGAAGACCGCGGAGAAACTGGAAGCCGCCGGCGTCTCCTCCGTGGGCGACCTGGCGGACGTGGAGCCGGAGGCGCTCGCGGACGAGGTGGACGGCGTGTCCGCCGACCGCGTGCGCGAGTGGCAGGCGAAGGCCGACTAGCGCTTCTTCACGCTCGCTTCTTCACGCCCGTGCTCCCGCATGCGGGACAGTTGACGCGCCGGCGCTTGAACGTCAGCCCGCACACCTCGCACTCGTATGGCTGGTCGTGTTCGGTCGTGCGTCCGGTCAGTCGTTCGAGTGTGTCACGGAGGGCCATCGAGTAGTTCCACGACGCCCCGAACAAAGAACCTTGTTGCCAACTAGCACGGACTGCTATTGTGGGCTACGTATCGCTCGGAACGCGGTCGCGAGGGGGAGACCGGCGGCGAAAGCCGTGGGTCAGCGCGCTGAGGCGGCGGAAAAGAACGGGCCGAACCGCGGCGGTTCGCGGGGGTCGCTCACGTCCCGGACGCCCGGCTACGAACGCGGTCGCTCGTTACGCCGGGCGTCACGTCCTGTCGAACTGCGTGTTCCCGCACGCGGCGCAGTTCAACGGTTCTCGCTGATAGCGTGCGCCGCAGACGGGACATTCGTGAGTGTTCTGCGAACTGGCTGCGGCGACACGGTCGACGAGACGTTGCGTCACTCCCATTGCATGCTAACACATACCACGAACGAACTTAACTCTTTGGCAGAACACAACCAAACACCTAATATACGTGCTAGTACCGATGCATACCGTCCTAAATACGTCCAAATATGGGTGTTTTCGCTACATAGGTTGGCGTTCTCGAATACGGGGGCTGTGGTCGGGAGAAGCGTTCAAGGACGCGCGCGCCCAAGAACCGATAGATGCGTCTCGACGAGTACATCGACGACCTCTCGCCCGACGAGGAGGCCCGGAAGCGCCAGCTCGCGGGCGAGAAATCCTACGAAATCCTGGACTACGTCGAGGGCGCGAAGGAGCGCTTCGAGTCCGTGAAGTCCGGGGACTCGCTGTACGGCGCGACCGCCCCCTCCGTGTTCGTCGGACGCTCCTCGTACCCGAACGTCTCCGCGGGCATCCTCTCCCCCGTCGGCGACGAGGAGGACGCCGAGAACTTCGCGACGAGCGGGAACTGGTACGACCGCGGCCTCGGCGTCGAGAACGTCCTCCAGTACCGAACCGGATTACTGAACTCCCGTCGGTCGGCGGACGTGAACGTCAACGACGTCTGGGACGGGTTCGTCGGCGTGCAGCGCGAGGTCGCGCTCGCCGACCGGCCCGTGAACGTCGAACTCGGCCTCTCCGACACCCCCCAGTTCGACCCGGACGCGTTCGCCAACCCCGCCGCGAACGCCCCCACCGGCCCGAACGCCACCGCCGAATCCGCCGACCTCGCCGAGAACCCCCACGTCCCCCGCGCCGTCGAGAAAACGCTCGAAGACGACGACTGGCAGGCGCAGGGCGCGATGACCTACCTCTACCGCCGCGGCCTCGACGTGTACGACATCAACCGCGTGCTCTCCGTCGGCGGATTGGGGCAGGGCGAAAACCGCCGGCTCGTCCCCACGCGCTGGTCGATTACGGCCGTGGACGACACCGTCGGCCAGTTCCTCCGCGGCCAGATTCGGGACGAACGCAGCATCGACACCGTCGAAGTCCACGTCAACGAGTACATGGGGAACCGGTACTGGGTCGTGCTCGCGCCCGGCACCTGGGAGTTCGAACTCGTCGAGATGAAATCTCCGGGGAGCATCTGGAACCCCGACCCCCAGGGCGACCTCTGGATGGCGAGCGCGAGTGAGGGATACGAGGGCCGCACGGGCTACGTCGAGGAGACCGCGGGCGCGTACTACGCCGCCCGCCTCGGCGTCCTCGAACACCTCCGAGACAGGGGCCGGCAGGCGAAAGCCCTCGTCCTCCGCGAGGTCAGCGACGACTACTGGGCGCCCGTCGGCGTCTGGCAGGTTCGCGAGAGCGTGCGCAACGCCTTCGACCCCGACGCCGCCTACCTCGACCAGCCCGACGACCACGGCGAGGCCGAGACCTTCCACGACGCCGTCCGCGAAATCACGCCCCACCTCCCCGTCAGCCTGAACGCGCTCCGCCGGAAGTCCACGATGATTTCGGGCATCCAGGCCGACCTCTCCTCGTTCTCGTAGCGCGGTCGCAGAACTCAAGCGACTGCTCGCCGAACGTTCCCGTGATGAGCACCATCGAACCCGAAACGAAGTGGGGGTTGAGTCCGCGCGCTCGCGCGGTCGTCCTCACGTACGCCCTCGCCGTGCTCGCGTTCGGCGTCGGCGTCGTCTTCCTCACCGCCATCGCGGTCGTGTACCTCTCGGCCACCGGCTCCGACCAGATATCCGCCGTCGCGTCGCTCGGCATGAGCCTCATCGCGCTCCAGGGGCTCGCGTTCCCGCTCGTCTCGCTGACCTACCTCCACCGGCGCGGCCTCGGCCTCGACTTCCTGCAGTACGAGCTACCGTCCCTGCGCGAACTCGGGCAGACGCTCCTGACGTTCATCGGCACCATCGCGCTCATCATCGTCGCCGGCCTCGTCATCCAGACGCTCGGCCTCGAAGCCGCGTCGAACACCGCCGGCGAGACCGCGAGCGCGAACCCCGAAATCGTCCCCTTCCTGATTCTCGCGTCCTTCCTCCTCATCGGGCCCGGCGAGGAACTGCTGTTCCGCGGCGTCATCCAGGGCACGCTCCGAAAACACTTCTCCGCGCCCGCCGCCATCCTCCTCGCGAGCGGCGCGTTCGCCCCGCTCCACATCACCGCGCTCATCGGCGACCTCCAGGCCGGCCTCGTCACCATCGCCGTCCTGTTCATCCCGAGTCTCGCGTTCGGGTACGCCTACGAGAAGACCGACAACCTCGTCGTTCCCGCGCTCGCACACGGCCTCTACAACGCAACGCTGTTCGGCATCATGTACCTCGCTGTGAAGTACGCGCCGGAGTCGACGGGCCTCCTCGGTCTCTAGGCGTCTACGGCCTCCAGGTTCGCCATCGCGTCCGCGACGTACTCGCCCGTGTCGGCGACGATGTCCGCCCACTCGTCGTCGTCCGGCGCGAGACCGACGAGTCGCGCGATGCGCATGATGGAGACGTGGTACACTCGCTGGACGCCCGGTTCCTCCTGCCAGACGACGACGTTACACGGGAACAACCCCCCGATTTGCTTCTCGCTCGCGTCGAGCGCGCGGTCGGCCATCGCGGGGTTGCACGCGCCGAGCACGTAGTAGGGGTCGCGGTCGGCCTCGACCTTCTCGTTCAACAGGTCGGACGGCGAGAACTCCGCGGGGAACCCGAACCCGGCGTCGCTGAACGCCTCGCGGACGTGTTCGACGGCCTCCGCGTGTTCCATGTGGAGGGTCGCGGTCTCCTCGCCGATGTCCTCGGGGTCGATGCGCGACGGGTCGATGGGAAGCGACATACCCCGTGGTTCGGGCGGGAGCGGGAAAAACGTCTACTCTTCGGCGGTCGGCACGACGCCCGTCCCGGTGACGCCGCGAACCGCGGTCTCGAAGTCGTTGCGCGAGGAGAAGTACGTCGAATCGACCTCGTCCAGGACGCTCGCGAGTTCGCGCGGGCCGTCCGGCGTCCGAATCGTGGTGTCGCCCTCGCGGCGGACGATTTCGCTCTTCTCGACGCCCCACGTGAGTCGCGCGGACACGCGGGCGAGCGGCGCGCCCTCGACGGGTTCGCCCTCGCCGAGTTCGACGGCGGGTCCCTCGTCTTCCTCGTCGTCAGCCATACGCGTCCCTGCGGCGGACGCGTGGGTAGTTCTTTCGATAGACCCGCTCGGACGCCCGCTCCCGACGCTGGGTCGGGGACGCGGCGCGTGACGGGGTGGCGCAGTGCTTTTGGTGTTCCTCGTCCATACCTCGCGCATGACGAGTCTCGCGGACGCGTACGAGCGGCGAGCGGGTGACGTGAGCCGCCGTCGCGTGTACGCGGGAACGGCCGTGTTCGCGGTCGGCGCGCTCATGGTCGTCTTCGGCGTTATCGCCGGAACCACGCCGCTCCTCCTCGGCGAGAACCCCTCGGCGGCGGACGTGCTCGGCACGCGCGAACTCGCCGGTATCTTCGTCGGCCTCGGCCTGCCGGCGGTGTTCACGGGCATCGTCACCGTCCTGCCGGCGAATCGGTTCCAGCGCGCGGCGGCGGTCGGCGGCGCGGTGCTCGCCGCCGTCGGCGTGTTCCTGTTCGCCTCGACGTACCCCGAGAACTGGTATTCGAGTCCGGGCGTCCCGAGCACGTCGGTCTTCCTGCTCGTGGTCGTCTACTCGGCGGGCGTGATGACGACGCTCTGGTGTCTGTTCACGGCCGTCGCGACGTTCAAGACGCGGAACGACCCCGGCGGCACGGTGACGATGACCATCACGCGGGACGGCGAGACGCGGACGGTCGAGGTGCCCGAAGACCAACTCGACTCCGCGCGCGAAGCGCTCTCCGGCGGCGGGTCGTTCGGCGGCGTCGGCGTGTTCGGCGACATGGAGACGCCGACGGACGACCACCCGACGCAGACCACGGACGCGTCGCCGTCCGGGTCGGCGAGCGACGGCGGCGCGACCGCCGACCTCACGTCGCCGCTCGACGACCCCCAGGACAAGTACTGCGGGAGTTGCGAGCACTTCGATTACGTCCGCACGGACGACGGCCTCAAGCCCTACTGCGGCCTCCACGACGAGGTCATGGACGACATGGAGGCCTGCGCGGAGTGGACGCCGAACAACTAGAGGCGCTCCTCGACGTGCCGCCAGTGACTGCCCTGCCAGTAGTACTGCTCGCAGTCCGCGCACTCCCAGACCGTGTCCACGCCGTCGGGCGCGTGCTCGGGGCGTTCCGCGGTTTCCGCGAGTTCGCCGTTGCACCGTGAGCACCGCGCGCCCTCGGTGAGTTCGAGTTCGAGGCCGGCGTCGCGGAGTTCGTCCAGTTGCTCGTCGGTGTCCACGCTGTCGAGGAGCACGCTCTCCCCGTACGAGTCGGCGAAGTCCACGTCCCGCGTGACGAGCACGCGGTTCTCGCGGCGCGCCGCGTCCGCGATTTCTGGGTCTTCGAGGAGGCCGCGGTCGGGCGCGTACGCGGCGTCGTACCCGCACACCCGGAGGAGTCGCGCGAGGTCGCCGCACATCACGTCCAGCATCAGGCGGGTGTCGTCGGGCGTCATTCCAGGAACTCCAGCACGTCCTCCGTCGTCCACGTGTTCAGCACGTCAGCGGGTTCGGCCCAGCCGCGGCGGGCGGTGTGGACGCCGTACGCCAGTTGGTCGAGTTCGCTCGGGCTGTGCGCGTCCGTGTTCACCACGACGGTCGCGCCCGCGTCGATGGCGGTTTTGACGGCGCTTCCGGGGAGGTCGAGGCGGTGGTAGTTCGCGTTCACCTCCAGCGCGGTGCCGGCGGCCGCGGCGGCCTCCCCGAGGCGCTCAGCGTCATACTCCATGGCGGGCCGGTCGTTGATGAGGCGGCCCGACGGGTGGCCGAGCACGTCCACGTGCTCGTGCGCGACGGCCGCGACGAGGCGGTCGGTCCGGTCGCCGCCGTCGTCCCCGAGTCCGGAGTGCGGGCTCGCGACGACGATGTCCAGTTCCGCGAGCACGTCGTCCGGGACGTCCACGACGTTCCCGTCCGCGTCCACGTTCGCCTCCACGCCGTGCAGGACGGTGAGGTCGTAGTCGTCGCGCACGCCGTCGATTTCGTCCATCTGCTCGCGGAGGTCGCTCCCGGAGAGCCCGGAGTCCCCGAACACGCCCGGGCCCTCGCCGTGGTCGGTTATCGCGTAGTAGTCGTAGCCGCGCTCCTCGGCCGCCGCCAGCATCTCCTCGATGGTGTTCGCGCCGTCCGACCAGTCCGTGTGCGTGTGCAGGTCGCCGCGAACGCCGCTCTCCGTGACGAGGTCGGGGAGGTCGTCGTTCGCCGCCGCCGCGACCTCGCCGCGGTCTTCGCGCAGTTCGGGCGGAATCCACGCGCAGCCGAGCGCGTCGTACACGCCCTCCTCGGTCTCGCTCGCGAGCAGGTCGCCGACGCGCTGGCCGGAATCCGGGTCGTCGATGTCGGAGATGTCGAACACGCCGTACTCGTTCACCTTCTTCCCCTGGCCGATGGCGTGGTTGCGGAGCGTGATGTTGTGGTCTTTCGACCCCGTGAAGTACTGGAGCGCCGCGCCGAACTCGCTCGGCGTCACCACTCGGAGGTCGACGCGCAGGCCGTCGCTTCGCACGCTGGTCTTCGTCGGCCCGACCTCGATGGTCTCGTCCGCGCGCGCCCACTCGGTGAGCGCTTCCCCCACGTCCTCGCCGGCGTCGCTCGCCGCGAGCACGTCGATGTCCCCGATGGTCTCGCGCCACCGCCGCGTCGACCCCGCGGCCTCCGCGCGCTCCACGTCCGAGAGGCCTTCGAGGAACGCGACGATGTCGTCCGCGACGGGTCTGCCGTCCCCGAGGAGGTCGCGTTCGCCCGCCTGCCGCGCGAACGCGATGTGGTCGCGGATGTTCTCCTCCGTCTTCGCGCCGAACCCCTCGACCTCCCGAATCTCGCCGTTCTCCGCCGCCTCCTGGAGGTCGTCCAAGTCCTGGACGCCGAGCGCGTCGTAGAGCTTCCCGACGGTCTTCGGGCCGACGCCCTCGACGCGCGTGAGCGCCGCCATGTCCACGGGCAGTTTCTCGCGTTCGTCTTCGAGTTCCGCGATGCTCCCGGTCTCGACGTACTCCACGATTTTCGACGCGATGGCCTCCCCGACGCCGTCTATCTCCTCGACGGCGTCCTGGCCGTCCGCGACGAGGTCTTCGATGGCGTCCGGGTGGTCGCGGACGTTCGAGGCGGCGCGCCGGTACGTCGTCGGCTTGTACCCCACGTCCTGGGCCTCCAGGAGGTCGGCGTACTCCTCCAGTCGCTCGGCGACCTCGGCGTTCCGACTCATCGACGAATCCCCCGGTCGTCGTCCCAGCCCAGCGCCTCCGAGAGGAAGGAGTACCAGCGCTTCGTGTCCATGCGCTCCTGCACCTCCATCTCCTGTTCGACGCTCTTCGACCCGAGCGACTCCAGCGCGTTCAACGCCCTGTCCAGTCCCACGATGGCGTTCACCAACGCCTCGCCCTCCGCCACGGAGATGTCGCCCTCCTCCAGGCGTTCCAGGCGTTCGAGGCGCTCCCGGCGCAGGAGCTTCTTCGCCTCCTGCACGCGCTCGCGCTCGCCCGTCTCCGCCTCCTTCACCTCGAACACGAACGACCGCAACGCGAACGGCTCGCCCTGCACCTCGATTTCCTCGGGAATGGACGCCCCGACTGTCGCCCCCTCACGCTCCACGCGTTCGAGGAGTTGCTTGCGCTCGTACGGCTTCATACCCCCGCGTACGAACGCGCTCCGGAAAGCGCTTCGGCCCGCGAGAGCCGAGACCGCCGCGGGCGTTCGGGTCTCGTCGCCGCGGTTCGACCGCTCGTATTCGCAGACAGCTCGTGCTAGCCGCGGAACGCTTAACGGCCCGCCGCTCGAATCCCGGGTAATGGCTCGGTGTGACCGGTGCGGAGCGGAAGAGGGGATGCCCTACCAGTGTCGGCTGTGTGGGGGGACGTTCTGTTCTGAGCACCGGCTTCCGGAGAACCACGACTGCGCTGGGTTGGAGAGTTGGAACGACCCGAACGGCGTGTTCGATTCGGGGTTCGACGACAGCGTGAGCGGGTCGTCGGCGTCGTCGTCCGTCCTCGGTCTGGATACGGGGCCGGGCGGCGTGCTCGCGTACTTCCGGGGGAACGCGACGTACATCCTGCTCGGCGTGATGTGGCTGATGTTCCTCGTGCAGTACGTGGTCGCGCCGTACGTGTTCGGTATCGAGCAGGGGACGCAGGCGTGGCTGGACTTGTTCACGCTGAACACGAGTCATCCGTTGTACGTCTGGACGTGGGTGACGTCGGTGTTCGCGCACGGCGGCTTGACCCACATCGTGTTCAACAGCATCGTGCTGTACTTCTTCGGGCCGGTGGTGGAACGCCGCATCGGCTCGCGGAAGCTCG
Organism: Salarchaeum japonicum; assembly: GCF_020614395.1. Taxonomy (NCBI): domain Archaea; kingdom Methanobacteriati; phylum Methanobacteriota; class Halobacteria; order Halobacteriales; family Halobacteriaceae; genus Salarchaeum; species Salarchaeum japonicum. The sequence continues at coordinate 1,790,961 of NZ_CP085324.1, read as the reverse complement.
TCGCGCTGTTCCTCGCGGCGGGCGCGCTCGCGGGGTTCGCGCAGGTCGGCTCGACGCTCCTCCAGCACCCCGAGGTGTACGGCCGGGAGATGCTGTTCGTGCAGGACGGCACGACCTATCGGCTGACGAACGCCACTGCCGTGCTCGGCGCGAGCGGCGCTATCGCGGCCTTGATGGGCGTGCTCACGGTGCTGAATCCGAACCTGCGCATCCTGCTGTACTTCGTGATTCCGATGCCGCTCTGGGTCGCGACCCTGCTGTTCGCTGGATACTCGGTGTTGATGAGTAGCGTGGGCGGTATCGGCGCGGGCGGCGTCGCGCAGCTCGCGCACCTCGCCGGGCTCGCGCTCGGACTGCTGTACGGCGTGAAGCTCAAGCGGGAGGGCGAGCGCGCGCCGCAGGAACTCCGGTTCGGCGGCGGGGGCGGCGGCATGGGCGGCATGGGCGGCCGGCGGCGGCGATAACATGGAGGTCGCGCGTCCGGAGTACGTCCCCGACCCGTCGTTCTCGCGCGAGGAGATGGAGGCCCTGCAGGACGATATCGCGGCGGACGCGGCGTTCGCGGACGACCACGGCATCGACCCCGACGCGCTCCGACTCACCGACACCGTCGAGGACGAGGGCGACTACGACCCGGACGGCGGGCCGGTCGTCGTGGGCGTAGACCAGGCGTTCACCGACGACGAGTCCGTGAGCGCCGTCGTCGCCATCCAGGACGGCCGCGTGGTGGCGCGCGAGACGGGGCGCGCGCCCCTCGAAATCCCCTACGTTCCGGGGTTGCTCGCGTTCCGCGAGGGCCGCTCCATCGTGACCGCGCTCGACTCGCTCTCCGTGCCCGCGGATTTGCTCGTGCTGGACGGGAGCGGCCGCATCCACTTCCGGCAGGCCGGCATCGCGACGCACGTCGGCGTCGTCTTCGACGCGCCCGCGCTCGGCGTCGCGAAGAACCTCCTCTGCGGCACCCCTCGTCGCTCCCTCGACGACTACTACCGGGAAGGCACGCGCATCCCCATCGAGGCGACCGACCGCGTGAGCGCGCCCATCGGAACCGTCATCGGGCACGCCTTCCAGTCCCGCCAGTACCCGAACCCCGAAAAGCGGCACGTCAACCCCCTCATCGTCAGTCCCGGCCATCGCGTGAGCGCGGAGACGACCGTGGACTTCGTGGAGGCGCTCTGCGCGGGCTACAAGCTCCCGGAGCCGACGCGGCTCGCGGACGCGGCTGCCGACCGGGTGAAATGACTTAACTCGGAGCCGTCCCAGGAGTCGGGTATGACGAAGGTCGTTCTCATCACGGGCGCGTCCTCGGGCATCGGCCGCGCGACCGCCGAGTTGTTCCTCGACGAGGAGTGGACGGTGTACGCGACGGCGCGCGACACCGACGACGTGGCCGACCTCGCGGAACATGACGGCTGTCACGCCCAGGAGTTGGACGTGACGAAGCCCGCGCAGTGCAAGACCGTCGTGGACGACGTGGTCGAAACCGAGGGCCGCCTCGACTGCCTCGTGAACAACGCGGGGTTCGGACAGATAGGAGCGCTCGAAGACCTCCCGACGCGCAAGCTCCACCGGCAGTTCGACGTGAACGTCTACGGCCCCCACCGGCTGATTCGGGCGGCGCTCCCGCACATGCGCGAGCGCGAGGACGGCACCGTCGTGAACGTCTCCTCCGTCTCCGGCCGCGTCAGCACGCCCGGGATGGGCGCGTACTCCGGCTCGAAGTTCGCGCTCGAAGCGATGAGCGACGCGCTCCGCGGGGAGGTCGAGGCGTTCGACATCGACGTCTGCGTCGTGGAACCCGGGCCCGTGGACACCGGGTTCGGCGAGCGCGCGACCGCGGAACTCGACGACATCGACGCGACGGGCGTCTACGACCACGTGTACTCGCTCTACGAGGACTACGTGCTGGTGAGCGGCGCGGGCGCGAGCGACCCGAGCGAGGTCGCGGACTGCATCGTGGACGCCGCCGTCAGCCCCGACCCGCCCGCGCGCTACCCCGTCGGGCGCGCCGGCCGCCTCGGCGTCCTCGCGCGCTTCGTCCCCGACCGCGTCCGCGACAAACTGTTCGGACTCGCCGCCAAGTTCGCCTAGAGGCAGGACGCGACGACCCGCAGCATCCGCTCTCCCCGCACTTCCTCCGCGAACAGCGGCACGCGCTTCACGTCCGTCCCCCGGAAGAGGTCTTGGGCCTCCGCGAGCGCGTCCTGCTGGACGCTCCACCGGCGCTGACAGAACTCACACGAGTCGAGGTCGGGCGTGACGAACGCGTCCTCGGGCGCGTCCGTCACCTCCGCGAGCGGCTCCATCACGCGGTTCACCACCACGGTTCCGACCGGAATCTCCTGGGATTCGAGCTGACTGCGGAGGCGTTTCGACTCGAACACGCTCATCTCCTCGGGCACCATCACGATACGGAAGTCCGTGCGCGCCGGGTCGCGGAGCACCCGCCGGAGGCGCTCGACGCGCGCCGCGAGTTCGTCCAGGTTCGCGCCCACGTCCTCCGCGTCGCCGCCCATCATGCCCTTCAGGTTCTCCATCATCCCCGAGAACTGCTGGCGGAGCTTCATCACGCGCCCCATCATCGAGTCGAGCACGTCCGGGAGTTCGAGCAGGCGGAGCGTGTGCCCGGTCGGCGCGGTGTCCACGACCACGCGCTCGAACCGGTCGTCGTCCATGTACCGGAGGAGCAACTGCATCGCCGCCGCCTCGTCCGCGCCCGGCATCATCCCCTCCAGTCCGTCGTCCCCGTCGCCGCCGGGGAGCATCGCGTCCATCCCGCCGAGCGGGTTCTCGCCCCCGCCGCCGAACACGCCCGCGCGCTCCAATGCGTCCTCGGGGTCGATCTCCACCGCGTACAGCGGCACGTCGTCCCGAATCCGCTGGGGGCGCGTCGGAATCTCCGTCTCGTAGGTGTCGCTGAGGCTGTGCGCGGGATCCGTGGACACCACGAGCGTGTCCGTGCCGTCGCTCGCGGACGCGAGCCCGGTCGCGGCGGCCATCGTCGTCTTCCCGACGCCGCCCTTCCCGCCGTACAGCACGTACTCGGCCGTCCCGGCGTCGACGGTGAGGTCGGCCGAATCCACCGCCTCGACTTCGATTTCGCTCATACCCGGGGCGTCGCGCCACGCTCCGGTCAATCCGTCGGTTCCCCGCGACCCAGCGTTGAAGTCGCTCCCGGCGAATGCCGTCCGTATGCCCTCCGAGACAGACCGGGAACTGACGATGACGCAGCGGATGGTGCTCGGCACGCAACTCAGCGTGCTCGGTCTCGCCGCACTCCACGTCGGCCTCGACTGGGTCGCGCTCGCCCTCATCGCGCTCGGCGTCGTCGCGACGGTCGGGTCGTTCATGACGCGAACCGCACACACCCCGTGACCGAGGCGAGAACTTTCTTCTTCCGGCGGGCCGCAGACCCGGGACGAATGACTGGTGACGACGAGACGGACCCCGCGGACCGGCGGTCGTCGCACGGCGCGCCGGCGGTCGGGTCGACAATCCGCGACCGGTTCGAGACGCACGAGGTCTTCCAGCGAATCATCGTCGCCGCGGACGAGGAGGCGACGACGAGCGACCGCGAACTGTTCTTCAGCGGGCTGGCGGCCGGGTTCGCCATCACCGTGACGTTCCTGCTCTACGCGTCGCTCACCGCGTCCACCGGCGGCGACCCCGTGCTGAGCGCGCTGCTCTACCCGCTCGGGTTCGTCTACATCGTGCTCGGCGGCTACCAGCTCTACACGGAGAACACGCTCCCGCCGGTCGTGCTCGTCCTGGAGCGGCTGGCGAGCGTTCCCAGACTCCTCCGCATCTGGGGTATCGTCCTCCTCGGAAACTTCGCCGGGGGAACTATCGGGGGCGTCGTGCTCGCGACCACGGGCGTCCTCTCACCGGACGCCGCGGTCGCCGCGACGGATATCGCCCGGAAGGGTATCGAGACCTCGTTCGGCGCGCTGTTCTTCAAGGCGTGCTTCGCCGGGCTCATCGTCGCCGGCGTCGTCTGGCTCGACTACGCCGCCCGCGAGACCATCTCCCGGTTCGTCGTCGTGTACGTCGCCTTTCTCGCCATTCCGTTCGGAAACCTCTTCCACGTCGTCGTTTCCTTCACCGAAGTCGTCTACCTCGTCACCGCCGGACAGGCCGCGCTCTTCGACTCGCTCGTCGGATTCGTCCTCCCCGTTCTCCTCGGGAACACGGTCGGCGGCGTCCTCCTCGTCACCGTGGTGAACTACTTCCAGACGACCGCCGAACGCCGCGAACTCGCTCGCGGCCGCACCGCGGATCGACAGCTCTCGACGCGCGACTGGCTGTTCGGCCGGAGCGACGATTCGTACATCTCGGGCGACGACGACTGACTCCGAGGTGTGCGCACGTTTTGCGAGAACCCGAACGCGGTACTCCCCGGGCCGCGAATCCCGGGGTATGACGCACGTGCTCGGTATCGTCGGGAGCGTCTCGGAGGAGTCGAAGACGAAGGCGGCGGTCGAACGCGCGCTCGGCGGCGCGCCCGCGGACGCGGAGACGAGTCTGCTCCACCTCGCGGAGTACGACCTCGACACGGCGGACGGCCGCGGCCTCGAAAACTACACGGGAGACACGGCGGACGCCCTCCAGCGGGTCGTGGACGCGGACGCGTACGTCGTCGGCACGCCCGTCTACCGCGGGTCGTGTTCGGGTCTCCTGAAGAACTTCCTCGACATGGTGCCGCGCGGCATCTGGGCGGCGGACGTGGCTCCCTTCGAGGACGCTGCGGTCGGGCTGGTGGCGACGGGCGCGACCGACCACCACTACCTCGCCATCGACCAGGAACTCCGGCCGCTGTTCGGGTTCTTCGGCGCGCACACGGTCGGCGGCGCGGTGTACGCGAGCGACGACGACTTCGACGACTACGACCTCGCGGACGACGACATCGGAGCCCGCCTGGAGACGCTCGGCGCGGCGACCGTCGAACTCGACGCGGCCATCGGTGCGTCGGACGCGCTCGCCGCGCTCGGCCCCCAGTTCTAGCGCAAGCCTTTCCGGTACCGGGAAGCCGCGCCAAGCCTTAGCGAGGCCCCAGACGGCTTCTTATCGGGGTCTGTGTACTCGGGTATGGTAGACGTAGACTTCGCGTACTGGGTGCCGAACGTCAGCGGCGGCCTCGTCATCACCGACTGGCCCGCGGACACCGACTGGCAGTACGACTACAACGAAGACCTCGCACAGACGGCAGAAGACGTGGGGTTCCGGTACGCGCTCGCGCAAGCCCGGTTCTTCGGGAGCTACAACGCGGACAAGCAACTGGAAGCCCTCAGCATCTCGAACGCGCTCGTCGCGAACACGGAGGAACTCGAACTCATCGCGGCCGTCCACCCCGGACTCTGGCATCCCGGCCCCGTCGCGAACTTCATGGCGACCGGCGACCACATCAGCAACGGCCGGTTCCACCTGAACGTCGTCTCGGGCTGGTTCAAGCGCGAGTTCACGGGATTCGGCGAGCCGTGGCTCGAACACGACGAGCGCTACGAGCGCAGCGAGGAGTTCATCGAGGTGCTGAAAGGTCTCTGGACGGAAGACGAGTTCAGTTACGACGGCCGGTTCTACCAGCTGAACGACGCGCCCCTTCAGCCGAAGCCGACCGCCGACCCACATCCGACGATTTTCCAGGGCGGGAACTCTCAGCGCGCGCGGAAGATGGCGGCGCGGAACGCGGACGTGCTGTTCATGAACGGCGGGAGTCCGGACGAACTCGCGGAGATTATGGCCGACGTTCGCGAGTACGCCGCGGAGTTCGACACGGAGCCGCCGAAGTTCGCGGCGAACGCGTTCGTCATCCAGCGGGACAGCGAGCAGGAAGCCAAGGCGGAGTTGGAGAACATCATCGAGAACGCGACTGACGAGGCCGTCGAGGCGTTCAAGGAGCAGGTGAAGCAGGCCGGGCAGTCCACGGAGGAGGGCGACGGCATGTGGGCGGACTCCGAGTTCGAAGACCTCGTCCAGTACAACGACGGCTTCAAGACCGGTCTCATCGGCACGGAGGAGCAGATCGTGGAGCGCATCCGCGAACTGGACGCCATCGGCATCGACATCGTGCTCACCGGCTTCCTGAACTACGACTGGGAACTCGAACAGTTCGGAGAGACCGTCATTCCCGCGGTCGAAGAGGCGGAACCGCTCGACGACGCCGACCCCGTGCTGGCCGACGACTAACCGAAGTAGTCCGCGAGGCGTTCGGCGGCCGTCTCCACGCGGGGCGTGACGAGCGCGAACCGGAACCACTCGCTCCGCGACTCCCCGAACGCCGACCCCGGCATCCCCGCGACCCCGGCCTCGTCGATGAGTTCTCTCGTGTGTTCGAGCGTCCCGGGGTAGTCGGGGAACTTCGCGAGCACGTAGAACGCGCCGTCCGGTTCGGTGTACTCCGCGCCCGCGGCGTCCAAGGCGGTGGTGAACGTCTGGACGCGCTCGCGGAGGCGGTCTCTGTTCTCGGCGTGGTAGTCCGGACTCGTCTCCCGGAGCGCGTGCAGGACGGCGTACTGGCCGGGCCGGGTCGTAGAGACGTTCGTCAGCATGTTTCGCGCCCGAACTGCGGGCACGTGCTCGCGCGGGAGAATCGTGTATCCGACCCGGAATCCGGTGATGGCGTGGGTCTTCGAGTAGGAGTTCGTGACGATGACGTGCTCCGAGTCGAACGACAGGGCGCTCGTGAACGCGCCGTCGAGCACGAAGTGGTCGTACACCTCGTCGCTCACGAGGATGGCGTCGCACTCCTCCGCGACGGCGACGAGCTCCCGCATCGTCTCCTCGCCGTACACCGCGCCCGTGGGGTTGTTCGGCGTGTTCACGACGATGGCCGCGGTGTCGTCGCTCGCGGTCGCGCGCACGTCCGCCGGGTCGAGCGTGCCGTCGTCGGCCACGGGCACGAACGACTGCTCGCCGCCGAGCATCGTCGTCTTCCCCGGATAGTAGGGGTAGACGGGGTCGGTGAGGACGACCTCGCTCCCGCTCCCGCGTTCGAGCGCGCGCCCCATCGCGAGGTAGTTCGCCGCGCCGCCGCCGTTCGCGACGATGACGCGCTCCGCATCGACGCCCCTGCGCGCCGCGATTTCCTCTCGGAGCTCGCGGAGACCGGCGCTCGGCGCGTACTGGAAGTCGTCGCCGCCGAGGTCGGCGTACTCGTGTAAGCCCTCGCTGATGCCGTCCGGCGACCCCCAGTCGGGGTTCCCGGACACCATGTCCACCACGTCCCGGTCGGCCTCCTGGGCGTACGACATCACCTCGAAGAACAGCGGCTCCTCGTACTCCATACCCCGACTGGGGACTCGACCCCCCTCGCTCTTTCGGCGCACCACCGCCACCGCCGCCGGCACCTATTTTCGGCCGGGCGCGGAAACCCGAGGTATGCGAAATCACGCCCGCGACCCGCCGGTCGAGGAGACGCTCGGGGACGCGCTCCGCGAGCGCGGCGACACCATCGCCACCACCGAGTCCTGCACGGGCGGCCTCGTCGGCTCCCTCCTCACTGATATTCCGGGGTCGTCGGACTACTTCGACCGGACGTACTGCACGTACACGTACGACGCGAAACTCGACACCGGCGTCACTCGCGAGGCGCTCGACGAGCACGGCGCGGTCAGCGAACCCGTCGCGCGCCAGATGGCGCAAGCCGTCCGGGATTCCGCGGGGACGACGTGGGGCGTCTCCACCACCGGTATCGCCGGCCCGTCCGGCGGCACGCCCGAGAAGCCCGTCGGCACGGTCTACATCGGCGTCGCGCACGCCGGCGACTGGGGGAGCGACGAGACGTACACCACCGTCGCGCGCCACGAGTTCGACGGCGACCGCCGCGACATCAAAGAGAAGATAGCCCGGCGCGCCCTCCGAACCGTCGAGAACGAACTCGAATGAACAAGAAAGACCACGTCCTCAACGGCCTCCTCCTCGGCATCGGCCTGGGCTACGTCCTCCACCCCGCCGGCGACGTGGAGACGCTCCGCACCGTCGCCGCCGCCACCATCCCGGTCGTGCTCGGCGCGCTCTTCCCCGACGTCGACACCGACTTCGGCCGCCACCGAAAGACCCTGCACAGCCTCCCAGTTCTGGCGGTTTTCGTCGCGTACCCCTACGTGTTCGACAACCTCCACTGGGTGTGGGTCGGCGTGCTCACCCACTACGTGCTCGACGTGGTCGGGAGCAAGCGCGGCATCGCGCTCTTCCACCCGCTCTCCGAGAAGGAGTACGGCCTCCCCATCGGCGTCACCACCGTGAGTAACTACGCGACAGTCGTCACCATCGTCATCACCGCGCTCGAACTCGCCGTCGTCTGGGCGGCCATCACGTACGCACCCCAGTACCTCCCGAGCGGGTTCGACGTGGCCGTGAACGCCCTCTAGTAGACGCGCACGTCGTCGAACCGGCCGTCGTACGCGATGTGGCGCGGATGCGTCGGCTCCATCCCCGAGAGGAGGATGCGGTCGATTTTCTCGTACGTGTTCTCCCAGCCGAGGTGCGCGAACTCCGCGTAACACCGCGCCTCGTGCGCGAGACCCGACCGGTGGTCGACGACGCGGCGCGCGCCCGACCGGAGCGCCTCGACGAGCGCGTCCTCGCTCGTCACGTCCTCGCTGAACGTCGTCCACGCCTCCCCGACCGTCCCGGGGAGGTGGGCGTACGACGACCCGAACGCCGGGAGGTCTTGGGCGCGCGCGAGGCGTTTCGCCCGGCGGCGGTGGTGCGCGAGGAACTTCGGGTTGTACGTCTCGACGGCGTCGATGCGGTCGCGGTAGCGCTCCACGTCCGCGGACGACAGCGACACGGTCAGGAACGCCGGATGCGGCGCGAGCACGGCCGCATCCTGGCGCTCGAACTCGTCCAGCGCGCCCTCCAGCGTGATGAAGTCCGGAACGGGGTCGTCGAGGCCGACCGCGAGGAGGTGGCGGCGGTCGCGCCAGTCGCCCGTGAACACCTCGCGCCCTGGAATCACCGCGAGGTCGTCGTCGCTGAACGCCGCCGCGCGCTCCCGAATATCGGGTACGCGCTCGAAGTGCGGCGCGTACACGAGCGCGTCCAGTCCCCGCGACTTCGCGCGCGCCACCACGTCCTCGTCGAGGACTTTCACGTGCAGATCGACCCGGCAGGCTGTCACGACTCCGTGTTCTCGGCGGAGGGTTTAGCGGTTTGCGGTTCCGCGGTTTTCCGCTTCCCGCCGTTTTTAGTCCGTCCCCGGGTTCCGCTAGCGCGTGCCAGACGACTCGGACGAGTTCGCGGACGTACGGAAGACGGACGTGAACGCCATCTGGCGGCTGTTCCGCGAGTACGGCCGCGCGCAGGCCGGGACGTTCGCCGCCGGCGGCGCGGCGAGCGTCCTCCAGATGCTGATGGAACTCGTCCCCTCGTTCGTGCTCGCCGTCGCCATCGACTCCCTGTTCTTCGACACCCGGGACTTCTCGCTCCCGGTCGTCCCGGACGCCTGGCTCCCGACCGCGGCCGGCGACCAGTTCCTCCTCGCCGCACTCCTCATCGCCGCCGCGTACGCCCTGAACTCCGTGCTCGGCTGGGCGAACAGCTACCTCTGGAACAAGTTCAGCCAGGAGTTCCAGCACGCCGTCCGCGTCGACACCTACGACGCGATGCAGCGCCGCGAGGTCGATTTCTTCGACAACAAACAGACGGGCGAGGTGATGAGCGTGCTGAACAACGACGTGAACCAGCTGGAGAACTTCCTCACCACGAACCTCAACAGCCTCATCGCAATCGTCGTCCGCGTCGGCGGGATGGGGGCCGTGATGTTACTCATCAACTGGCGGCTCGCGCTCATCCCCGTCGCCGCCATCCCCGTCCTCGGGTACATCAGTCACTGGTTCGTGCGCGCCATCCACCCGAAGTACCAGGACGTGCGGTCGTCGGTCGGCGCGCTCAACAGCCGGCTCGAAAACAACATCGGCGGCATCGAGACGGTGAAAGCGTTCACGACCGAGTCCTTCGAGACCGACCGCGTCGAGGGCGCGTCCCGCGACTACCTCGACGCGCAGTGGGACGCAATCACCACCCGCATCCTCTTCTTCCCCAGCCTCCAGGCGACCACCGCCGCGGCGTACGTCGCGGTGTTCCTCGTCGGCGGCTGGTGGGTCGTCACCGGCAGTCCGCCCCATCCGTTCTTCGCCGGGACGACGCTCACCGCGGGGACGCTCGTGCTCTTCCTCAACTACTCGCGGCGGTTCGTCTACCCGATGCGGCAGATGGGCCAGATAATCAACGGCTACCAGTACGCGGAGGCCGCGGGCGAACGCATCGTCGGCCTGCTCGACATGGAACCCCGGGTGAGCGACGCGCCGGACGCGACCGACCTCCGGAACGTCGCTGGCCGCGTTGAGTACGACGACGTGTCGTTCGCGTACACGGACGCCGACGGCGAACCCGAGGAGACCGTGCTGGACGGCGTCAGTTTCGACGCCGACTCCGGCGACTACGTGGGGCTCGTCGGGCCGACGGGCGCGGGGAAGTCCACGATGATGAAACTCCTCCTCCGGTTCTACGACCCCGACGAGGGCGCGGTTCGCGTGGACGGCCACGACGTTCGCGACGTCAGCCTCCACAGCCTCCGGGAGTCCGTCGGGTACGTCAACCAAGACCCCTACCTGTTCTACGGCACCGTCGCGGAGAACATCGCGTACGGCCTGGACGACGCGGACGAGGACGCGCTCCGGGACGCCGCGAAGACCGCGGGCGCGCACGACTTCGTCACCGACCTCGCGGACGGCTACGACACCATGGTCGGAGAGCGCGGCGTGAAGCTCTCCGGCGGCCAGCGCCAGCGCATCGCGCTCGCCCGCGCGCTCCTCCGCGACCCCGAACTCCTCGTGCTGGACGAGGCGACGAGCCACGTGGACAACGAGACGGAGCGCGTCATCCAGACCAACCTCGCGGACGTGGTCGCCGACCGAACCACGTTCGCCGTCGCGCACCGCCTCTCCACCGTCCGGGACGCCGATACGATTCTCGTCGTGGAGGACGGCGAAATCGTCGAACGCGGCACACACGACGACCTGCTCGCCCGCGACGGCCTGTACGCCGACCTCTGGAACGTCCAGGTCGGAGCGGTCGAGTGACTTTATGCGGGAGGCGTCCGTACGTCCGGTATGGAGTTGCTCTCCGAGGACATCGTCCCCGAGTACGCCCGCGACGTGAAACACGAAGCCCGGGAGTTCGCGCAGGAGCACATCGCGCCGAACGCCGAGGAGTACTACCGAGCCGGCGACTACCCCTGGGAGATTCTGGAGGCCGGCCAGGACGCCGGACTGGTCGCGCAGGACATCGGCGAGGAGTACGGCGGCCGCGGCCTCGACGTGGTGCAGATGCTCGCGATGGCGGAGGAGTTCTACCGCGCGGACGCCGGCATCGCGCTCACGCTCCAGCTCGCGTCGTTCGGCGCGGAGATGCTCGAACAGTACGGCACGGACGAGCAGAAGGAGGAGTACCTGCGGCCGCTCGCTGAGGGCGAGGAGATTTCGGGGCTCGCGGTGTCCGAACCCGACGTGGGGAGCGACCTCGCCGGCATGCACACCACCGCGGAGAAGGACGGCGACGAGTACGTGCTGAACGGCGAGAAGTACTGGATCGGCAACGGCGTGGAAGCCGACTGGATCACGGTGTACGCCAAGACGGCGGACACCGACGACCGCTACATGAACTACTCGCTGTTCATCGTGCCCACCGACGCCGTGGGGTACGACGCCGAACACATCCCGGAGAAGATGGGGATGCGCGCGTCCAAACAGGCCCACATCGTCTTCGACGACTGCCGAATCCCCGAGGAGAACCTCATCGGCACCGAGGGCGGCGGGTTCATGATGCTCGCCGACTTCTTCAACCACGGCCGCATCGTCGTCGGCGGGCACGGCCTCGGACTGGCCGCCGCCGCGTTCGAGGAGGCCTGGGAGTTCGTGCACGAACGCGAGGAGTTCGGCCGCCACGTCAGCGACTTCCAGGCCGTCCAGCACGGACTCGCGGACATGCGCCTCGAATTCGAGGCCGCGCGCGCCCTGAACTACCGCGCCGCCGAGAAAGTCCGGGACTACGACAACCCCGGCCTCTGGGCCGCGATGGCGAAAACCAAATCCACCGAAGTCGCGCGGGACAACGCCCAGCAGGGCATGCAGTTCCACGGCGGCCGCAGCATCCTCACCGACCGCCGCATCGCCCGCGTCTACCGGGACGTCCGCATCCCCGTCGTCTACGAGGGCGCGAACGAGATTCAGCGCAACCTCGTGTATCGGCAGTCCGGGGAGTGAAACGACCCGGACTCAGCTGAGCTTCGCTCAGCGCAAGTCTCGTGAGCGGAGCGAACGAGAGGAACGCGGCGAGTAGCGCGAGGCGCTTTCCAGCGAATCTCGGATTCTGCGGTTCGGGGGGACGGCAAGGCTTATCCCGGAGTTTCGGTTATTCTCGGGTGATGACTGGCTGGGCGTGCGGTATCGGTGGCTGTGACGCGGTGTTCGGCGACGTGGAGTCGCTGCTCGCGCATCAGGCGACCGAGCACGAGCGTCACGAGTGCGCCGTCTGCGGGACGGTCGTGCCGGACGGCTTCTTCGCGATTCGGCACGTGTTCGACGAGCACACGCGCGCCGAGTTCGTGCGGGCGTACGACGCGGACTCGGACGACATCCGCGAGCGCGAGGACGTGAAGAACCGTATCGAGGAGGAGGTGGAGGTCGGTGCGCTCCGGGAGCGCCTCGACCTGTAGGCGGCCACGCCGTTTTTCCGGTCGCGCGCTCTCGATTCCGGGTATGCGTGAGCCTTCAGAGGCCGTGTTGCGCGTGCTCTCACAGGCCGGAATCGCCGTCTCCCCGGGCGGTATCGCCGCGAACCTCCGCGAACTCTCCGATAGGGACATCGACGACGCGGCGGTCGCGGACGCCCTCGACGCGCTCGAAGCCGAGAACTACGTCCGACCCATCGACGACACCCACTACCGCATCACCGACCACGGCCGCGACTACGTCAAGACCGAGTTCGGCGACGAGGCCCCCGGCTACATCGACTAACCGCGAAAACGAACCACGAGACTTCTAGCGCTCGTCGGAGTCGAAGTGAACGTGGCGGAGTAGGAGGCCGATTTATCGTTCTTCGGAGTCGCCGCGAGCAAACGCGAGCGGCGGATCAGAGGGACGCGTCAGCGTTCCTCGGAGTCGAGAACGCGAATCTGCTGTCGCCCACTTTTTCCGCGCTCGCGGTGCTCGCCCGGAAAACCTGGAGGAAAAACCGCGCTACCGTTCCTCAGAGTCGCCGCGAGCGACGCGAGTGGCGGATTAGAAGAACGCGTCAGCGTTCCTCGGAGTCGAGGACGCGAATCTGGTCGCCGCGGACGGTGACCGGAATCGGGACGGTGGCTTCGTAGAGTTCGACGGTGACCTGGTCTTTGCCTTCGTCGATGCGCTGAACCTGGGCTTTCTCGCCCTTGAACGGGCCGGCGATGAGTTCGACGATGTCGCCCTCGGCGATGCCTTCGACGTCGGGTTTGGGGCTGAGGAAGTGTTCGACTTCGCTGATGGAGGATTCGCCGGGGACGAGGCTGCGGGCGTGCGGGATTTCCTCCATGACGCGGTTGAGGACGGCGGAGCCGTCGGCTTCGACCATCACGTAGCTCGTGAGGGATTCCGGGGAGAGGACGGCGTGGATTTCGGGTTCCTCGCGGTTCGCGATCATGCTCGCGACCGTCTGCTCCTGGCTGGCCGTGGTTTTGACTGCGTACACGCCCATCTCAGACACCCGGAATGATACCCATCGTGACGCCGATGATGAATCCCATCAGGCCGACGAGGAGGATGCCTGCGCCGGCGATGAGCGCGATCTGGGAGAACTCGTTCCACGACGGCGTGCTCGCGAGTTTGAGCACCCGCGTGTACGCGGAAGGCTCTAAGGGAACGTCCATACCCCCGATTCGGCGTCATCTCTTTTCTATCTATTGATGCGCGCTCCGAGGAGTGAAAACGGGACTATTCGACGTAGTCGATGTCCTCGATGCCGCCGTCCGCGTTGCCTTCGGGTTCCGCGGGTTCGCCGGCGTCGCCGCCGTTCCGGCCGTAAATCTGGGGGCTTTCGACGCCGGTGACGACGACCATCGTTCGCATGGTGCCGTCGAGTTCCTCGTCGATGCTGGTTCCCCAGATGATGCGGGCGTCGGGGTCGATGCGGTCGTAGATCTCCTCGACGACGCCTTCGGCCTCCTCGATGCTCATGTCGGGGCCGCCGGTGACGTTGACGAGCGCGCTGTTCGCGCTGGAGATGTCCACGTCGAGGAGGGGCGAGCGGAGCGCGGATTTCACGGAATCGACGGCTTTCGCGTCCGAGTCGGCTTCTCCGAGGCCGATCATCGCGACGCCGCCCTTCTCCATGACGGTGCGGACGTCGGCGAAGTCGAGGTTGACGAGGCCGGGTTTCGTGATGAGTTCCGTGATTCCCTTCACGGAGCGCATGAGGACTTCGTCAGAAATCTTGAACGCCTGCCGGACGGGGAGTTTCCCCACCGAATCGAGGAGGCGGTCGTTCGGCACGACGATGACGGTGTCGGACACGTCGCGGAGGCGTTCGAGGCCGGCTTCGGCGTTGGTGCGGCGGACTTCGCCTTCGGCGGTGAACGGCGTGGTGACGATGCTGATGGTGAGCGCGCCGATTTCGCGGGCGGCTTTCGCGACGACGGGCGCGCTTCCCGTTCCCGTTCCGCCGCCGAGGCCGGCGGTGACGAACACCATGTCACTGCCGTCGAGCGCTTCGCTGATTTCGTCCTGGCTTTCGATGGCGGCTTCCTCGCCGACCTGGGGGAGTGAGCCCGCGCCGCGGCCCTTCGTCTTCTCCTGGCCCATGAGGATTTTCACGTCGGCGTCGGTGTCCACGAGGTGCTGAACGTCGGTGTTCGCGGCGACGAGCTTCGCGCCGTGAATCCCCTCCTCGGCCATGCGGTTCACGGTGTTCGACCCCGCGCCGCCGCAGCCGACGACGGTGATGTTCGTCTGTAGCTCTTCGAGGACGTCCATCAGTTCCTCGTCGCTCATCCGACCGGACGCGTTCGCGGCGGACTCAGCTGCCGCGTTCGAGGCCTCTTGTTCCTCCTCGGCCTCGTCGATCGCGTCCTCTACGATAGAGTCCATAGTTGGGTGTTGGGTAAACGAACGAGGTTTAATTACCTTTCCCCCTCGCGTCCGACGGCCGTCAGACGCCGTAGCGGACGGTCTGCTCGCGGGCCACCTCTGCGGGGGTGACGGTCTCCCCATCGACCTCCACTGACTGGCCGCCGGCGAGCCGCCCGAACTTCGGGCCTTCGGGGACGCCCGCCGCCTGCGCGAGGTCGGGGTCGAACGCGGTGTCGGTGACGACCACTGCGCCCTCCTCGACTTCCACGGCGTCGTACTTCTCGCGGAGGAGTCCGGCGAGCCGCCGCACGTACTCGTCGTAGGCGTCGCGGTCGGGGAACGCGCCCCGTCCCTCGACGCGGTTCCCGTTCTCCGTCGTCTCGTACCCGACCGTCGTCTCCCGCGCGATTCGGCGGGCGCGCTCGGCGCTGACGCTGTGCGCGTCCGCCCACAGGTCGTCCGGCAACTCCACGACGACGTACTCTCGGCTGGCGTTCTCGCCGAACCGAAGGCCGTTATCGACGCTCGCGAGTTCGTCTTCGAGCGACTGCACGATGTCGAGCGGCACGCCGTCGGTCTCCCGCACCCACGTCTCGCTCACGACCCGGTATCCGAGGTCGTCGATGACGGCTTCGAGGTCGGGTTTCTCGCCGTCCACCACGGCGTACGCGGTGTCGGTCGCCGCGAACGCCCGGTCGATGGTCTCGGTGTGGTCGGCGGGCGCGCCCATGTCGTCGAGACACCACTCGGCCGCGACGTGCCCGAACCCCCACTCGGTGTCCGCGACGATTCTGGTGGGGCGCGGAACGTAGTGCCCGCCGCCGAACCCGACGAGCGACCGCCCGCCCCGAGGGGCGACGCCCTCCAGGCCGAGGATTGCCTTCGCGACCGCTCGCGCCGCCGCGTCGTCCCGCCACTCGTCCTCGCCGCTCCCGAGTTCCGCGAACAGCGACGGCGCGCCCACCTCGGTCGGCCCGTGGTGCGTGCACTCCATCCCGACCTCGTAGCCGTCGGGCGCGTGCTCGCGGAAGCCGTCGAGGAGTCGGCGGTGCGCCTCGGGCGCGGTCTCGGCGAGCGCGTAGTCCTCGCCGCCGAACTCGCCCGGCCCGAAGTTCCCCGTGTGGTGCGCCGTCAGGAGCGGGCCGGTGTCGCCCGAGTGCCGGGACGCGAACACCACGAGGTCGGGGTCGGAGAACGCCTCGGCGACCCCGTCGAGTTCGACGTGCCAGTCCTCGAACTCCCGCAACTCGAACCCGTCTCGTCGGAGCGCGTCACCGTCGTCCGTCCAGTCCGCGAGCGCCCTGAGCTGTTCGCCGATAGCGACGGACGCCTCGTCCGCGCGACTGACGACCACGCCTATCATCGTGCTATCCCTCGGGCGTCGCGGATTTGAGCGCGTCGAAGTTTGGAAGGGCTTAACAGCGCCCTCCGGTAAGTCGAGCGCATGAGCGCTATTCCCCTCCTTCCCTTCCCTGCGGGGGTCGAACGCGGCATCCTCCTCGTCCTCTCGTTCGCGTTCCTCCTGCTCGGCGCGGAAGTCTTCACGAACAGCGTCGAGTGGCTCGGCCACCGACTCGGCGTCTCCGAGTCCGCCACGGGGAGCATTCTCGCCGCGGTCGGCACCGCACTCCCCGAGACCCTCATTCCCGTCATCGCCATCATCCAGGGCGGCGAGTCCGCGTCCCACGTCGGCGTCGGCGCGATTCTCGGCGCGCCCTTCATGCTCGCGACCATCGCGATGTTCCTCGTCGGCGTGAGCGTCTACTACTTCCGCGAACGCCGCGTTCACGGCCCCCAACTCCACTTCAACGAGGCGACGACCCGCCGCGACCTCTCCTTCTTCCTCGTCGGGTACGTCATCGCGTTCAGCGCCGCGTTCGTCCCCGACGGCGGGTTCGGCCTCGGCCAGGAGACCGTCCAGTACGTCTTCGGGGCCGCGCTCGTCCTCCTCTACGTGTTCTACCTCTACCGCTCCCTGCAGGCCGGCGAACTCGTGGAGTCCGAAGACCTCGACGCCCTCCACTTCGGTCTCATCGTCGAGCGGTTCGCCGCCCGCCTCGGCTACAATCCCCGCGAGCACGGCGAGAACCCGCACTTCTTCTTCGTCGCGTTCCAGACGCTGTTCGCGCTCGGCATCATCATCGGCGGCGCGCACCTCTTCGTCACCGAAATCGAGTGGGTGTCGAAGGAAGTCATCGACATCCCCGTCGCCATCGTCGCGCTGCTCATCGCGCCGCTCGCCACCGAACTCCCCGAGAAGTTCAACAGCGTGCTCTGGATAAGCCGCGATAAGGACACGCTCGCCCTCGGGAACATCACGGGCGCGATGGCGTTCCAGGGGACGCTCCCCGTCACGCTCGGCATCGTCTACACGGACTGGGACCTCACGCTCGCCTGGGGAACCACGGGCTTCCTGAACGCCTTTTCCGTCATCCTCGCCGTCATCTCCGGCGGCATCCTGTACGCTCGCGCCCGGAGCGCCCACGAAGACCCGATGAACTACAAGCCGTTCCTCGTCGGCGGCGTGTTCTACGCGGCGTTCATCGCACTGCTCGTCTACTTCGTCGTGTTCCTCGGCATCACCACCGGAGGCCACTGATGGACGTCTACGGACTCCTCGGGAATCCGGTCGGCCACTCGCTCTCCCCGCCGATGCACGAGGCGGCGTACGACGAACTCGGCATCGACGCCCGGTACGTCACGTTCGAACCCGCGGAAGCCGACATCGCGGACGCCGTCGCGGGCGCTGACGCGCTCGACATCGCGGGCCTGAACGTCACCATCCCGTTCAAGCAGGACGTGCTCGGTCTCGTCGACCCCGACCCGCTCGCCGCGCGCATCGGCGCGGTCAACACCATCGACTTCTCCGGGGACGCCCCGACGGGCCACAACACGGACGCCGGGGGCGCGCGGCGCGCGCTCACCAGCCACGGCGTCGAACTCGCGGACGCGGACGCCGTGCTCGTCGGCGCTGGCGGCGCGGGTCGCGC
Organism: Salarchaeum japonicum; assembly: GCF_020614395.1. Taxonomy (NCBI): domain Archaea; kingdom Methanobacteriati; phylum Methanobacteriota; class Halobacteria; order Halobacteriales; family Halobacteriaceae; genus Salarchaeum; species Salarchaeum japonicum. Next base: position 1,772,870 of record NZ_CP085324.1, on the reverse strand, counting down.
CGTCGCGTTCGCGCTCGCCGACGCCGGCGCGTCGGTCGCCGTCGCGAACCGCACCGTCGAGACCGCCGAGTCGCTCGCCGGCGACGTGGGCGACGCCGCGAGCGCGCACGGACTCGACGCCCTCCCCGAACTGATCGCCGGCGCGGACGTGCTCGTGAACGCGACGAGCGTCGGGATGGACGAGGACGCCTCGCCCGTCCCCGCCGACGCCCTCCACGCCGACCTGACGGTGATGGACGCCGTGTACAGCCCGCTCGACACCCGCCTCCTCCGGGACGCGCTCCGCGCGGGCGCGGACACCGTGGACGGCGCGTGGATGCTCCTCTACCAGGGCGTCGAGGCGTTCGAGCGCTGGACGGGCCGGGACGCCCCCGTGGACGCGATGAACGCCGCACTGCGGGCACGGCTTTAAGTGAGAGCCGGGCTTACGCCCGATTCATGGGACTGCTATCCGCACTCAAGTCGATGCTCGGCCTCGGTTCCGACGAGTCCGGGCGCAACGGGAGCGTCGACGTGACCGTCGAACGCGAACGCGAGGACGAACCCGTGGCCGAAGAGACGGACGCGTCGGCGTCCACCGAATCACTCGTGGAAGACCACGTGGAGGAGGGCGAGAAGGTCGCGGAGTCCGAGCGCGCCGAACCCGCGGAAGCCGGCGCGGGCCAGCCGGAAGCCGAGGACGAGAGCCTCGACGCGGTCGAACCCGACCTCGACGAGAGCGAGGAGGAACCGATTGCGGAGGCGACGGACGCCTCAGCCTCCACGGAGTCGCTCGTGGAAGACCACGTGGAGGAGGGCGAGAAGGTCGCGGAGTCAGAGCGCGCCGAACCGGCCGAGGCGGGTGCCGGTCAGCCGGAAGCCGAGGACGAGACGACGGACATCGACGCGGTCGAACCGGACGCGGAGAGCGAGTCCGAACCCGACGAGGAGGGCGCGGAGGACGTGGAACTCCTGAAGGGAATCGGCCCCGCGTACGCTGAGCGCCTCCACGACGCCGGTATCGAGACGGTCGCCGACCTCGCGGACGCGGACGCGGACGTCCTCGGCGACGAAATCGACGTGTCGCCCTCGCGCGTCCAGCGCTGGGTTGACCGCGCGCAGGAGCGACTACCCTAAGTTCGCGGCCCCCGATTCTCCCGTATGGATTCCGCCGTCGTCACCGACCGCGAGCGCTTCGAGCGCGCCGCCGGCGACGGCGTTCGCGTCCCCGTCGAACTCCGCGTCGAGGGCGTGAAACCGTTCGACGCGTACCGGCGCGCCCGCGGCGACGACCCCGGATTTTTCTACGAGACCACGGGCGGGAGCGACGGCTGGGGGTACTTCGGCGTCCAGCCGGACGCGTTCCTCGAAACGGACGACGGCGCGCTCGAAACCCTCCGCGAGTTCGAGACGGACGCGCTCGCCCGCGCGGGCTGTGACGTGCCGTTCCCCGGCGGGTACGCGGGCTGGCTGTCCTACGACGTCGCGCGCGAACTCGAAGCCCTCCCCGACTCGGCCGCGGACGACCGCGGTCTCCCCCGCCTCCAGTTCGGCCGGTACGACGCGCTCGCGGCGTGGCCGGAACCATTCGACGGCGACTTCCGGGTCGTCGCTGCCCCCCGGGACGCCACCTTCGACGAGGCCGTCGCTCGCGCAGAGGAACTGGTCGAACGCATCCGAACGGGCGACCCCGGCGTGACAGACCCGGCCGTGTCCCCGGGGCCGTTCGTCTCGGAGTGCGGCCGCGAGGCGTTCGCGGAGCGCGTGCGCGACGTGAAGGCCGCCGTCCGCGACGGCGACACCTTCCAGGCGAACGTCAGCCAGCGCCTCGCCGCGCCCGCGAGCGTCCACCCCGTCACCGTCTACGCCGCGCTGCGCGACGTGAACCCCGCGCCCTACTCCGGACTCGTGGAGTTCCCGGGCGTCGACCTCGTCTCCGCCAGCCCCGAACTCCTGCTCGAACGCGACGGCGACCGCCTGCGGACGGAACCCATTGCCGGCACCCGCCCGCGGGGCGACACGCCCGCCGCGGACGACGCGCTCGAAGCGGAACTCCGGGGCGACGAGAAGGAGCGCGCCGAACACGCGATGCTCGTGGACCTCGAACGCAACGACCTCGGGAAAGTCAGCGAGTACGGGAGCGTCGCGGTCGCCGAGTACCGCCGCGTCGACCGGTACTCCGAGGTGATGCACCTCGTGAGCGACGTGACCGGCACGCTCCGCGACGACCAGTCGCTCGCGGACGCCGTCGCCGCCGTCTTCCCCGGCGGCACCATCACGGGCGCGCCGAAACCGCGAACGATGGAGCTAATCGACGCGGTCGAAGCCACCCGCCGCGGCCCCTACACCGGAAGCATGGGCCTCGTCGGGTTCGACGGCCGCGCGGTCTTGAACATCGTCATCCGCACGCTCGTCCGCCACCGCGAGGAGTACCACCTCCGGGTCGGCGCGGGCGTCGTCCACGACTCCGACCCCGACGCCGAGTACGACGAGACGCTCGCGAAGGCTCGCGCGCTCGTCACCGCATTGGACGACGCTCTGGAGGCGTCGCTGGGGGTGGAGTCGTGATTCTCGTCGTGGACAACTACGACTCGTTCGTCTACAACCTCGTCCAGTACGTCGGCGACGCGCTCGCGGACGCGGGCCGCGACCCCCGCGAGGAACTCCGCGTCGAGCGCAACGACGCCCTCACTCTCGCCGACGTGCGGGACATCGACCCGGACGGCATCGTCGTCTCCCCGGGGCCGGGAACGCCCGCGGACGCCGGCGTCTCCACGGCCGTGTTCTCGCTCGACTACCCGACGCTCGGCGTCTGCCTCGGCCACCAGGCGCTCGTCGCCGCGAACGGCGGGCGGGTCGGCCACGCCCCCAGCGTCGTCCACGGCAAACCCTCCACCATCGCGCACGACGGCCGCGGCGTCTTCGCCGGCCTCCCCGACATGCTCTCCGTCGGCCGCTACCACTCCCTCGCCGCGACCGGCGACCTCCCCCGGGCGTTGGAGGCGACCGCGCACACCACTGACGACCGCGACCTCGTGATGGCCGTCCGCCACCGCGAGAAACCGCACGTCGGCGTCCAGTTCCACCCCGAGAGCATCCTCACCGACGGCGGAAAACAGCTGATTCGAACCTTCCTCCAGACATGTTATACAGCGTAGACGGCGACCTCGTCCCCGCCGACGACGCCACCGTGAGCGTCCGCGACCGCGGGTTCCAGTACGGCGACGCCGTCTTCGAGACGATGCGCGCCTACGACGGCCGCGTCTTCCGGTTCGACGCCCACCTCGATCGGCTCGCGAACTCCTGCTCGCTCCTCGGAATCGACCACGAACTCTCCGCCGAGACCCTCCGCGAGCGCGTCCGGGAGACGCTCGACGCGAACGACCTCGCGGAGGCGTACGTCAAACTCAGCGTCTCACGGGGCGTCCAGCCCGGCAAACTCGACCCCGGCCCGGCGACCGACCCGACCGTCGTCGTGCAGGTGCGCGAACTCGACCGCGGCCCCGCGTGGGACGCGCCCGCCACGCTCGAAACCTCGTCCGTCCAGCGCGTCCCGAGCGAGGCGATTCCCGCCGCCGCGAAGACCCACAACTACCTCAACGGCGTCCTCGCGCGCCGGAGCGTGGACGCCGACGAAGCCCTCCTCCTCGACGCCAGCGGGTCGCTCGCCGAGGGCGCGACGAGCAACGTCTTCTTCGTCCGCGATGGCGTCCTCCGCACGCCGAGCCTCGACGGCCCGATACTCCCCGGCATCACCCGCGAGGTCGTTCTGGACATCGCTCGCGAACGCGATATTCCGGTCGAGACCGGTCGCTACGACCCCGCGGCGCTCCGCCGGGCGGACGAGGTGTTCCTCACGAACTCCACGTGGGAACTCCGCCCCGTCCGCCGATACGACGACACCACGTACGAGGAGTTCCCCGTGACGGAGCGCCTGCACGACGCCTACCGGGCTAGAACTCGACGTTCGACGTAGACCCCAGGTCGGCCGGGTCGGACTCGATACCGCCCGTCCGCACGAACGCGTAGTCGTCGTCCACGAGGTAGACGCCGCCGTCGCGAACGTCGATGTCGATGCGGTCGAGCTGCGCGCCCTCACAGGGCCCGAACGTGCAGACGCCCGTGTCCTGCTCGAACATCGCGCCGTGGTTCGCGCAGACGAGTTCGCCGTTCCGGACGGGCGCGCCGCTCCCCTTGTCGATGCGGATGTGCGTGAAGTGCATACAGCGGTTCACGTACCCCTCGACGCCGTCTTCGGCGCGCGTGAGCACCGCCTCGTCCTCGCCGTCGTCGGTTTCGACCGTGAACAGGAACGTCGAATCCGCGGGCACGTTTTCCGTTCCCGTAATTCGTTCGCCGTCGCTCATACGACTGCTCGCCGTCGCGCGAACTAACGTCCACCGATGGACACTAAGCGTCGCCCGTCCAAGCCCGGGTATGCCAGAGCGGACGACCCGCGAACGCATCGCCGACGCCCTCCGCGAGGAACCCGCCACCCCGAGTTCGCTCGCGACAGAGTTCGCCATCACCGCGCACGCCGCGCTCCGGCACGTCGAACACGTCGCGAAATCCCTCGACGGCACGGACGACGAACTCCTCGTCCGCCCGCCCGAGTGCGAGGAGTGCGGGTTCAACGACTTCGACGACCCGCTCAACCTCCCCTCGCGCTGCCCCGAATGCAAGCACGAGGGCATCGAGGAACCCGCGTTCAAGATAGCGTAGCGGGGTGGTGCTGTCGCGGTGCGGCGGTGCGACCGCGGGTGGCGGCGCTGTAGATGTCCCTCGTATTCGACCGAACGCGCGGAGCGCGTTCGGGCTTTTTCCCTCCAGGGTTTTGCGGCGAGTGGTGCGCCGCCGGCGCACCCGAGCCGGAAAACGGTGGAAGTGGAAGGAAAAAGACCTTACCGCGGCCGGGGTATCGGTGGGGTATGAAAGCTGTCGTGCTGGCTGGCGGGTACGCGACGCGGATGTGGCCGATTACGAAGCATCGGCCGAAGATGTTCCTGCCTGTCGGTGAGTCTACTGTTATCGACCGGATTTTCTCGGAGTTGGAGGCGGACGACCGCATCAGTGAGGTGTTCGTGTCGACGAACGAGCGGTTCGCGGACGATTTCGCGGAACACCTGGACGAGCAGGGGTACGAGAAGACGACGCTCTCCATCGAGGACACCACCGAGGAGGACGAGAAGTTCGGCGTGGTGGGGGCGTTGAATCAGTTGTTCGAGCGGGAGGGCGTGGCGGAGGACACGCTCGTCATCGCGGGCGACAACCTCATCAGCTTCGAGGTCTCCGAGTTCCTGGATTTCTTCGAGGCGAAGGACGCGCCGTCGCTGGCGGCGTACGACGTGGGGAGTAAGGAGCGCGCGAAGTCGTACGGGCTGGTGAGTCTCGACGGGGACGAGGTCGTGGATTTCCAGGAGAAGCCCGCGAATCCGAAGAGCACGCTCGTCTCCATCGCGTGCTACGCGTTCCCCGCGGACACCATCCCGTCGTTCGGCGAGTACCTCGACGCGGGCGAGAACCCCGACGAGCCCGGGTGGTTCATTCAGTGGCTCCAGCAGCGCCAGTCCGTGCACGCGTTCACGTTCGAGGGCGCGTGGTTCGACATCGGCACGCCCGAGTCCTACCTGGACGCGGTCGCGTGGACGCTCGACGGCGACGCCCTCGTCGCGGACTCCGCCACCGTCGAGAACACCACGCTCGGCGACAACGTTCACGTGATGGACGGCGCGGAAGTCGTCAACTCCAGCCTCGACAACTCCGTCGTCTTCCCGGACGCCACCGTCCGCGACTGCGACGTCCGCGACTCCATCATCGACGAGCAGACCCACGTCGAGAACATCGACTTCGCCGGCGCGCTCATCGGCGCACACACCACGATATCGAACGGGAACTAACAGTTCTACCGCGGTTATTCCAGCCGCGCGTCCGTGATTTCGACGTGCCCGCGATTTCCCTCCCAGACGGTGTCGTACTCCAGTTCGATGGCGCGGTCGAAGTGAGGGCCGTCCGTGACAAACGTCTCGAACTCGCCGCCTTCGCCGAGGAGGTGGACGCCGTACTCGTCGTTGAGTTCTCGGAGGTCGCTGAGCGCCTGGTGGTCGAGGGTGCGGCCGAGCCAGGATTCGTCGAGGCCGTACGCGGCGACTTGGAGGATGGTGATTTCGAAGCCGGCGTCGAGCATCGCCTCGCCGAGTGCTTCGGGGTCTTCCTGCCAGAGCGGCGCGAACACCTCACAGCCGAGGCGGTCGGCCATCGCCTGGATGCGGCTGGTCTGGTACTCGCTCTCGATCGCGCCGGCGGTGACGCCGGCGAGGCCGCCGTCGAGGCTGGGTGCGAGGTCGCGGAGCGCGGCCTCCAGGGGTTCGAGTTCGCGGTCGCCCTGCGCGCCGGAGTCCTCGGCGTCGAGCGCGTCGAGGTCGCCGGGGTCGACGTTCACGAGCGGGATGCCGATGCTCTCGGCGGCGAGTTCGGTGAGGCTGGTCGCGGGCACGTGGTACATGTAGGAGTCCTCCTCGGGGTGGACGGTGAGGAGGCGGCCGACGTCGAGTCCGTCTTCGAGCGCGCGGTAGAGCGCCCAGTTCGAGTCCTTGCCGCCGGAGAACAACCCCACCCACTGGCCGTCGGTCATACCCGGGGTTCGCGCTCGGGGGCTATAGGGGTCGCGGACTCACGCTACTCGTCGCCGAGAATTCCGCCGACGCGGATGCCGACGAGGCTGACGAGCACGCCCGCGACGACGAAGACGGCGAGGCGTTCCTCCGCGGAGAGAACGACGGGTGCGAGAGAGAGCGCGCCCAAGTCCACGCCGCCGACGGTGACGGGGTCGAGGACGCTCGCGCGTTCGAGGAAGTAGCCGGCGAACCCGCGGACGACGAGGCCGACGGCGACGACGCCGAACGGGAGGTTCACGTAGTTCGCGCCGACCTCGTCCTCCCTGATGGATTCGTCGATGAGGCGGCCGGTGCTCGCGGCGAGCGCGCCGAGCGCGAGCCAGGGGACGCTGTAGAACGCGAACGCCATCGCGGCGACGAACTCGCCGTCCATCGACGCCATGTCGGAGACGCCGAGCGCGCCCGCGAACACCCCGATGAGCGCGAGACCGGCGGCGACGACGTACGTGACGATGCTCACGCGGCCCGAGTAGAGGGCGTCCCGGGCCTGACTCGGGAGGCCGCTCACGGACTCGTCGATGTTCAGGCCCTTGTAGAGGAGGAACACGCCGATGACGGCGGTGATTGCGGCGATGGCGACGGCGAGGCTGTTCGTGAGCGTGAGGAGTATCGGGAAGACGAGCAGGACGACGCCGAGCGGGACGAGCACGGTGCCGCGGAGTTCCTCGTCGGCGAGGAACTGCTTCAGGAGGTAGTACGTGGACTCGATGTCGCGGGCCTGCCGCACGACGACCCGATCGACCGAATCGACGGGGAGGCGGCTCTCCACGATGGGGACGACGCGCTCGTCGTCCGCGCTGTCCACGACGAGGATGGCGGCGTCCGGGTCGAAGCGCTCCAGGAGGGCGTCCACTTGCTCGGCGATGGTGCGGTCTGCGCCGACGATGGAGTCCGCGTTCCCGGACACCACCGCGACCGTGGATTCCTCGCCGTCGTCCCGGAGGTCGCGGCTCACCCGCAGGCCTTCGAGCAGGCAGTTCACCGCCGAGTCCTCGGGGTCGGTGACGCCGTACTCCACCACGAGGGACTGCACGGCCTCCCAGCCGGCGACCGGGGGTGTGACGCCGGTCGCGCGCGGCACCGCGCCCGACCGGTCGAGACAGAGAACCAGCGTGTGCATTCGGGTACGTAGAGGATGCACACCCCGCAGTAAAAACTCTCCCGTCTACGTGAACTCGAAGCCGATATCGTCCGCGCCGACCGCGTTCGCGAGCCCCGCGCCGAACGCGAACGCGAGCGACTGCGCGCCGAACCGCACCCGGGACGCGAGCCCGCGTTGCGGCTCGAACTCCCGGGTCTCCACGCCGGTGCCGAGCTCCGATTCGAGGTAGTCGTCCACGGCGTCCCGCGTCCCGAGTTCGTCCACCAAGCCGAGGTCTTTCGCGTCCTCCCCGAGGTAGACGCGGGCTTCCGTGTCCCGCACTTCGTCCTCGTCCAGGTCGCGGCCGTCCGTCACGCGTTCCACGAACTCGTCGTAGTAGCCGTCCACGATGCCCTGGAGGTACTCCCGGTCTTTCTCCTCCATCTCCTTCAGCGGGACGCCGGCGTCCTTGTACTCGCCCGCCGTGAACTGCTCGTAGGACAACCCGAGCTTCTCCATCAACCCGGACGCGTTCGGCCGCGACCCCACCACGCCGATGGAGCCGACGATGCTGCCGTCGCGCGCGAAGATGCGGTCACAGCCCGACGCGATCCAGTACCCGCCGCTCGCACACGTGTCCGTCGCGTACGCCACCGTCGGCCCCTCGAATTTCTCGGCGGCGTTCCGGATGTCGTCGCTCGGCACGACCTCGCCACCCGGCGTATTGAGGCGGACGACGAGCGCGTCCACGTTCCCGTCCGCGTCCGCGCGCTCCATCTGCTCCACGATGGCGTCCGCGGGCGTCGAACCCGGCTGCATCGGCACCGAACTCCCGCCGTCCCGCGATATCGGGCCCTCGACGCCCACTTCGGCGACGTTGTACGGCGCGAACACCGACCCCGCCACGTTCGCGCCCAGCCGGCCCACCGCGACGGCGACGCCGATAGCGAGCACGATACCCAGCAGGCGCGCGAGACTCCCGTCCGCGGCTCCGACGAACACCAGCCAGCCCGCGGCCGCGCCCACCGCGAGCGCGAGCACGAACACGAACAGCCGCCCGAACCGCTTCACTGCAGTATCCATACGCACACGACACGCCCGGACGTGTTAAAAACTCGCCAGTCCCGGCGAGCCAGGGGCTACGCGGACTCGAAAACGGAGAAATACCGGAGAGAGAACGCCGACTATAGGAGACCGGACTTCTGGAGCTTCCGGAGGTCCTCGGTGTCGAGGGTCTCGCCCTCCTGGAACCGCTCGTAGATGTCCTCGGCCTCTTCCTTCGCTTCCTGGCGCTTCGCTTCGCGCTGGGACTGCTTCTCCTCTTCTTCTTCCTTATCGAGCTCGCGCAGACGCTTCTGCACGCGAACGAAGGCCTCGTGGTGCGCGTCGGCGGCCTCCTGGGCCTCGACGAACGCCTCGTGCTTCTCGTCGGCCTCGTCACGGATGTCGTCGGCCTCCCGGTAGGCCTCGATCATCTCGTTGTGGTGCTTCTGCGCGCGGTCTGCGAGCTCCGTCACCTTCTCGTGGTGCTTCGACGCCTCGGCGCGAACCTCTTCTGCTTCCTCGACGAGCTCGTCGAGCCCCTCGGTCTGGTCGAGCTTCTCCTTGCGCGTCTGGTACTCCTCGCGCTTCTGCTCGATCTTCTCGATGAGCTCGCGCTCGTCCTCCGTGGAGAGGACTTCGGTCTGCTGCTTGAACTCGAGCTGTTCGATCTCCTCTTTCAGCTCTTCGAGGTCTTTGCCCTCGTCGAGTTCGAGGTCGGACTTGCGGTCTTCGACCTCTTCGAAGAGCTCGTTCGCTTCGGCGTTGAGCTCGTTTCGAATCTCCTTGTGCTCCTGCACGCGCTCGTTCAGTTCGTCGCGGTCCTCGCGGTGTTCCTGCGCCGCGTCGACCTTCTCGCGCGTCTTCGCGTTCAGCTCGTCGCGCTTGGAGGCGCGCGAGGACGCGAGTTGGTTGAGCTCGTTCCGTCGGTCACGGAACTGGCCGGCTTTCTTGATAAGCTGGCCCTTGGATTTGCTCTCGAGTTCTTCGTCAGTAATCAGCTCGTCCGCGGACGACACGTCGATAGTTTCTTGTTCTACCATTGTTCAAACCTCGGTTCCATTCCGCCGCTGTGCGCCACACAGGCGTCGCTCGCCAGTCCCTTCGGATCGTCGTAAGTGAGAACGGCCTGTCATTCTCGAGCGGTGCTGGTGAACGCTGGGGCGTTCAGGTATCACCTAGTACCTCCCATAGACATTTAAAATTTGCCCTCGGCCGGGGTGTGCAAACAGCTACCACGCAGCCGGTTGCGGGACTCTAGCACGATTTCGGCGAATCCGCGCACACATAAAGACCTTCAAGTGCGAGAGGGGCCGAACGCGGGTATGGAAGAAGTCGTGCACGCCCGCGGCCACGAGAACGTCTCCGCCGAACACGCGAGCACGTTCGAGGTCACGACCGACGACTACCTCACGCCCGCCGGCGACTGCATCCTCGCCATCGACGCCGACCGCGCCCCCAGCGACTTCTCGCGCGAGTTCGTCGATGCCTGCCGGGACGAGAGCGCCACCATCACCGCCATCCTCGAAACCCCCGACGAACGCGTCACAATCACGGGGAGCGGCCACCCCGACCTCGCGTTCGAGAACCAGCGCGGGCACGTCGGCCGCACCAGCACGTACGTCGACGACCGCACCATCATGGTGGACGCCGACGCCGCGGCCGCCGACCTCCCCCGCGACTACGTCACCTCACTCGCAGACGGCGCGCCGCTCACGATGACGCTCCGCGTCGAGTAACCCCGAACGGCTCTATCGACCTCTTATCGCCCCCATTTGTATCGGTGAAACAGCCGTTACCACACGGCTACGAAACCGGTGACGACCAGCGCATACGGAGTATACCGGGGGCGTGATTTACGGACTCCTAACGGATTTCAACAGCGCCATTTCACTCGGTATCACTGCTGCTTTCGGAGTCTCGACCGTATCCAGCGTCCCACAGTCGGTACGCTTCCGGGTCGTAGTCATCCCTATCAGGGGGTATCTCTCGAATCACGAATTCAACCATCCCTGAGACGACCATTCCCGCGACTAACAGCCAGAACCACGGAAGGTCGGACAGGAGTCCGAGCCCGCCCACCGTCACAATCGCAGCGACGAGCGTGATCCAGTGGTCTTCGTTCAGGAGCATCTTGGAACTCATATTAGCAAGCGTCCCTCGATGCGTCAGCGGGGACATCTCCAACTTGTGTTCCCGTTCGTATACCCTCACTCCTTGTTAGTACGTTCACAGCGCGGTGACTCTCCCGGAGCGTGAGTACGGACTTCGTTGCGATGAATGTAGTACTGATTATACGTACCCCGCGAATACGACCGGAATATGCCAGAGAGTGATGCAGAGATGCGACGCCTTCTCGAACGGCGCTCTCCCGTACTCGCCGCCTTACAGGCATCTCCCGCTCGCAAACCGGAGCTCGTCGCCGAACTCGAGAGTTCGCGTTCGACAGTTGACCGCGCAATCGCCGAACTCACCGAGGCCGGCCTCGTCGAAAAAGACGGCTCGGAGTACGCGGTGACGACCGCCGGTCGGCTCGCACTTCGGGAGTACCGGGCGTACGAGCGGGCGACGGATGCGGTTTCGTCGACGACTGCGTTCGTCAATCACCTTCCGCGTGACGCACCCGTCTCCACGAGTCTGTTGGAGGGTGCGTCCGTCACGATGAGCGCGGCCCACGCACCGGATCAGGCGCTCAAACCCAGCAACGAACTGTTTGAGCGCGCGACACGGATGCGGGGGCTTGCACCGGTCGTGCTCAGCTTCTACCCGAGTCTCATCGCGGAGCGACTCGGCGAAGGCGATTTGACAGTTGAGATCATCGCCGAGCCGGACGTGCTCGAAGCCCTTCCATCGCTTCCGGAATTCGGGACGCCATCCCTCTCCGAAGCGGACGGATTAGAGGTCTACGAGAGCGATCAGGAACTCCCCTACGCACTGTGGATAATGGACACGCCGGAATCGAGCTACGCCGGTATCACCGCCTACGACGGGGGCGGTGTCGCTGGCGTACTCATCAACGAGACAGATGCGGCCGTACAGTGGGCCGAAGACCACTACGCGCAGTATAGAGCGGAGGCGGACGAAATCTCGACAGCTGAGTTGTAGCAACTCCTGAGCGCGCGGGATGTCTCAATATTGGTTGCACTTTTCGCATGGGTTCGTTTCTTTCCGAGTGTACACTGACAGGATCGCCAGTAGCGACTCTCGTCCGATCGGCTGGGAGTGGTATCGCTATACTCAGTGGTCTTTTTCTTCGAGCTGTACTGCGTCAATCAACCGCGGCTCGGTACCTCACTATAGTTCGATAACACTAAACTGGCGGTCGGTTCGCGCACCTACCCGACAGCTGTTTCAGCGGGGGAATTGTCGAGCCACTCGGATTTCGACGACACTCCCGAATCACTTTCCTCGCCGCCCACGAAGACGTGGGTATGAGCGACGAGCCAGCGGAGAACATCTCCGGCGGCACCGCGGGCGGCGGCCGCGCGGCCGCGTTCGACCCCGGCGACGCCGCCTCCAGCGTCGAGGTGTTCATCGACCGCCTCGGCGAGCGCTACTGGCAGAAGACGTACGGCGGCCAGGACGCCTTCGAGTGCCTCGTCCGCACGGTTCTCAGCCAGAACACCTCCGATAAGGCGAGCCAGCCCGCCCACGACGAACTGATGGCGCGCTACGCGACCGAGGACGGCGACCTCGCTCGCGCGCTCGCCGACGCCGAGCAGGACGAACTCGCGGACGCCATCGCGTCCGCGGGCCTCTACAACCAGAAGTCGGAGACCATCATCCGCCTCGCGACCCGCGTCGTCGAGGAGTACGGCGGCGCGGACGCCTTCGACGAGTTCGTGAAATCCGAGTCGCCCGACGACGTTCGCGACGCGCTCCTCGACATGAAGGGCGTCGGCCCGAAGACGGCGGACTGCGTCCTCCTCTTCGCGGGCGGCCGGGACGGCGTCTTCCCCGTTGACACGCACGTCCACCGCATCGCGCGCCGGATGGGGTTCGCGCCCCCGGATGCCGACCACGAGCAGGTGCGCGAGGTGATGGAGGCCGAGGTGCCCGCGTCGAAGTGCGGGTTCGGGCACACGGCGATGATTCAGTTCGGCCGCGAGTTCTGCACGGCGCGCAAGCCAGCGTGCCTCGACGGCCCGGAGGCGTGCCCGATGAGCGACATCTGCGACCAGGTCGGCGTGTATCCGCACGACGGCGACGTTATCGACCCGAGCGAGACCTAGAACCCGAGGAAGGCGGGGACGAGGAGGGGGACGAGCGAGGAGAGCACCGCGCCGTTGACGAACGCGGGAACGACCGCGCCGTTCCCCGCAGAGTCCTTGACGGCGGGGAGGGTCACGTCCATCGTGGTCGCGCCGCCGGGCGCGATGGCGGCCGCGCGGCCGAAGTGCCGGACGACGAACGGGAGGCTGGCGAGCGCGAGCGCCTCCCGGAAGACGTTCGCGAGGAACGCCAGCGAACCGAGGTGGACGCCGGCGGCGTCAGTGATGAGGACGGCGGAGAGGCTGTACCAGCCGAAGCCCGCGCCGACCGCGGCGGCCGCAGTGCCGCTCATTCCGAGCGCGACGCCGACGGCGAGCGCGCCGAGGACGCTCCCGACGGCGATGGACGCGGGGAGCGCGAGGATGGGGACGCCGAGGCGCTTCACCTGCGCGAGGAGCGCGCCGTCCGCGCCGAGGCCGACGCCGACCGCGAACAGCAGGCCGGCGAGCGCGAGCGTCGTCGCGCGCTCGACCAATGGGAGCGACCCGGCGGGGAGAACGGTTGCGCCGGCGACCGCGCCCAGAACGAGCGCGCCGAGCACGAGCGCGGTGAGCGTCCGGGAGTCCCCGTCACCGGACTCCACGTCGCCGGGCGCGTCGAACGACGGGAGGTAGCCTCGGATGGCGTACGCGCAGGCGACGCTCCCGACGACGCTCCCGAGCGCGAGTACGAACGCGTACAGGCCGATTCGTCCGAGGTTCGAGAGGACGGCGTCGCTCGCGCCGAGGCGGACGCCCATCAGGAAGAGGAGAACCACGAGACCAATCGAGAGGAGGCGGCCGGCCTGGCGCGCGGCGCGAGCGCCTCCCAGTCGCCCAGTCGCCACTCCGGCGAGGAGGGCGGCGAACACGGTGAACATACTCGTCCGAGGTCGATGGGAAGGAAATAGTCGTCGTTCAGCCGGCCGCAGTGTGGCGGTTTCGCGTGCGAACCGTCCTCAGAGGTAGCCTTCGGACGCGAGTCGCTCGACGGCTTCCTCGATGCGGTCTTTGCTCGCGGCGTAGGAGACGCGCGCGTACCCCGGCGTGCCGAACGCGCTCCCGGGGACGGTGGCGACGTGCGCGTCCTCCAGGGCGTTCGTGCACCACGCCTGGTCGTCCTCGTCCACGAGGAGGAGCATGTAGAACGCGCCCGCAGGGACGGACACGTCCACGCCGCGCTCCGCGAGCAGTTCGACGAGGTGGTCGCGGCGCTCCTCGAACGCCTCGACCATCTCGGTCACGGCCTCCTCGGTGTGTTCGAGGGCTTCGACGCCCGCGTGCTGGACGAAGTTCGTCGCGGAGGAGACGGAGTGCGAGTGCACTTTCCCCGCCTGCGACACCGTGCCCTCGGGCGCGGCGAGGTAGCCGAGCCGCCAGCCCGTCATCGAGTACGCCTTCGAGAAGCCGTTGACTGTGACCGTGCGCTCGAACATCCCGTCGAGCGCGCCGAGCGACACGTGTTCCGCGCCGTAGTTGATGTGCTGGTAGATCTCGTCCGAGATGACGGTGATGTCGTGGTCGACCGCGAGGTCGCGCACGCCCTCCATCGCCGTCCGGGAGTACACCGCGCCGCTCGGATTGCTCGGACTGTTCACGACGAGGAGCGTCGTCTCGTCGGAGACGGCGTCGGCGAGTTCGTCCAGCGCGGGTTCGAGCTGGAAGTCGTGCGGCGCGAGGTTCACGCGCGTGAGGTCGCCGCCCGCTATCTTCGCCATCGCCTCGTAGGACACCCACGCGGGGTCGAGGAGGACGACCTCGTCGCCGTCGTCCACGAGCGCTTGGAACGTCTCGAACAGCGCCTGCTTCGCGCCGGGCGTGACGATGACGTTGCTCGGCTCGTACGGCAGGCCGTCGTCGTTCAGCTTCGACGCGATAGCCTCCTTCAGTTCCGGAATCCCGTTCGACGGCGCGTAGCCCGTGTGGCCGGCTTCGAGGGCGTCCTCCGCGGCCTCCACGACGTTCTCGGGCGTGGGGAAGTCGGGTTCGCCGACGGAGAGGTCGACGACGTCCTCTCCCTGTGCTTCCAGTTCGCTTGCGAGGTTCGACACCGCGAGGGTGGCGCTCGGTTCGACTCGTTCGACGCGGTCTGCGTACTCGGTCATTGTAGTTCCTCAGCGAGGTGAATCGCGCTCTCGACGGCCTCCCGACCCTTCTCCACGCGCTCCCGGGCCTCCGCACCGCTCATTCCCGGGCCGCTCACGCCGAACGCGACCGGCGTGTCCCGCTCCAGGCTCACGTCCGTGAGCTTCTGGGCGGTCGCGTGCGCGATGACCTGGTCGTGGTCGGTGTCACCGGTGACGATAGCGCCGACGACCGCGACGGCGTCCACGTCGTCCCGGCGCGCGAGGCGGTCGGCGGCCAGCGGCGCGTCGTACGCCCCCGGCACGGGAACCGTCTCGACGACGTCCGCGCCGCCGTCCGCGGCGGCGTCCCGCGCCGCCTCCGCCATCCCGTCGGTGACACTGCTGTTGAACTGTGCGACCACGAGGCCGAGAGAGACCATGCCGGAGAGAGCGCGGGACGGGGCTTAGTGCTACCGTCTTCGGAAAGTCTTTGCCCCGCCCCACACGTGCCTTCGGTATGCTTCCGTCCCGCCTCGGCCGCCGACGCGTCGTCGCCGGCCTCCTCGCCCTCACCGCGGCCGCCCTCCTCGTGCGGTTCTGGGCGCTCGGCCTCAGAGTCTTCCACTGGGACGAGGGCCGCGTCGGCTACTGGATACTCCGGTACGTCGAGACCGGACACTACGACTACGAACCCATCATCCACGGCCCCTTCCTCTACCACGTCAACAAGTACGTCTTCGGGCTGTTCGGCGCGAGCGACGCCACGGCCCGCGCCGTCGTCGCGCTCGTCGGCGGCCTCCTCCCGCTCGCCGCGTGGCTGTTCCGCGACCACCTCACCGACACCGAAGTCCTCGGGTTCGCGGGCTTCCTCGCCATCAATCCCGTCCTCGTCTACTACAGCCGCTTCATGCGGAACGACGTGCTCGTCGCCGCGTTCAGCCTGCTCGCGCTCGGCCTGGTCGTCCGCGCGCTCGCCACCGGCCGCCGCTGGTACTGGCCCGCCGCCACCGTCGCGCTCGCCCTCGCGTTCACCACGAAGGCGAACGCCCTCCTCTACCTCGTCTGCTGGGCGGGCGCGCTCCTCCTCGTCGCCGACCACCGCGTCCTCGGCGGCGACGAGGGCTGGGTCGCCGACGTCCGCGCCTGGCTGTGGAACGCCGCGGACGCCACCGTCGCCTGGCTCGACGGCCTCCGCGACCCCGACCGGCGCGACGGCTCTCTCCCCGACCACCTCGTCGCGGGGTTCGACGCGCTCGCGGACGGCGCGCTCGGCAAGTACCTCCCCCGCGCCGTCGGCCTCGGCCTGCTGTTCTCGCTGGTCACCGCGTTCTTCTTCGCGCCTCGCCCCGGCCTCCTGCACGCGTTCACGAGCATCGACGGCTTCGAGGCCGCGACCCTCGGCGCGTTCGAGGAGATGTTCTCCGTCTGGGGCGGCGGCCACGAACACAGCTACGTTGAGTACCTCGAACTCGCCGTCCGCGCGCACGCCGCGGTCGCGCTCCCGCTCAGCGCGCTCGCCATCGCCGGGTTCGTCTACGACCGCTACTGGCTCGGCCGCCGCGACTTCGTGGAGTTCTGCGCGTACTGGGGGCTGTTCAGCGTCGTCGGCTACCCCATCGTCACCGACATCGCCGCGCACTGGTCGCTCGTCCACGCGATGGTGCCGCTCGCCGTCCCCGCCGCCGTCGGCGTCGGCTGGATAGCCGAGAGGGGCGTCGCGTTCTGGCGGCGCGACGACCGCGTCGGCGCGACCGTCGCCGTCGTCGTCCTCCTCGCCGTCGCCGGCTACGCGGGCGCGACCGCCTATCAGACCTCGTACGAGAACCCCGCGTCCGCCGACAACCCGCTCGTCCAGTACGGCCAGCCCGGCCTCGACCACGCCCTTCTCGCCGACCTCGACGCCGCAGTGAGCGGGAGCGAGAACACCGTCCTGTTCTACGGCGAGCACTTCTACACCACGACCGACCCCTCGCCCTACCTCGTGGACGGGACTCGCGAACCACAGCACTGGACGTACCGCCTCCCCCTCCCCTGGTACCTCGAACGCTTCGGCGCTGACTCGGAGAGTACGCTCTCCGCGAACGCGGTCGCGTCCCAGCAGCCGCCCGTGGTCGTCGCGCTCGCCGACGAGTACGACGACCTGAACCCCGTGCTGGAGAACTACACGGCCTACACGTACCGCATGACCTCGACGGACACCCCGACGGTGTTCTGGATACGGAACGATACGCACGAACCTGCCTAATTCTCGAACGAGTTCGACAACTCTTATGCAGGAGTGAGGGTACTTATCGGGTGATGGATTCGCTCGTCCCCGGTGGCACGCTCGGCGTCGTCGGCGGCGGCCAACTCGGCCGGATGCTCGCGGAGGCCGCGAGCCCGCTCGGCGTCGACGTGGTCGTCCTCGACCCCACGCCAGACTGTCCCGCCTGCCCGCCCGCGGCCGACCAGCTCGTCGCGGACTTCGACGACCCGGACGCGCTCGCCTCGCTCGCCGAACGCGCGGACGTGGTGACCTACGAAATCGAGTTGGCGGACGCGGACGCGCTCGAATCGCTCGACGCGCCCGTCCACCCCGCACCCGACTCCCTGCGCACGACGGGCGACAAACTCGCGGAGAAGCGCGCGCTCGCCGACGCCGGCCTCCCCGTCCCCGCCTTCCGCGAGGTTCACGCCGAGACCGACCTCCGCGACGCGTTCGACGACCTCGGCAGCCCCCTCATGCTGAAAGCCCGCCGCGGCGGCTACGACGGCCGCGGGAACCACGTCGCCGCCACCGTCTCCGACGCCGTCGGCTACTTCGACGACCTCACCGGCCTCGTCGCCGAGGAACTCGTGGACTTCGAGCGCGAACTCTCCGTCATCGGCGTCCGCGGCGACGACGAGCGCGACGCCTTCCCCGTCGTGGAGAACGTCCACGAGGACGAAATCCTCCGCGAGACGATTGCGCCCGCCCGCACCGACGACCAGACGGTCGAACGCGCCCGCGAGGTCGCGCTCGACGTGCTCGACGCCCTCGACGGCCGCGGCGTCTTCGGCATCGAGCTGTTTGAACTGGATGGGGACGTGCTCGTGAACGAAATCGCGCCCCGCCCCCACAACTCGGGGCACTACACCATCGAGGGCGCGCACACCTCGCAGTTCGAACAGCACGTGCGCGCCGTGCTCGGCCTCCCGCTCGGTTCGACCGAACTCCGGGGGCCGACGGCGATGGCGAACCTCCTCGGCTCGGGCGCGGAGCGCCCCGCCAGTCTCGCCGGCGCGGACGACGCGCTCTCCGTGGCGACGGCGGCGCTCCACTGGTACGGGAAGGCGCAGGTGCGGCCCCTGCGGAAGATGGGGCACGTCACCGCGAGCGGCGACGACACCGACACCGCGCTCACTCGCGCGCGAACCGCCCGCGACGCCCTCGACTTCCAATGACCGTCCAAGACCTCATCGACTTCTTCGAAGCAGACGCCGAATCGAACCGCGACCAGACGCCCGACGTGGGAATCGTGATGGGGTCGGACTCCGACCTCGACACGATGGCCGGGGCCGCCGAAGCCCTCACCGACCTCGGGTTCACGGAGGAGACCGACCCCGAGAACCCGCCCGCTGGCTACTCGTTCGAGACGTGGGTCGTCTCCGCGCACCGGACGCCCGACCTCATGTACGCGTACGCCGACACCGCCGGCGACCGCGGCCTCGACGTCGTCATCGCCGGCGCGGGCGGGAAGTCCGCCGACCTCCCGAACATGACCGCGTCCATCGCCTACCCCGTTCCCGTCATCGGCGTGCCCGTCCAGGAGAAGTCCGTGGACTCCGTCATCGGGATGCCGACCGGCGCGCCGCTGACGGCCGTGGACGCCGGGAAGTCCTACAACGCCGGCCTCTCCGCCGCGCAAGTGCTCGCGCGCTCCGACAGCGACCTCGAAGCACGTCTCGAACGCCTGCACGACGACCGCCGCGCCGGCGTCGCCGAGGTCTCCCGCGACCTCCACGACCGCGGCGTCGAAGGCTTCCGCGACCGGCGCGACGACTGACCGAACCCGCTCCTTCGAGACGCCCCGAAACGCCCGTAGACCCTGTCGTTCGGCCGCCGACACAAGAATCAACGTTTATAGGTGTGGCGGATGAATCGACGGACGATACGGAGTTATGAATACTTGGATCGCCATCGGCGCGCTGGCGGCTGTCGGCGTCATCATCCCTCTCTCGATGGTGGCCGTCTCCACCCTGCTACGTCCCAGTGTGCCCGAACAAGGGAAACGCGCCGCGTTCGAGAGCGGCGAGGTTCCGACCGGGAGCACGCGTCTTCGGTTCAACATCCAGTACTACATGGTCGCGTTGCTGTTCGTCGTCTTCGACATCGAGACCGTGCTCATCTTCCCCTGGACCGTCATCTATCGGTCCGCGGTCGACAGTCAGGGCCTCGTTGCCGCGCTCGCACCTATGCTCGTCTTCATCGGCGTTCTGGTCGTCGGACTCGTGTGGGCGTGGCGGAACGGCGCGGTGAGTTGGGTGCGGAACCCACGGTACGAGTACAAGCATGAGTAGTGACACGCCACGGGACGCGATACGGGAGAGCACAGCGCCACAGACCAAGACACGGGAGGCCCGCATGGGCGAGGGCGTCGACGACCGCTTCAACTCGAAACTGCGCGAAGCGCTCGGCACGTCCCCGTTCATCCTCACGAAGTTCGATAAGTTCATGGACTGGGTTCGCGGGAACTCCATGTTCATGCTGCAGTTCGGTATCGCCTGCTGCAGCATCGAGATGATGCACACGTACGCGGTCAAGCACGACCTCGACCGATTCGGGTCGGGCGTGCCGCGCGCCAGTCCGCGGCAGGCCGACGTGATGATCGTCCCCGGAACCATCGTCTCGAAGTTCGCGCCGCGCATGAAGCGCGTCTACGACCAGATGCCGGAGCCGAAGTTCGTCGTCGGCATGGGCTCCTGTACGATCTCCGGCGGGCCGTTCCAGGAGGGCTACAACGTCCTCAAGGGCGCGGAGGAAGTCATCCCCGTGGACATCCACGTCCCCGGGTGTCCGCCCCGCCCCGAGGCGCTCGTCTACGGCGTCGTGAAACTGCAGGAGCGCGTGATGAACGGCGAGAGCGCGCCCGTCACGGTCAAGCCGTACGAACTGGAGGAGTTCGGCGACCTCGACCGGGACGAACTCGTGCAGGAACTCGCGGACGAGATAGACGAGGACACGCTCGTCATGCGGTACAACTGGGCTGACTCGCCATGACGGAGGGAGACAGATGAGTCAGGCAGACGACACCCCCGACGAAGAGCCCGAACCGTCGGTGGAACCGATGGGCGTCGACTACGACGCGCTCTCCGACCTGCTCGGCGACGCCGTGGTCGGCCGCGAGAGCCACCTGAACGCGGACGGGTTCGTGGTTCGCGCCGACCGCGTCGAGGAGTCGCTGAGCGCGCTGAAGGAGGAAGCCGGCTTCGACCACCTCTCCGCGGTCACGAGCCAGGAGTACGAAGACCGCTTCGAGTCCATCTACCACCTGAAGAAGTACAACGACCCGACGGAGGAGGTGTCCGTGGTCGTGCCGACGAGCCGCGACGACCCCGTGAGTCAGTCCGCGTCCTCGGTGTTCAAGACCGCGGAGTGGCACGAACGCGAGGCGTACGACCTCGTCGGCGTCCAGTACGACGACCACCCCGACCTCCGCCGCATCCTCCTGCCCGAGACCTGGCAGGGCCACCCGCTCGGCCGGGACTACAACCAGAACAAACCCCAGATAGTGACGTTCGAGGAGAACAAGAACCCCCTCGAAGGGAAGTTCCGGGACGAGGAGTCGGACACGATGTTCCTCAACATCGGCCCGCACCACCCGGCGACCCACGGCGTCCTCCACCTCGAAACCGTCCTCGACGGCGAGCAGGTCGTGGACGTCGAACCCGACATCGGCTACCTCCACCGCTGCGAGGAGCAGATGGCGCAGAACGGGAACTACCGCTATCAGATCATGCCGTACCCCGACCGGTGGGACTACGCCTCGGCCGGCCTCCTGAACGAGTGGGCGTACGCCCGCACCGCGGAGGACTTGAACGACATCGAGGTGCCGGAGTACGCGCAGGTCATCCGGACGATGGGCGCGGAACTCTGCCGCATCGCCAGTCACATGCTCGCGCTCGGGACGTTCTGTCTCGACATCTACGGCGAGTTCACGGCCATCTTCATGTACGCGATGCGCGACCGGGAGAACGTCCAGAACCTCCTCGAAGACCTCACCGGCCAGCGGATGATGTTCAACTACTTCCGCCTCGGCGGCGTCGTCTGGGACATCCCCGAACCCCGGGAGACGTTCTTCGAGAACGTCCGTGAATTCCTCGACGACCTCCCGAACCGCCTGGAGGAGTACCACGACCTCATCACGGACAACGAACTCTTCCAGTTGCGCTGCATCGACACGGGCGTCCTCGACGCCGACACCGCGAAGGACTTCGGCGTCACCGGCCCGGTCGCCCGCGCGTCCGGCGTGGACTACGACCTCCGCCGCGACGACCCCTACGGCTACTACGAACACCTCGACTGGGACGTCGTCACCGAGTCCGGCGGCGACAACTACAGCCGCCTCCTCGTGCGGATGCGGGAGGTCGAGCAGTCCGCGCGCATCATCGAACAGTGCGTCGACCTCCTCGAAGACTGGCCCGAGGACGACCGCGAGGTTCAGTCGAACGTCCCGCGCACCCTCAACCCCGAGGAGGACCGCGAGACGTACCGCGCCGTCGAGGGCGCGAAGGGCGAACTCGGCGTCTACATCCGCTCGGACGGCACCGGACAGCCCGCGCGCTTCAAGATTCGGAGCCCCTGCTTCTCGAACCTGCAGGCGCTCCCCGCGATGAGTAACGGCGAGTACATCCCCGACCTCATCGCGACCCTCGGCAGCCTCGACATCATCCTGGGTGAGGTGGACAGATGAGCACGCTCCCGGTCACGATCAGCGAACTGCTCGGGTACGGCGCGACCCCCCCGCTCTGGGTGGAAGTATTGAGCGCGCTGGTCGGCGCGGCGTTCGTCGCGACCCTCCTGCTGACGCTGAGCGCCATCGCCGGCCCGTGGGCGAAACGGAAGATTACGGCGGCGTTCACCGACCGCATCGCCGTGAGCAAGGTCGGGCCGTTCGGCCTGTTCATCATCGTCGCGGACGCCGTCCGCCTCCTCTCGAAGGAACGCATCGTCCCCGAGGGCGTCGACCGCCCCGCGTGGGACCTCGCACCATTCCTTCTGCCGTTCAGCGCGCTCCTCGGGTTCGCGGTGATTCCGATGGGGAACGGCATCCAGCTCGCCGACCCCGAGGTCGGCATCGCGTTCGTCTTCGCCGTCTCCTCGCTCTCCGTGCTCGGCATCGTCGCCGGCGGCTACGCGTCCTCGAACAAGTACTCGTTCCTCGGGAGCATGCGCGCCGTCGCCGAGAGCATCGCGTACGAGATTCCGCTCGTCGTCACGGCCGCGTCGGTCGTGCTCCTCGCGGGGTCGCTCCAGGTGAGCGAAATCGTCGCCGCGCAGTCCGAGACGCTCGCCGTCATCGCCGGCGTTCACATCCCGATGTGGTTCGGGTTCGTCAACCCCTTCGCGTTCGCGTTGTTCGTCCTCGCGAACCTCGCCGAAGTCGGACGCAACCCGTTCGACCTCGCTGACGCGCCGAGCGAACTCGTCGCCGGCTACCAGACCGAGTACTCCTCGGTGTACTTCGTTCTCTTCTACCTCGGGGAGTTCCTGCACATCTTCCTCGGCGGCGCAATCATCGCCACGCTCTTCCTCGGCGGCCCCGCCGGCCCGTGGCTCCCCGGTATCGTCTGGTTCATCGCCAAAATCTGGGCGGTGTTCCTCTTCACGCAGTGGTGTCGGTCCGCGGTTCCCCGCATCCGGGTCGACCAGCTCATCGAGGTCGGCTGGAAGGGCATGCTCGTGCTCTCCTTCGCGAACCTCGTTCTCACCGCAGTCATCGTGGGGGTGATCGCATGATAGGCGTACTCAAATCCATGGCGACGACGATGAAGCACGCGCTCGACGGGAAGACGTTCACCGTCGAGTACCCGGATACCGCGCCCGAAGTGAGCCCGCGCTTCCGCGGGATTCACAAGTTCAGTCAGGAGCGCTGTATCTGGTGTCGGCAGTGCGAGAAGGTGTGTCCGAACGACACCATCCACATCGTCACTGACGACAAGCGACAGGGCGAACAGTACAACCTCCACGTCGGCCAGTGCATCTACTGCCGGCTCTGCGAGGAGGTGTGTCCCGTGGACGCCATTCTGCTGACGCAGAACTTCGAGTTCACCGGGGACACCAAACACGACCTCGCGTACAACAAGGAGCAGTTGAAGAACGTTCCGTGGTACAAGGACGTAGACCCGCTCGCGGCCCGCGAACCCGACCGGTCGGCGTGGGTGGGCGAGGGCGAAGGCGAGGTGGATTACCAGTGACGCTCGTCGAAACCGGCGCGTTCGCCGTGCTCGCGCTCGTCACGCTCGCGTTCAGTCTCGGCGTCGTGCTGATGCGTGACGTCTGGCACTCCGCATTGATGCTGGGCGGCGCGCTCCTCTCGCTCGCCGTTCACTTCGTGTGGCTGAACGCGGAGTTCCCGGCGGCGATGCAGGTGCTCGTGTACGTCGGGGGCGTGCTCGTGCTCATCGCGTTCGCGGTGATGCTCACGTGCGCAGAAGAAGAGGAAGAACCGGAGGTGGCCGGCTGATGGCGCGCTCGCGCTTCGCCGACCTCGACCTCCTCCCCGGCCTCGTCGCCGTCGCGCTGTTCGCCGTGATGGCCGCGGCGTTCCTCGGCGCGAGCCTCCCCGACCCCGCGGGCTACCCCGCGGACGCCGCCCTCATCACCGACATCGGGTACGCGCTCTTCGACTTCACGGGGGAGAGCGGCGTCCCGACCGAGGGCTTCCTCGCCGCGTTCGAACTCATCGACCTCGTGCTCGTCGCGGCGCTCGTCGGCGCGGTGCTCCTCGCGAAGCGCGAGGACGGCAGCATCGGGAACCCGCTCCAGTGGGGTGACGACGAATGATTCCCACCGAGTACTTCCTCCTGCTGTCCGCCGGCATCTTCTGCATCGGCGTGTTCGGCGTGCTCACCCGGCGGAACGCATTGGTCTTCCTGATGAGCGTCGAACTCATGCTGAACGCCGCGAACCTCAACTTCATCGCGTTCAGCCACATGCACGGCAACCTCGTCGGACAGACGTTCAGCCTGTTCGCGATGGCGCTCGCGGCCGCGGAAGTCGCCGTGGGCATCGGTATCGTGCTCACCCTGTACCGGAACTTCAAAGGCGTCGATGTGACGATTCCTACGTCAATGAGGTGGTAAGATGGCGGGTGCACTCGACTACGCTGCGGCGATTCCCGCCCTGCCGCTCGCCGGATTCCTCGTCGCGCTTCTCGTCGGCCACTACGCGCCGCGCGTCCTCCCCAGGGACGGCGCGATTCCCGGAATCCTCGCGACCGCAGGGTCGCTGCTGCTGTCCGTGTGGGTCTTCTTCACGGTCAGCGGCGGCGAAACGCTGAACGAAGAACTCTACACGTGGGTCGCCGGCGACGGCACCTTCAGCCTCCACTTCGGCCTGCTCGTCGACCCGCTGTCGGCGATGATGGCCGTCCTGGTGTCGGTCGTCGCGCTCGCGGTTCACGTGTTCAGCCTCGGCTACATGAACGCCGAGAACGAACCCGGCCGGCCGCGCTACTACGCCGGCCTCGGCTTGTTCACCGCGAGCATGCTCGCGTTCACGCTCGCCGACAACCTCCTGATGAGCTTCGTCTTCTTCGAACTCGTCGGCTTCTGCTCGTGGTGGCTCATCGGCCACTGGTACAGTCGGCCCGGCCCCGCGAGCGCCGCGAAGAAGGCGTTCCTCGTCACGCGCTTCGGGGACTACTTCCTCCTCCTCGGTCTCGTGGGCATCCTCGGGACGTTCGGCACCGCGACGTTCACCGAACTCCCCGAACTCGTCGCCACGGGACTGGAGGGCGGCGCGACGACGTACTTCGGGCTGAGCGCGCAGAACTGGTTCGCCGTCCTCGGACTCCTCGTCCTCGGCGGCGTCATCGGGAAGTCCGCGCAGTTCCCCCTGCACACGTGGCTCCCGGACGCGATGGAAGGCCCGACCCCCGTGTCGGCGCTCATCCACGCCGCGACGATGGTCGCGGCCGGCGTCTACCTCGTCGCGCGGATGTACGGCGTGTACGCGCAACTCCCGACCGTGCTCGCGATTATCGCGCTCGTCGGCGGGTTTACCGCGCTGTTCGCCGCGACGATGGCGCTCGTGAAGCGCGAAATCAAGCAGGTGCTCGCGTACTCCACCATCAGCCAATATGGGTATATGATGCTCGGCCTCGGCGCGGGCGGGTACGTCGCGGGCGTCTTCCACCTGCTCACGCACGCCGTCTTCAAGTCCCTCCTCTTCCTCGGCGCGGGCGTCGTCATCGTGGCGATGCACCACGACGAGGACATGTGGAACATGGGCGGCCTGAAGGACAAACTCCCGGTGACCTACTGGGCGTTCCTCGCCGGGTCGCTCGCGCTCGCCGGCATCGTGCCCTTCGCGGGCTTCTGGTCGAAGGACGCCGTCCTCCACGAGGCGCTCGTGTTCGGCCTCGGCGGCAACACCGCCGTGCTCGTCGCCGCCGTCCTCGGCCTTATTGCGGTGTTCTTCACCGGGTTCTACACGATTCGGATGGTGCTTCTCACCTTCCACGGCGAACCCCGGACGAGCGAGGCCGAGTCCGCGCACGACGTGGGGTGGAGCATGAAACTCCCCGTCGCCGTGCTCGGCGTCGGCGCGACCGTCGTCGGGTTCGTCAACCCCGGCCTGATTCACGAACTCACCGGCGCGAGCGTGACGTTCCTCGACTCGTGGCTCCAGGGCCCCATCGAGGCGACCGCCGCGCACCACTACCACGACCTCGTCGTCGCGAACGCCGCGTTTACCGCGACCGAGGTCAGTAGCGTGCTGACCGCGGGCGTCTCCCTCGCGCTCGCGCTCGCCGGCGTCCTGCTCGCGTGGGTGCTCTACCGCGGCCCCGAACCCAGCGAGCACACGGAGACACTCGGTTCCGTGAAGACCCTGCTCTACAACAACTACTACCAGGACGAGTTCCAGGACTGGCTCGCGACCGGCGTCGCGCTCCCCGTCTCCCGGGGCACGAGCAAGTTCGACCAGGGCATCGTGGACGGCGTCGTCGACGGCGCATCGAGCGTCACCCTCTTCAGCGGCGCGCAGACCCGTCGCCTGCAGACCGGACGGGTGTCGAACTACATCACGTTCCTCACGCTCGGCCTCGTCGTCATCCTCGCCGTGGTCGGGTTCCTCGGGGGGTGGTTCTAGATGTTGATAGAAGCCTTACTCGCAGTCACGTTCCTGAGCGCCGTCGCCGTGCTCGCCGCGCCCGAGAAGTGGGCGGCGAAGCTCGCGGCCGCGCTCAGCCTCCTGCCCCTCGCGGGCAGCCTCCTGTTGTACAGTCGCTACGACGGCGCGGGCAACGCCCTCCTCCAGAGCGGCACGCCCGCCTTCGAGACCACGCGGCAGTGGATATCCTTCGGCGAGTACGCGCTCCAGTGGCACGTCGGATTGGACGGCGTGAGCCTTCCGCTCGTCGCGCTCACGGCCGTGATGACGACGCTCGCCGTCGTGACCGCGTGGAACTACATCGACGACCGGCGCTCCGAGTTCTACGCGCTCCTCCTGTTCACGGAAGCCAGCCTGTTCGGCGTGTTCGCCGCGCTCGACTTCTTCGTCTGGTTCGTGTTCTGGGAGTTCGTGCTCGTCCCGCTCTACCTCCTCGTCGCGGTCTGGGGCGGCCCCCGGCGGTCGTACGCCGCAATCAAGTTCTTCGTGTACACGAACGTCGCGAGCCTCGTCTTGTTCGTCGGGTTCATGCTCGTCGTGTTCGCGTCGCCCGTCGAGTCCTTCGACCTCGCGGCCGTCGCGGCCGCCGTGCGCGGCGACGAACTCACGACGTTCTACGGGCTCGCGCCCGACACCGTCACGACCATCGCGTTCTTCGCGCTGTTCTTCGGGTTCGCCGTGAAGACGGCGCTCGTCCCGTTCCACACGTGGCTCCCGGACGCGTACACGGAAGCCCCCACGCCGGTGACGCTCGTGCTCGCGGGCGTCGTGACGAAGATGGGGACGTACTCCCTGCTTCGGTTCAACGTCACGATGTTCCCCGAGACCACGCGCGAGTTCGCGCCGCTCCTCGGCGCGCTCGCCGTCGTCACCGTCCTCTACGGGTCGTTCGTCGCGGTGAGCCAGCAAGACCTCAAGCGCATCGTCGCGTACACGTCGATTCCCTCGATGGGCTTCGTGCTCCTCGGCCTCGTCACGTACACGACGTACGGCCTCTCGGGCGCGACGTTCCAGATGGTGAGCCACGGCGTCCTCATCGGCCTGCTGTTCCTCGCGGTCGGCGCGATCGAGCGCTCCACCGACACCCGGATGGTCGATAAGCTCTCCGGCGTCGCGTCGGAGATGCCCGTCACCGCCAGCCTGTTCGTCGCGGGCGCGTTCGGCTACATGGGACTCCCGCTGATGAGCGGGTTCGCCGCGGAGTTCTTCATCTTCACCGGCTCCTTCCAGGCCGCGTACGCGAACGCCGCGCTCATCACGGCCGTCGCGATGTTCGGCATCGTCGTCATCGCCGGCTACCTGCTGTGGACGATGCAGCGCGTCCTCTTCGGCCCGTACGCGGTCGACACGGACGCCGCGGTCGCCGACCCGGCGCGGAGCGCGCTCGCGCCCGGCGTCGCGCTCGTCCTCCTCGCCATCGGACTCGGCGTCGCCCCCGACGTCTTCATGGGTATGATTCAGGACTCCATCAACGCGATTCTCGGAGGTGGTGTATAGATGGTCGAACTCCCACCGCTCTCCCCGCAGTACGTCCTCGGTCTCGCGGCCCTGCTCGTGCTCGCCGTGGACACGCTCTCGCCCGGCGACCGCAAGGACGGCCTGCTCGCCGCCATCGCGGCCGCGGGCACGCTCACGGCGACCGGACTCGCCGTCTGGTTCGCGTGGGCCGGCACCGGGAGCGACGCCCTCACCGCGTTCGAGGGAGCGCTCGTCGTGGACGACCTCGCGCTGTTCTTCACGGTGCTCGTCGGATCGGTCGCGGCGCTCGTCGTGGTCGCGTCCTACGACTACGTCCGCGAGCACGCGCACGCCGCCGAGTACTACGCGCTCGTCCTGCTCGCAACGACCGGGATGAGCGCGCTCGCCGCCGCGAACAGCCTCGCGACCGTGTTCGTCGCGCTCGAACTCGTCAGCATCCCCTCCTACGTTCTCGTGGGGTTCCTGAAGTCGAACAAGGACAGCGTGGAGGCGAGCATGAAGTACTTCCTCGTCGGCGCGCTCTCCAGCGCGGTGATGCTGTACGGCCTCAGTCTCGTCTACGGCGCGACCGGGTCGCTCGCGCTCCCCGAGGTCGCGGCCGCCGCGTCCGAGCAGTCGCTCGGCGGCGTGTTCGGCGTCGGCGTGCTGATGGTGCTCGGCGGATTCCTGTTCAAGACCGCGAGCGTCCCCTTCCACTTCTGGGCACCTGAGGCCTACGAGGGCGCGCCCGCGCCCATCAGCGCGTTCCTCTCCAGCGCGTCGAAGGCCGCCGGGTTCGCCGCGGCGTTCCGCGTGTTCACGGTCGCGTTCCCGCTCGACGCGGTGGCGTCCACCGTGAACTGGGCGCTCGTCCTCGCCGTGCTCGCCGCGGTGACGATGACGCTCGGGAACTTCGCCGCCGCCCGCCAGGAAGCCGTCAAGCGCATGCTCGCCTACTCCAGCATCGGCCACGCCGGCTACGTCCTCATCGGACTCGCCGCGCTCGCCGGTGACGCCGACGGCCTCGTCCTCGGCGCGAGCATGATGCACCTGTTCGCGTACGGCTTCATGAACACGGGCGCGTTCCTGTTCGTCGCGCTCGCCGAACACTGGGGCGTCGGCGAGACGTTCGAGGACTACGAGGGCCTCGGTCGCCGCGCACCCGTCGCCTCCCTGGCGATGACCGTGTTCGTGTTCAGCCTCGCCGGCCTCCCCGTCGGCGCGGGCTTCCTCTCGAAGTACTTCCTGTTCGCGTCCGCCGTGGACGCCGGGTTCGTCTGGCTCGTCGCCATCGCGCTCGTGAACAGCGCGCTCTCCCTCTACTTCTACTCGCGCGTCGTGACTTCGCTCTGGGGCGAGTCCGAGCGCGACTTCGACATCCGCAGTCGGCCCGCCGGCCTCTACGCCGCCGTCGTCGCCGCGGGCGTCGTCACCGTCCTCCTCCTCGTCGCGTTCGACCCCGTCGCGGACACCGCCGTCTCCGCCGCGACCGCCCTTCTCGGGTAGTCGCCCGGTAGACGGTAGGTTTTAGGCCGGCGGCGGGATAGCCGGACGTGATGGTATTTCGGCTCGTCCTCGGGTGCGGGACGACAGGCCACGCCGTCGTGGACGAACTCGGCGGCGAGTCCGGCGACCTGCTCGTCCTGGACGCCGACGCGAGCCGCGTCGAATCCCTCCGAAACGAGAAGGTGCCCGCGGAGACCGCGGACATCACCGACCCCGCGAGCATCGACCGCGAGCGCGCGCCCGACGTGGTGTTCGTCGGCGCGGACGACCCGGAGACGAACCTCGCCGCCACCCGCGCGGTGACGGCCGCGCACCCCGACGCGTACGTCGTCGCGTTCACTGGCGTCGGCGCGACGCGCTCCACGCGGGACGCGCTCGCCGGGGTCGCCGACCGCGTGGTGGACGCCGGGGCCGCCGTCCTCGACGACGTGGCGGAGACCGCCGCGCGCGGCGACTCCGGGCGCGTGCACGACCTCCGCGGCACCCTGCAGGCCGTAGAGGGACGGCTCGCGGTGTTCATGCACGACAACCCCGACCCGGACGCCATCGCCGCCGCGGTCGCGCTCACCCGCATCGCGGACGGCGTCGGCACGCCCGCGGACGCCTGTTACTTCGGCGAAATCAGCCACCAGGAGAACCGGGCGTTCGTGAACCTCCTCGACCTCGACCTGGTGAACCTCGACCCGGACGCCAGCCTGGACGACTACGCGGGCGTCGCGCTCGTCGACCACTCGCGGCCGGGCGTGAACGACCAACTCCCTCCGGACACCGACGTGGACGTGGTCATCGACCACCACCCCTCCGAGGGCGACATCGACGCGGACTTCGTGGACGTGCGGCCCGAGGTCGGCGCGACGAGCACGATTCTCGTGGAGTACCTCAGCCAGCTCGGCGTCGACCTCGACACGTCCGTCGCGACCGGTCTCCTCTACGGGATTCGCGTGGACACGAAGGACTTCTCCCGGGAGATAACGACCGCGGACTTCGAGGCCGCCGCGGAACTCCTCGCGTACGCGGACGTGGACGTGCTGGAGCGCGTGGAGAGCCCGAACGTGAGCGCGGACACGTTCGACGTCATCGCGCGCGGCATCGGAAACCGCCAGCTGAACGGCTCCGTGTTGTCGTCGTGCGTCGGCGCTATCAACGACCGGGACACGCTCGCGCAGGCCGCCGACCGCCTGCTCGCGATGGAGGGCGTCACCGTCACGTTCGTCTACGGGTTCATGGACGGCACCGTGTACGCGTCCGCGCGCGCCCGCGGCGCGGACGTTGACCTCGGGAGCGCGCTCCGCGAGGCGTTCGACGACCTCGGGAGCGCGGGCGGACACGCGGACATGGCTGGCGCGCAGATACCGATGGGCGTCTTCGACGTGCTCGAAGGGGACGCCGCGGACGAACTCCAGGGCGTCCTCGAAGACGCCATCGCGAACCGCTTCTTCGACGCGGTACGGTAGCAGGGCTTTTCCTCCCCGGCGCGCTAGATTTCGTATGGACGAGGCGTTCGACGGCGGCCCCGGGAAACCGAAGGTCAGCGAGTACATGACGCGGGACGTGCAGACCGTCTCGCCCGACGACACCGTCGCCGAGGTCGCGGAACGCATCGCGACGAGCGACGGCCACAACGGCTTCCCCGTCACGGACGGCCGTCGCGTCGAGGGGTTCGTGAGCGCGCGCGACCTCCTGCGCGCGGACGAGGACGCCGCCATCTTCGCCGTGATGAGCGACGACCTCATCGTCGCTCACCCCGACATGGACGTGACGGACGCGGCGCGCGTCATCCTCCGCTCCGGCATCCAGAAACTCCCCGTCGTGGACGACGCCGGCCACCTCGTGGGCATCATCTCGAACGCGGACTTCATCCGCTCCCAGATAGAGCGCGCGACCCCGGAGAAGGTCGGGAAGCTGATGCGGACGCTCGAATCCATCCACGGCGTGGACGCCGGCGAGGAACGCCGCACCGTCCGCCTCAGCGAAATCGTCCCGACCCAGAACCGCGTGTACGCGGACGAACTCGAAGGCCGCCAGTACGAACTCGAACGCGGCCTCACCGAACCGCTCGTCGTCATCGACAACAAGGGCGACCTCCTGCTCGCGGACGGCCACCACCGCGTGAAAGCCGCCGAACAGGCCGGCATCGAGGAGATGGACGCGTACGTCATCGTGCTCGACCGCCGCGTCGATTTGGGGATGGCGAAGACCGCGGCGAAGGAGGGCCTGGAGTCCGTCGCGGACATCGAGGTCGTGGACTACGCCCGTCACCCGCTCGTCGAGAGCACCGAACGCCTCCAGTAACGCCCGGGTCTGGAAACCTTTACCACGCGACACGGGGAGGGTTCGTGCATGCAGCGAACGCAGGCGCGAGCGAACGCGGACGCGACCGCCGACACCGTCCTCCACGTAAACGGTCTCCGGAAGACGTACGGCGAGGGCGACGACGCCGTCACCGCGGTCGAGGACGTTTCCTTCGACGTGTCCCGGGGCGAAGTCGTGGGCGTGCTCGGGCCGAACGGCGCGGGGAAGACCACGACCATCAAGTCGATTCTCGGCCTCGTCGTCCCCACGTCGGGAACCGTGGAAATCGCGGGCGTGAACGCGCACGAGCGTCCGCGGGAGGTGTACCGGCACGTCGGCGCGATGCTGGAGGGCGCGCGGAACGTCTACTGGCGGCTCACCGTCCGCGAGAACCTCGATTACTTCGCGGCGCTCGGCGCGAACCCCGCGTCCCGCGAGCGCCAGAACCGCTTGCTCTCCCAGTTCGGCCTCCTGGAGAAGGCGGACGACCCCGTGAACGACCTCTCCCGGGGACAGAAGCAGAAGGTATCGCTCGCCGCGACGTTCGCCCGCGGCACGGACGTGGTGTTCCTCGACGAACCCACGCTGGGACTGGACGTGGAGGCGTCCCTCGAACTCCGCCGCGAACTCCGCCGGCTCGCCGAGGAAGAGGACATCACGGTCGTCCTGTCGAGCCACGACATGGACGTGGTGGAGGCGGTCTGCGACCGCGTCGTCATCCTCTCCGACGGGTCGGTCATCGCGGACGACCCGGTCGAGGAACTCGTCGGCGTGTTCGAGACGCAGGCCTACCGCGTCGAGGTCGAGGGCGCGGTGTCCGAGTCCGTGCGGGGAACGCTCGAAGCCCGGTTCGACGCCGCGGACTGGATGACTCGGGGCGAGCGCGTCGCGTTCGACGTGACGCTCACCGGCGACGCGTCGCTCTACGACGTCCTCGACGTGCTTCGCGACGCCGGCCTCGCGCTGTCCGACGTGGACAGCCACGACCCCGACCTCGAAGACGTCTTCCTCTCCGTCACGGAGGACGCGCGATGACGACGGACGTATCGCTCGCGGATTACGCCCGGTTCTTCCGGGCGTCCGCGCGCAAGACCGTCCTCCTGCTCGTGCGCTACCCCGTGAACACGCTCTCGCAGGTCGGGACGCTGATTCTCGTGTTCTTCGTCATCTTCTACGGCGGCCGCGCGGTCGCGCCCGCCGCCATCGACGACTCGCTCTCCGGCATCATCGTCGGCTACCTCCTCTGGAGCATGGCCATCGCCGCGTACAGCGGGCTCTCCTGGGCCGTGACGAGGGAGGCCCAGTGGGGAACGCTCGAACAGCTGTTCATGTCCCCGCTCGGGTTCGGGCGCGTGATGGCGACGAAGACGGTCGTGAACGTCCTCGAAGCCTTCCTCTGGGGCGCGGTCACGCTCGCCGTGATGCTCGCCGTGACGGGGCGGTCGCTCGCGCTCGACCCCCTTACTGTTCTGCCGCTCGGCGCGCTCGCCGTCGCGCCAGCAGTCGGCATCGGGTTCGTGTTCGGCGGGCTCGCCATCCGGTTCAAGCGCGTGGAGAACGCCTTCCAGCTCCTCCAGTTCGTCTTCATCGCGCTCATCGCCGCGCCCGTCGGGGACTACCCGCTCCTCAAGTGGCTGCCGCTCGCGCAGGGCAGTCACCTCCTCCAGCGCGCGATGGCGGACGGCGTCCCCCTCACCGGGATGTCCGCGGGCGAACTCGGCGTGCTCGTCGCGACGGCGGTCGGCTACCTCGCGGTCGGGTACGCCGCCTTCCACTACTGTCAGCGCTGGGCGCGCCGCGCCGGCGTGATGGGGCACTACTGAGGCCGGTACGCGGAACCTTAATGACGACTCCGGCAAATTTTGTGGTATGTTCGACGAGGAGGAGTTATCGGAGATTCGGGCGGCGCGCGCGGAGTGGGATGACGACACGCTCGACCCGGTGCTGGAGGCGTACGGCGAGCGCAAAGACCGCTTCGCCACCGTCTCGAACCTCGAAGTCGACCGGCTCTACGACCCCACGGACGTGGACGACCTCGACTACGCGGACGACCTCGGCTATCCGGGCGAGTACCCCTACACCAGGGGCGTCTACCCGACCGGCTACCGCGGGCGGACGTGGACGATGCGGCAGTTCGCGGGCTTCGGCACCGCAGAGGAGACGAACGAGCGCTTCCATTACCTCATCGAGAACGGCCAGACCGGCCTCTCCACGGCGTTCGACATGCCCTCCCTGATGGGCCTCGACTCCGACGACCCGATGAGCCTCGGGGAGGTCGGGAAGGAGGGCGTCGCCGTGGACACCCTCCGCGACATGGAGATACTGTTCGACGGCATCGACCTCAGCGAGGTCTCGACGAGTTTCACCATCAACCCGAGCGCGCCCGTCGTGTACGCGATGTACGTCGCGCTCGCCGACCAGCAGGGAATCGACCGGAGCGAACTCCGCGGGACGCTCCAGAACGACATGCTCAAGGAGTTCATCGCGCAGAAGGAGTGGGTGATACCGCCGGAGCCGAGCCTCGACCTCGTCACGGACACCGTCGAGTTCTGCACGCGGGAGACGCCGAAGTTCCACCCCATCTCCATCTCCGGCTACCACATCCGCGAAGCCGGGAGCACGGCCGCCCAGGAGTTGGCGTTCACGCTCGCGGACGGGTTCGCGTACGTCGAGGACGCCATCGAGCGCGGCCTCGACGTGGACGCGTTCGCGCCGACGCTGAGTTTCTTCTTCAACAGCCACAACTCGCTGTTCGAGGAGGTGGCGAAGTTCCGCGCCGGCCGCCGCATCTACGCCCGCACGATGCGCGAGGAGTACGGCGCGACGGACGAGGCCTCCCAGAAGCTCAAGTTCCACACGCAGACCGCTGGACAGAGCCTCACCGCCCAACAGCCGCTGAACAACGTGATTCGCGTGACGATCCAGGCGATGGCCGCCGTGCTCGGCGGCACGCAGAGCCTGCACACGAACTCCTACGACGAGGCGCTCGCGCTCCCCTCGGAGGACGCGGTGCGGGTCGCGTTACGCACCCAGCAGATTCTCGCGGAGGAGTCGGGCGCGGCGGACATCGTCGACCCGCTCGGCGGGAGTTTCGCCGTCGAAGCCCTCACGGACGAGATGGAGGAGACCGTCCTCGAATACCTCGCGGAAATCGAGGAGATGGGCGACGGGTCGATTCGGGACGGCGTGCTCCGCGGTATCGAGGAGGGCTACTTCCACCGGGAGATTCAGGAGTCCGCGTACGAGTACCAGGAGCGCGTGGACGCGGGCGAGGAAGTCGTCGTCGGCGTGAACGAGTATTCGAGCGACGACGACGAGGAACTCGACCTCCTGCACGTGGACGAACAGGCCGCCCGGGAACGACAGCTCTCGCGGCTCGACTCCGTGAAGGACGAACGCGACGACGACGCGGTCGCGAACGCCCTGGACGCGCTCGCGGACGCCGTGCAGTCCGACGAGAACACGATGCCGTACGTCGTGGACGCCGTGAAGGCGTACGCGACGATGGGCGAAATCATGGACGTGTTCGAGGCCGAACACGGCTCCTACCAGGAGACGGTCGGCGTCGCCTAAAGGTACGCAGAATCCCAGCGGCTCGGCTTCCGACTGTTCTCGCAGTCCCCGCACTCCACGCGCTCCATCGAGTCCATCACGGTGTCGAAGCTCCCGCAGTTCGAACAGTAGTAGCCGTACCTGTTCTCGCGCTCCCGGTCGGTGTACGCGACGTAGAACGGGGCGGCGCTCCCGCGCTCGCGTTCGTCGAGCGCGACGTACACGGTGTCGCCGTCGAGGTCGTGTGCTTCGAGGAAGTCCCCGGGGCCGTCGGCGTCCCGGCGCTTCCCGTACGCGTGCTCGTCGAACGACTCCCCGCCGACCTCGACCGTGTGCGTGCCGATGCGCTCGTAGCCGTGCGACCGGTAGAACTCGTTGCCCGCGTCGTTCGCGGCGAGCACGACGCCCTCGACGCGGTTCGCGCCGCGTTCGAGCGCGCGTTCCTCCGCGCGTTCGAGCAACGCCACGCCGACGCCCTCGCCGCGACGGTCGGGGTGGACGTGGAGCCACTGGATTTCGGCGGCGGACTCGTTCGGCTCGTCCAGTTCGACCTCCGCGAACCCGACGACCTCGCCGTCCACCGCCGCGACGACGTAGAACACGCTCTCAGCGTCGATGCGGTCTGCGAGCCTGGCCGGGTCGTACCACTCGTCCAGCAAGCCCGCGATGGCGTCATCTCCGAGCGCGTCGGCGTAGGACGCGTCGAGGGACGCCCGCGCGACTGTTCGAATCCCGTCCGCGTCGGCCTCGGCCGCAGCACGAACATCCATGCGGGTCGATAGCACGCCCAGGTACATAATCCGGACGGCGGACACGACTTTCACGCGCCCGCCCGAACGCCCCCGTATGGACGCGCTCTGCTTCGACATGTACGGCACGCTCTGCGACACGTCCAGCGTCACGGCCGCGCTCCGCCGCGAACTCGACGCGAGCGCCGCGCACGCGGCGAACATCGACGCGACGTGGCGACGCCGACAGCTCGAATACGCCCAGCAACGCTCCCAGATGAACGACTACGCGACCTTTCACGCGGTCACCGGGGACGCCCTGGACTACGCGCTCGCCCGCCACAACGAAACCCCGAGCGCGGCGACCCGCGACCGCATCCTCGACGCCTACGACGCCCTCGACCCGTTCCCCGACGCGCTCGGCGCGCTCGACGCCCTCCGAGACGAGTTCGAACTCGCCGTCCTCTCCAACGGCAACCCCGAGATGCTCGACACGCTCGCCGCCACCACCGGCATCGACGAACGCGTCTCCCACATTCTGAGCGCGGACGCCGTCTCCACCTTCAAACCCACGCCCGCGGTGTACGAACACGCCGCGAACGAACTCGACAGACCCATCGAGGACTGCTGGCTCGTCTCCTCGAACGCCTGGGACGTCGCCGGCGCGTCGAACGCCGGCATGAACGCCGCGTGGGTGAACCGGGAGAACGACCCCGAAGAACGAGTCGGCGGGCGCGCGACCGTCGAAGTCGAATCGCTCGCCGCGCTCCCCGACGCGCTCTAATCCGCGTACCGGGAGACGACCGCCACCAGACCGAACGCCACCGTCAACCCCGCGCCCACGAGCACCATCCCGATGACGGCGAGGTTCACGGGGGACATCGGCAACATCAACGGCCCCACGCCGACAGACGTGACACCGAGTTCCTCCAACCGAGGCTGAATCGCGATACCGACGAGGTAGCCGAACACGCCGATGACCGCGATAGTCACGACGTACATCACCTGAATCACCCGCCGACCGGACGTTTCTTCGCGCACACCACGACCTTCAGGGCGGAGTGAGTAGGCTTTTGCGCTCTCGCCCCGCAGAACCGGTATGGACGAGACGGACATCCTCTTCGTCACGCTCGTCGGCGTCGCACTCCTCATGTTCGTCACGGGCTTCGTACTCGTACTGAACTGAGAAAAAACTGAACCGGAATTCAGTCGGCGGACTGCGCCGCGTCCGCCTCCGCGTCTTCTTCGCCGCCGTCAGCGAGTTTCGTCTGGAGTTTCTGCTCGAACCACGCCCACTCGGGCGTGAACTGGCCCGTCTCCTTCAGGTTCCACGGGTCGCCGTCCTCCACGCGCTTCCCGCTGCGGAAGGACTGCACCATGTTCCACAGCCAGATGACCTGGCCGACGGCCATGATGACCGCGCCGAGCGTCGCGATGCCGTGTCCGCTGACGAAGAGGCTCTGGAGCGCCTCTTGGTTGCCCGCGACGATGGAGAGGTCGAACGTCGCGTACCGGCGCGGCATTCCGCCGTACCCGAGGATGAGCATGGCGATGAACGTGATGTTCCCGCCGATGATGGAGAGCCAGAAGTGCCACTGCGCGAGCTTCTTGTTGTACAGCCGGCCCGTCAGGAGCGGGAAGTAGTAGTAGGCCGCGGCGAACAGCGCGAACCCGATCATCCCGAACACGATGAAGTGGAAGTGGCCGACCACGTAGTAGGTGTCGTGCATCAGGAGGTCGAACGGGATGGCGGCGAGGAACACGCCGGTCACGCCGCCGATGATGAAGTTCTGGAGCGCGCCGATACAGAACATCATCGGCGCGGTCAGCCGGAGCTTCCCGTTCCACATCGTCGTAATCCAGTTGAACGTCTTCACCGCGCTCGGTATCGCGATAGCCAACGAGACGGCCATGAAGCTCGCGCGGAGCCGCGGATCCATCCCCGTCGTGAACATGTGGTGGGCCCACACGCCGAAGGAGAGGACGCCGATGGCGAGCGTCGAGTAGACGACGAACTTGAACCCGAACAGCTTCCGACCCGAGAACTTCGGAATGAGGAGGCTGAGCACGCCCATCGGCGGCAGCACGAGGATGTACACCTCTGGGTGGCCGAAGAACCAGAAGAGGTTCTGCCACAGTATCGTTCCGCCGCCCTCGACCGTGAAGAAGGTCGTGCCGAAGTTCCGGTCGAGCAGGAGCATGATGATCGCCGCGCCGAGGAGCGGGAACGCGAACAGGATGATGCCGCCCTGCGTGAGAATCGTCCAACTGAAGATGTCGAGGTCTTTCCACGCGACGTCCCGCTCGGCGACGATTGTCGCGATGAAGTTAATCGCGCCCATCGTCGTCGAGATACCGGAGAGGTGGAGACCGAGCAACATCAGGTCGACGCCGGGGTTCGGCATGTAGAGCGACCCTTCGGCCGCCGCCTTCCCCGTGATCGGCGGGTACATCGTCCAGCTCGTCGGAGCCGGGATGACGTCGATGCCGATGGGCTTCAGGAAGTAGCCCGCCCAGATGAGGAAGGTCGCGAAGGGCAGAATCCAGAACGCGATGGCGTTCACGCGCGGGAACGCCATGTCGTCCGCGTCAACGAGAAGGGGGATGACGTAGTTCCCGAACGCGAAAATCATCGGGGCCGCGAACAGGAACAGCATCGTGAGCCCGTGCGAGGTCAGGAGGCCGTTGTAGAGCGTCGCCCCCCCGATACCGCCGAGCAGTCCGCCGACGGTGTTCAGGAAGTCCATCTCGGGCGTGATGAGTTCGAACCGCATCAGCATCACCGTCACACCACCCCAGAGCAGGGTGATGATGCTGTACGTGAGGTAGAGAATACCGATGTCCTTGTGGTCGACCGTCGTCAGCCACCGGGTGATGCCGCCCGGTTTCTCCGCGTGACCGTGTGCGGTTCCCTCGCCGTGCGCGCCGCCGCCGACGGGGGAGTAGGAGCGCCAATCCTCGAGACGCGTGAGCCAGCCGGCCACGGCCACGAGGAGCACCCCCATCAACACGGTGAGCACCAGTTGCGGGGTGAGTTCCATGCTCGAAACTGCGAACCGGAGCGTAAAGAAAGGTTAGGTTCCGCCCGCGTGCGACGACTTAGTCTTCGATGCGTTTCGCGGCGGCGTACGTCAGGACGGCGAGCGCGATGAACGGCAACACCATCAGCGTGTACTGGAGAACAAGCCCGAACAGGCCCTCGTCGGCCCAGGGGTTGAACACGACGAACATCGCGGTGAAGAACGCGATGATGGCGAGCGGGATGATGTTGACCGTCAGGTCGAGGAGGACGTCCTTGTCGAACAGGTTGGCGGTCATTAGTCGGTGGTGCGCGCCGCCGACGGAAATATCTTTTCAGAACCGTCCGGTTTCCCCGAGCCAGAACCCGATACCCGCGAGAACCGCGATGACGCCCGCGCCGAGCACGGTGGCAGCGCGGATGCGCAGTCCCCAGTAGAGGAGCGCGCCGCCGGCGAGCGCGAACAGCGCGCCGACGCCGATGGCGGGCGCCCAGAGCGAGGACGCGTACTCGGACTCCCGGAGGATGCCGATGACGCTGGCTTCGAGGAGCACGACTCCGCCGACGGCGACGGGGACGAGAACGCCGCCGAATAGGATGCCGAGTTCGGAGAGCGCGAACCCGAGCGCGATGAACACCGGCCACGGACTCGACCGCCGGTACTGGTCGCTCAGTCCGGGTTGTTCTTCCATGCCCTAGAATTGTGCCGTGCGGCTTAGAAAAGCCATCGTTTACGCGACGACGGCGTACGTCATGAGGAAGAAGAAGTAGACGAGCACGAGCGCGCCGAGCGCCTTGTACTGGAACAGCCGGAGGTCGTCCGCGTCCGCGCGGTACGCGTCCTCGTACGCGTCGCGTTCCGCGTCGTTCATCGCGTCGTGGTGGCTGCGGCCGACGTGCAGGTCGCGAATCGTCTCCGTCGGGAACGCGCGCTCGCAGTGCGGACAGGACGCGGCGTCGGCGTCGTCGGGGACGTGTGTGTCGGTCATACGTAGGGGGTGGGGAGTTCGGGCTGGGTGACTATCCAGAGGCTGGTCATCGTGTACAGTACCATCACGAGCGTGACCGCGTACTGGCTCCTGAGCGCCTGAATCCGGCTGGGGAACGTCTCGAACGCGATGCTGTGCGCGACCCAGATGGCGAGCAGGTGGCCGGCGAGCACGGACGCCACGGGCACGGCCTGGAGCCAGCCCGGAATCGTGAGGCCCGGGACGGTTCCCGCGCTCAATGGGGTGACGAGCGCGTGCACGAGCAGGGGGGAGAGCGCGAGGAAGTACGTGAGGTAGTGCGCGAGGTGGTAGGCGGCGGCGATGGCGAGCAGGGAGGGCGCGAACAGCCGCGCGATGTCCGCGCTCGACAGGTACGTGGGCGCGGTTCGGCGCGCGACCCGCGCGGACGCCCGGTAGACGGCGAGGAAGGCGAGGTAGCCGGCGACGAGCGCGCCCGCGTACAGGACGGGCGCGGGGACGCCCGCGGGCACGACCGCGTCCGCGAGGGTCGTCCAGACGGGCGTGGAGGTGAAGCCGTCGAACGTGGTCGCCCAGACGAGCGCGACGACGAACCCGACCTCGGAGCGGTCGGCGAGCACGTCTTCGACAAGGCCCGCGCCCGGCAGGCGGAGGCGGAGTCCGTCGTCGGTGCGCGTGACGGGCGCGACCGCGCCGTACAGTCGGAAGATGCGGGCGATGGGGTCGACGCGCTCGAACCAGTCCGTGACGCCGAAGGCGGCGCTCCCGGCGAGCGCGACGCCGAGGTAGGCGAGCGCGACGGCGGCGAGGACGCGCGGGTCGTCCGCGAGCGGGCTCGTCACCTCCACGTAGACGAGCACGAGGAGGAACGCGACGCTCGGCCACGCGCCCAGTCGATCGGGGTACTCGCGGACGCCGTCGCCGAGCGGGCGGGCGAGCGTGCGGAACGGGTCGACCGCGGGCCACGTGTTCCCGACGAGGTACGT
Organism: Salarchaeum japonicum; assembly: GCF_020614395.1. Taxonomy (NCBI): domain Archaea; kingdom Methanobacteriati; phylum Methanobacteriota; class Halobacteria; order Halobacteriales; family Halobacteriaceae; genus Salarchaeum; species Salarchaeum japonicum. The sequence goes on along the minus strand of NZ_CP085324.1, from coordinate 1,731,914 downwards.
CGTCATCGCGTACCCCGCCCACCAGCCCGCCCACACCACCACGATTGCGGCGGACTCCATCGGCGCGGTCGGCCCGAGAACGCCGGAGACGACGACGAGCAACAGTCCGCCGAGGCCGACGAGCCGTCCAGCCCACGCGAGCGCGGCCTCGGGAACCTCGACGCGCCGGCCGAGTTCGTGGACGTGCTCGATGAACGCGCGGTCGGTCGCGAAACTCGCGAGCAGGAAGGACGCGCCGACGACGCCGCCGCCCGTGAACAGGAACAGCCACGTCGGGACGGCCATCCGCTCCGGGGCCGCGCCCGACAGCCCGCCGGCGTGCGCGAGCGCCGTTCCCGTGCACGCGACGAGGGCGCTCGTCACGGCGGCAGTCCTGACGACGGCGCGAAGCCGGCGACTCATACCCGGGGGTTCGCCCGCCCGGGTACTGTCGGTTTCGAAACGCGGTTGGGAGGCTTTTTGGTGGTCGCCGAACAACAGCCGGCTATATGACCGCAGACGAGTCAGGTGGACACGGCTTCCTGCCAGCCGTCCGCGACTTCCCGCGCGGGTACGGCGAAGCGAGCTGGTGGCCGTTCATCGGCGCTATCGGCGCGAGCGGCCTCTACCTCGGCGCGATGCTGTACGTGTTCGCGCACGGGGAGAACGACCTCATGGGCAGCACCACGCCGGGACTCGCCGTGTTCGGCGTCTCCGCCGTCCTGTTCGTAATCGGCCTGTTCGGCTGGATGTACCACGCGTTCGCCTACAAGTTCTGGGAGAACGAATCGCACAACGAGGGCAAGAGCCTGCGCTGGGGGATGGTGCTGTTCCTCTCCACGGACATCGCCACCTTCGGCTCCGGGTTCGCGTACTACTTCTTCATCCGCTCGGGCGCGTGGGGCGAGGGAACGCTCCCGCACGGCGGCATCTTCGGGTCGCTCGTCGTCGCGAACACCCTCCTCCTCATCCTCTCCAGTTTCACCTTCCACTGGGCGGAAAAACGCCTCGCGAAGGACGACCACCGCGGGTTCGTCGCCGGCCTCGCCGTCACACTCCTCCTCGGCATCGTCTTCCTCGGCGGCCAGGTGTACGAGTACTACGAGTTCATCGTCCACGAGGGCTTCACGCTCAGCGAGGGCATCTTCGGTAGCGCGTTCTTCGGCCTCACCGGCCTGCACGGCCTCCACGTGACGCTCGGCGCGCTCCTCATCGCCATCGTCCTCTTCCGCGCCGTCCGCGGCCAGTTCTCCAGCGAACGCCACGCCGCCGTCACCACCGTCTCCTGGTACTGGCACTTCGTCGACGCCGTCTGGATCTTCCTCGTGCTCGCGCTCTACGTCGGCGGCCAGCTCGGCACCGGCCTCGGCGTCAGCCTCTAATCACGCCTCCCTTCTCCCCGTCATCACGTTCCGATAGCGCGAGCCACGCGCCACGCTCGTACTGCAGGGCTATTTCGTTTCGCGCGCCGCTACGCGTGCGTCCGGTCGAGAAGAACTGACTGGCTGGGGTTAGTCGTCGAGTCCGCGGAGCGCCGCCTCGACGGGCGTGTCGCCCGTGAGGAGTTCGAACGTCTCGCCGTGCGTCTCGGGGACGGTGATGGCTTCCACGAGCGTCGCGGCGGTGTCCTCGCGCGGAATCGTCGCCGCCGTCCGGTCGAGGTCGTCGCCCACGCGCACCCGTCCCGTTCCGGGGTCGTCCGTGAGCGCGCCCGGGCGCACGACCGTGTACGTGAGTTCGCTGTCCCGGAGGTAGTCGTCGGCCTCCGCCTTCGCCCGCAAGTACTCGCGGAGTTCCTCGGGGCTCTCCGCGGGCCGGTCGGCGTTCATCGCGGACAGCATCACGAACCGCTCGACGCCCGCCGCTTCCGCCGCGTCCACGCACGCCACCGCGCCGTCGCGGTCGACGCCCCACACGTCTTCGCCGCTCGACCCCGCGGCGAACACGACGGCGTCCGCGTCCGCGAGCGCGTCGTCGAGGCTCTCCCGGTTCGTCACGTCACCCCGAACCGGCGTGCCGCCCCACTCCGCGATGTCGTCCGCGTACGCGGGTTTCCTGACGAGGCCCACTGCCTCGTGCGTCGGGTGGTTCGCGAGCAGTTTCACGACGTGTCGTCCGACCTGTCCGTGTGCGCCGGCGACGAGTACACGCATACCCGCGGCTAGTCGAGCCACGGACAAGTGCCTACTGTCGAGGGCGGGAACCGCGGGAAAAACGAGGCGTGCGTTCGCGTTACGCGTCGGCGGTGGTGTTCGTCGCGCCGTTCTCCGCGAGGAACTGCTGGTACTCGGAGTCGCTGACGACCTGCACCGACCCGAGCATCTGGGAGTGCGCCGCGCCGCAGAACTCGGCGCAGTAGAGCACGTACGGCTGGTCGCGCTCCGCGTCGTCGAGCGTGGTCTGCATGACGTTCACGCGCGACGGCATCACGTCCTGCTTCAGGCCGAGATCGGGCACGTGCACCGCGTGCAGGACGTCCTCGCTGTGCAGGCGGAGGACGACGGTGCGGTCGTCGGGTAGCACCATCTGGCTGTTCACCGTGAAGTTCGTGAGGGTCTGTTCGGTGCCGTTGACGGTCACCGTCTCGTTACCGACCGGGTACTCGAACCGCCAGCCCCACTGGTAGGCGATGACGTCCACGACGACCGGGTCTTCCTGGGCCATCGTGTCGTTCACCGTGTCGCCCGTCGTGGTGACGCCGGGCGCGGCGAGACCGCCGTACGCGGCGAGACCGACGAACAGGAGGACGACCGCGGTCGCGGCCGTCCACGTGATTTCGAGTCGGCGGTTCTCCTTCGTGGGTTTCGCTTCGTCCGACTTCCGGAACTTCCAGACGGTGTAGAAGAGCGCGGCCTCGACGAGGATCGTAATCGGGAGCGCGGCCGCGAGCAGGACGTTGCTCACGCCGTTGATCGCGTCGAGGGAGTTCGAGGGGGCTGCCGCCGCGGGCGCGACCGCGAGCGCGAGCAACCCGAGCCCCGCCACCGTCAGGGACACCAACCGCTTTCCTCTCATTATACGTCTATGGTTCGGGAACTGGGTTAATAATACTGCTGTCTTCCGGCCCTGGGACGCAAGCGGACAGTACAAGTACGGGGACGCGCAACCACTAGACGAGAACCGTGTCCCTAACTCCGTCGGACGCGCGCGTTCGGTTCACGCGGCTGCTCGTCGCCGCGACGATGGGCGTGTACGCGCTCGTCGTCGTCGGCGCGACGACGGCCATCACGGACGCCGCGCGGTCGTGCACGACGTGGCCGGCGTGCGGCGGCCAGTGGCTCCAGGTGTCCTCGCTCGAACTCGCCATCGTCTGGGGACACCGGCTGACCGCCGTTCTGGTCGCCGTGCTCGTGCTCGCGACGCTCGCGTTCGCGTGGCGCAACGACGAACCGCGGCGCGTCCAGGCCGCCGTCGCCGCGGCCGCCCTCCTCTACCCCGTCCAGATAGGTATCGGCGCGTTCGCCGCCGTCACGGGGACGCCCGCGACCGTCTCCGCCCTCCACCTCGTCGTCGGCCTCGGTATCTTCGCCGGGCTCGTGCTCGCGCTCGCGTGGACGCTCGAAGCCCAGACCGCCGACCTCCCCTCCTGTGAGTCCGAACCCCGCGAGGGCGACGCCGACCCCGACCCCGCGATTACGGTGTCCGGGCCCGTCGCGACCGCGTACGCCTACTTCCGGCTGATGAAACCTCGGCTGATGTGGTTGCTGTGTCTCGTCGCCGGCGCGGGGATGGCGCTCGCCGCCGGGCCCGGCCTCAGCATCGAGACCGTGTTCTGGACGTTCCTCGGCGGCGTGCTCTCCATCGGCGCGAGCGGGACGTTCAACCACGTGCTCGAACGCGACATCGACGAGAAGATGAACCGCACGAACGACCGCCCGACCGTCACCGACGAGGTGCCCGTGCGGAACGCCGTCGCGTGGGGGGTCTTCCTCGCCGCCGCGTCGGTGTGGGCGTTCCTCCACCTCAACCTCCTCGCCGCCGGCCTCGGCGTCGCCGCCATCCTCTTCTACTCGGTCGTGTACACGCTCGTCCTCAAGCCGAACACGGTGCAGAACACCGTCATCGGCGGTCTCGCGGGCGCGCTCCCCGCGCTCATCGGGTGGGCGGCGGTGACGAACGAACTCGGCGTCCCCGCGCTCGCGCTCGCCGGCGTCATCTTCCTCTGGACGCCCGCGCACTTCTACAACCTCGCGCTCGCCTACAAGGACGACTACGCCCGCGGCGGGTTCCCGATGATGCCCGTCGTGCGCGGCGACGCCCCCACCCGCAAGCACATCGTCTACTACCTCGGCGCGACCCTGATGGCCGCCGCCGTGCTCGCGTGGGTGTCCCGCCTCGGCTTCCTGTTCGCCGCGACCAGCCTCGGCCTCGGCGCGCTCTTCCTCTGGATGGTCGTCCGCCTCCACCGCGAGCGCGACCGCTCCGCCGCGATGCGGGCGTTTCACGCGTCGAACGCCTACCTCGGCGCGGTGCTCGTCGCCGTCGCCGCGGACGCCCTCCTCGTCATCTAATCGGAACCCTTAGTGCCGTATTCGCGTTAGCCTCGCGCATGGAACCGGTCGTCGCCGCGGACGACGTGTCGAAGTCGTACGACGGGACGCGCGCGCTCGACGGCGTCTCCCTCGCCGTTCCCGGGGGCGAGGTGTTCGCGCTCATCGGCCCGAACGGCGCGGGGAAGACGACGCTCGTCCGGTGTCTCACCGGCACCGCCACGCCCGACGCCGGGTCGGTGTCGCTGCTCGGCGAGTCGCCACGCGAGTCGGGCCGCGAACGCCTCGGCCTGCTCCCGCAGTCCTTCGACCCGCCCGACCGCCTCACGCCCAGGGAACTCGTCGCGTACTACGCCGGTCTCTACGAGGACGCCCGCGACCCCGCGGACGCCCTCCGCGAGGTCGGCGTCGAGCCGGATACCGACACCTGGTACGGCGACCTCTCCGGGGGCGAGCAGCGCCGCACCGCCGTCGCGTGCGCGCTCGTGAACGACCCCGACGTGCTGTTCGTGGACGAACCGACCACGGGCGTCGACCCCGCCGGCCGCCGCGACCTCTGGAGCGTCTTCGAAGACCTCGCGGACGCCGGCACCACCATCTTCCTCACGACCCACTACATGGCGGAGGCGGAGCGCCTCGCTGACACCGTCGGCCTGCTCGCGGACGGCCGCCTCGTCGCGGAGGGCGACCCCGCGGGCCTCGTCGCCGAGTACGGCGGCGAGAGCCGGGTCGTCGTCGAAACCGACGCCGACCCCGGCGCGTTCGCCGAGAGCGAGTTCGCGCCGCGAGCGACCGAGAACGCCCTCGTCTTCGAGGGCGTGCCCGCGACGGACATCGGCGGCGTCGTCGCGGCGTTCGAGTCCCGAGGTCTCGCGTTCGGCGCGGTGGAGTGGCGCGACCCCGACCTCGAAGACGTCTACCTCGCGCTCGCCGACGACGCCAGTCCCGCGGATGCGGGCGACGCGGAGGTGGTTCGGTGAGTTCGCTCGCCCGCGTCCGCGCGGAGGCGCGCGCCTCCCTGAAGTCGTTCCTGCGGCGGCGGACGGCGGTGTTCTTCACGTTCTTCTTCCCCGTCCTCCTCATCGTCATCTTCGCCGGCCTGGTGCGAACCGGAGGCGGCGGAACGGGCTTGTTCTCCCAGCCGCCGGGCTACTACGTCCCCGCCTACCTCGCCACCGTCGTCCTGTTCACGCCGCTCTCCCGGGTGGGGAGCACGGTCGCCCGGCACCGCGAGGGCGCGCGCTTCGAGAAGCTCTCCACGACGCCCCTGCGCTCCTGGGAGTGGCTCGCGGCGCACACGCTCGTGAACGTCGCGCTCATCGCCGCCGCGTGCGCCGTGCTCGTCGGCGCGCTCGCCGCCACCGGCGCGGACTTCGCGCTCAGCCCGTGGCTCGCGGCGTTCGTCCCCACCGCGTCGGTGCTGTTCTGCGGCGTCGGCGCGGTGCTCGGGAGTCTCGCGGACTCGCAGGACGGCGCGATTTCGCTGTCCAACGGCGTCGCGCTCCCCCTCCTCTTCCTCTCCGACACGTTCGTCTCGCCCGCGGCGCTCCCCGAGTGGTTCGTCCCCCTCCTCAACCTCAGCCCGCTCACGTACTTCGCGCGCGGCGTCCGCACCGCCACCTACGCCGGCGGGAGTCCCGTTCCGGCGTTCGCCGCCGTGCTCGCGCTCGCCGCCGTCGCGTTCGCCGTCGGCGTGTACGCGCTCCCCTGGCGCGAGACCTAGCATCGGAGGGGTTATCCGTCCCACACTCTCAGCATGGAGTAGACGGCACGGTCTGTCGGTCACCTTTCAGCCCGCCTCGCGGGTCACGCACCGGCCGACCTACCCCGTCTACTCTAACTACTCGCGAGCGACAGCTACCGCGGAACCGCGGAGTAGACGTGGTTCAGCATCCAGTACGTGACGACGCCGAGGAAGAGGCTGAGCGACCACGCCGCGGCGGCGATGCGGCCCACGCGCGGGTGGAGGGTGTCGCCGAGGCGGTCGATGGGCTGGGTGAGGCCGAGCACGACCGCGTGCAGGACGACCGGCACCGACACCGCGGAGAGGAAGATGTGGACGGCGAGCATCAGGAGGTACGCGCCGTACACGATGGACTCGTAGTCCGCGAGGAACTGGCCCTGCCGGATGACGATCTCCTTCTCGTAGCCGCCCCCGACCTTCCAGAGGTAGAGGACGAGGAAGACCATGATGAGCGTGAACGCGGTGAGCATCGCGGCGCGGTGCTGGCGGAGACGGCGCTGTTTCACGAGGTAGACGCCGAGGAGGAGCGCGCTCAGCGCGAGCGTGTTCACGACGGCGATGAGGTGGCTGAACAGGTCGACCGTCTCCTTGCCGATGGTGGGGACGGGGAGGACGCCGCCGAACGCGCCGAACACGAGCGCGTACCCCAGAATCGAGAGGGCGATGGTGAGCGTGCGCGGGTTCTCCCGGGCCCAGTCGCGGAAGCCTGCCATACCCGGGGTTCGTCCGGCGGCGTCTACGGTGTTTCGCTTCCCGTCTACAACTCTGGTTGCCAAAGTACAATTAAGGTGTAATAGGGTTCCGTTAGAGTGAAACCCACTACCGGTGATTCTCCGGGCATGAGCGAGAGTTCGGAACGCAAGATCCGTTGCCTCGTCGCGAAGGTCGGCCTCGACGGCCACGACCGCGGCGCGCACGTCATCGCGCGCGCCTTCCGCGACGCCGGGTTCGAGGTCATCTACTCCGGCCTCCACCAGGCACCCGAGGACATCGTGCAGGCCGCGGTGCAGGAGGACGTGGACGTCGTCGGCATCAGCATCCTCTCCGGCGCGCACAACACGCTCGTCCCGAAGGTCATCGAGGGCCTCGAAGCGTACGGCGCGTTCGAGGACACGCTCGTGCTCGTCGGCGGTATCATCCCCGACGAAGACCGCCCCGAACTCGAAGACGCCGGCGTCGATGCGATTTTCGGCCCCGGCACGCCGATGGAAGAGACTATCCAGTTCATCCGCGAACACGCGCCCGAACGCTAGATGGCTCCCCCAGAACTGGTCGCGGACCTCCTCGACGGGAAGCACCGAGCGCTCGCGCGCGCCATCACCAAAATCGAGAACCGGAGCGAGGGCTACCGCGACATCGTCGCCGCGCTCCACGAACACACCGGGCACGCCGACGTCGTCGGTATCACCGGCAGTCCCGGCGCGGGCAAGTCCACGCTCGTGGACAAGCTCGCGGCCGAGTACCGCGAGCGCGGCCTCACCGTCGGCATCATCGCGGTCGACCCGTCCAGTCCCTTCTCGGGCGGCGCGGTGCTCGGCGACCGCATCCGCATGGGGTCGAACGTCGGCGACATGGACGTGTTCTTCCGGTCGATGAGCGCGCGCGGCACCCTCGGCGGCCTCTCCACCGCCACCTCGGACGCCGTGAAGGCGCTCGACGCGTTCGGGAAGGACAAAATCCTCATCGAGACCGTGGGCGCGGGCCAGAACGAGGTCGATATCGTGAAGACCGCGGACACGGTCGCCGTCCTGGTGCCGCCGAGCAGCGGCGACGACGTGCAGATGCTCAAGGCCGGCATCCTCGAAATCGGGGACGTGTTCGTCGTGAACAAGGCCGACCTCGCCGGGAGCGACAAGACGGTACAGGAGCTCCGGGGGATGCTGGAGATGCGCGAGCGCGACCCGGACGACTGGGAGGCCGATATCGTGGAGACGGTCGCGAACACGGGCGAGGGCGTCGAGGAACTCCTCTCCGTGTTCGACGCGCACGCCGACTGGCTGGACAGAACGGGTAAGCGCGACGAACTGGAGCGAAAGCGGTACGCGGAGGAGATTCGGACGCTCCTCCGGAACGACGCCGGCGCGCTCGTGGAGGACGAAGTCGAGCGGCGCGGCGGCATGGACGACCTCGTGGAGCGCGTCGTCCGACGGGAGACCGACCCGTACTCGGTCGCGGACGACGTGCTCGAACCGTTCCGGGACGCCGTCCGACACAACGACTAAGCGACTCGCGACCCCCGTTTTCCGTATGCGTCTCCGCAGACTCCTCGCCGGCGCGGCCGGCGGTCTCGCCGGCACGGCGGCCGTGAACCGACTGCTCACCGCGCGCGCCGGTACCCTCCACCCCGGCCTGGACGGCGACCAGCGCACGTACCGCTGGCGCGGGTTCGACATCGCGTACACCGAACGCGGCGACCCGAGCGACCCCGACGTGCTCCTCCTCCACGGGATTCACGCGGCTGCGAGCACTCGCGAGTTCCGCGGCATCGCGAACCGGCTCGCCGAGGAGTACCACGTGCTCGCGCCCGACCTCCCCGGGTTCGGGCGGAGCGACCGGCCCGCCGTCGCGTACACGACCGACCTCTACGAGTCGTTCGTCCGCGACTTCGCGCGCGACCAGACCACGGACGCGGTTTGCCTCGCGTCCTCGCTCACGGGTGCGCACGCCGCCATCGCCGCCGACGCCGCTGACTTCGACCGCCTCGTCCTCGTCTGCCCGGCCGCCGACACCACTGTCGAGCGCCCGTGGTTGCGCGCGCTCGTCCGCGCGCCCGTCGTCGGCACCGGCCTGTTCAACCTCCTCGCCTCCAAGCCCGGCATCGAGTACTTCGACCAGCGCGACGCCTACTACCACCCGCAGAACGTCGATTCCGCGACCGTAGACTACCAGTGGCGGACGAGCCACCAGGCGAACGCGCGGTTCGCGCCCGCGTCGTTCCTCGGCGGCTACCTCGACCCCGTCGTCGATCTGGGGAGCCAACTCGCCGCCCTCGACGCGCCCGTCACGCTCGTCTGGGGGCGCGAAGCGGAACTCACCACGCTCACCGAGGGCCGGCGGCTCGCAGAAGAAGGCGACACGCGCCTCGTCGTCGTGAACGAAGCCCGCCTCACGCCGCACGCGGAACACCCCGACGTGTTCCTCGACGCGCTCTCGCGCGAACTACCGCGGCTCGAAGACGACTGACCGCGACTCGTCCGCGCCGCCGACCGACGCCGACACCTCGTCGCCGATTTCCACCGATTCTTCGTCCGCGAGCACGCGTCCCGTCAGCCGCACCGGCCCGAAGTCCGCGACAGCGGTCACGTACGGCGCTTCGTCCGCGAACGCCGGCGTCGGCACGTGAACCACCGTGTAGGAGTCGATGCTGCCCGTGTCGGGGAGTGCGGTCTCGGTGAGGTCGCGGTCGCCGCAGTGCGGGCAGACCACGCGCGGCGGCAGGCTCCCGTGGCCGTCCGTGCATTCGAGGTAGTAGCCGTCGCCCGATTCTAGCGCGTCGAGGAACTCGTCGTGTCCGTCGTTCATTCTTGGATCTCCAGAACGTGAACAGTCGCCGATGCGACCGTGCCGCCGGCGTTGTGCGCGACGCCCACGCGGGCGTCGGAGACGTGCTCGCTGTTGTGGTGGTCGCCGCGGAGCAGCTTCGTGAGCTCCGCGAGCTGGCTGACGCCCGTCGCGCCCACCGGATGTCCCTTCGCCTTCAGGCCGCCGGAGAGGTTCACCGGAAGGTCGCCGTCCCGGGTGGTGACGCCCTCTGCGGCCGCCCGGATGCCCTCGCCAGCGTCGAAGAAGCCCATGCCTTCGAGCGCGAGAACCTCGGCGATGGTGAAGCAGTCGTGCACCTCCGCCACGTCCACGTCCTCGGTGCCGATGCCGGCGTCCGCGAACGCCTCGTCGGCGGCGTCGCTCGCGGCCGGCGTGTGCGCGAGCGCGTCCCGGTCGTGGAGCGCCATCTTGTCGCCGCCCTGGCCCGTCCCGGTGACGGCGACGCCCGCGTCAAGGTCGTGCTCGTCCGCGTAGGACTCGCTCACGAGCACCGCGGCGCTCGCGCCGTCCGTGATGGGGCAGGCGTCGTACAGTCCGAGCGGGTCTGCGACCATCGGCGCGTCCAGCGCGTCCTCGACCGTGATTTCGCGCTGGAACTGCGCGTGCTCGTTCCCCACGGCGTTCGCGTGGTTCTTCACCGCTATTTCCGCGAGATCCTCGCGCTCTCCGCCGTACTCGTCGAAGTACGCGGCCGCCATCAGCGCGTACGCGCCCGGGAACGTCAGGCCCGCGCGAACCTCGTAGAGGTCGTCCGCCGCGATGGCGAGCGCCTCCGTCGTCTCCGCGGTGTCGAGGTTGGTCATGCGTTCCGCGCCGCCGACGACGAGCACGTCCGCCTCGCCGTTCCGGACGTTCTGCACGGCCTGCCGGAGCGCCGCGCCGCTGGACGCGCACGCCGACTCGTAGCGCGTCGCCGGGGCGTCCACGCCGATAGCCTCCGCCATCAGCGGCCCCTGGTGGCCCTGGTGTTCGGCGATTTCGCCCATGAAATTCCCGTAGAACACGCCCTCCACGTCCGCGGGGTCGACGCCGGCGTCGTCCAGCGCCGCCAACCCGGCCTCCGCGAAGAGGTCACGACTCGTCCGCGCGGGATGCGACCCGAAGTGAGTGAGTCCCACACCCGCGACCCGGGGGTCTATCATGCCTAATCATACAGATACCGCCTGTAAAAACCGCGCGAAACCGGCGAAGAAACTCGACGATTGACGAAACACGGGTTCGCGGTGGCGGAGTTGCGTATCCGGCGGCTGGCAGTGCGGAACTGACTTGAACCGCGAGCGCCGGCGGCGCTCGCGGTGTTTTTTGGTGCAGATTTTTTGGCTGAGCGGTCGCGCGAAGCGCGACCCGAAGCGAAAAAAGGTGCGTTCACATTCCCATGTCGTCCGCGCGCTCGGGGACGGGGAGGTCGGTGGGGTCGGCGTGGAGGAGTTCGGCGGCGTGGTCGAGCGCCATGTCGAAGCCGTAGTAGCGTTCGAGTTCGTCGCCCTCCGGGGTTGGACGGACTTTCAGCATCGCGTACCCCTCGATGTTCTGGGCGATGGCGGCCGTGTGGCCGTCCTTCTCGAATTCGAGGACGCGCTCCTCGTCGGTCTCGTAGTACCGGGCGGTGATGCCGTTCGCCTCGGCGGTGTCGGTCATACCCCGACCACTCCCCGAACGATTACGGGTGTTTTGGTCGAACGCCCCGCGCTCGCTTCGCTCGCTCGCCCCTTTCAATGCCCCACCACCGCACAGCACCGCGCCGCTCCGTCTACTGCAGCCGCCGCACAATCGTGTTCCGGAAAGCCCTCCTCGCGCCGGGGCGCTCGTCGCCCTTTTCGTGTCCGCCAGGAACGCCACTACTTCAGCATCCGCCGTGCAATCGTGTTCCGGAGGATTTCGCTCGTGCCCTCGTAGATTTCGTTGAGTTTGGCGTCGCGGTAGTAGCGCTCCACGTCGAAGTCCTTGGTGTAGCCGTAGCCGCCGTGGATCTGGATGGCTTCGTTCGCCACTTCACGAGATATTTCGCTCGCGTAGAGTTTCGCCTGTGCGGCGTCCTTGATGTAGTCTTCGCCCCGGATTTTCTTGTCCGCGGCCTTGTGCATGAGCATCCGGGCGGACTCGACTTTCGTGTCCATGTCCGCGAGTTTGTGCTGGATGGCCTGGAACTCGCTGATGGGCTGGTCGAACTGCTCGCGGTCTTGGGCGTACGCGAGCGAGTCTTCGAGGGCGGCGCGCGCGATGCCGATGGAGCGCGCGGCGATGGTGATGCGGCCGCCGTTCAGGGTTTCGAGCGCGTGCCGGAACCCGTCGCCTTCCTCGCCGAGCAGGCGGTCTTCGGGGAGGCGCATGTCGTCGAACCGGAGTTCGGCGGTCGGACAGCCCTTGTCGCCGAGTTTGTCCTCCGTGCCCTCGACGATGAAGCCGTCGTCCGCCTCGGGCCGGACGACGAACGTCGAAATCTCCTCGTCGCCGGTCTTCGCGAACAGCGTCACGGTGTCCGCCACGGAGCCGTTCGATATCCAGAGCTTCCCGCCGTTCACTACGTACTCGTCGCCCTCCTTCTCGGCGGTGGTCTGCATCGCGGGCACGTCGCTCCCCGCGCCGGGTTCGGAGAGCGCGAACGCGCCGATGTCCTCCCCGCGGTTCATCGCCGGCAGGTACGCTTCGACCTGGTCGTCGTCGCCGTAGTGGTAGACGACGTTCCCCGCGAGGCTCGTGTGCGCCGCGACCACGGTGCCGAGACCGCCGCTCCCTCGCGCGATTTCCTCCAGCGCGAGCGCGTACGAGTGGTAGTCGAGGCCCGCGCCGTCGTACTCCTCGGGGAACGGCATCCCCATCAGGCCGAGTTCGCCCATCTCCTCGATGAGGTCCCAGGGAACCTCGTCGGTCTCGTCTATCTCCGCCGCGCGCGGTTTCACTTCCTCGTCCACGAACTCCGCGACCATCTCCCGAATCTGCTGTTGTTCCGCGCTCGGGCTGAAATCCATACGCTAGGCTTCGAGTGTCAATCCTTAGGGGTTCCGTTCGCGGGTCTCGCCCGGTGGCTTTTCGGTCGTGCGGCCCGTCTATGGGGGTAATGCGCGAGCGTGCGAGCGGCCGAACCGCCGACGTGGCGTGGTGTTTCGACGCAGTCGACGGTGTTTCGAGAACCTTCGCCATCACCGTCGACGTACTGGAGGAGCCGATGGCGTCCCGAATCTGCGTCGGCTACCTCCTCTGTCGGGTCGCGGACACCGTGGAGGACGCGGGACACATCCCCGCGAGCGAGAAGGCCGCGGTTCTGCGGACGTACGCCGACGCGCTCGACCCCGAGAGCGACACGACCGTCGCGGACTTCGCGGTCGCCGTCCATCCCTGGATTCCCGACGACCGGAACGCGGACTGGGACGTGGTCGCGAACGCCGACCGCGCCGCCGCCGCGTTCGAGAGCCTCCCCGCGAGCGACCGCGAGGCGATGCTGCCGCCCGTCCGCGAACTCGTCGAGGGGATGGCGGAGTTCGTCGCGCGCCACGCCGGCACCGGCGGCCTCCGCATCCACTCCGTCGAGGAACTCGAAGAGTACTGCTGGTACGCCGCCGGCACCGTCGGCGACCTCGTGACGAACCTCCTCGTCCGCCACACGTCCCCCGAGCGCGAACGCGTGCTCCGCGAGAACGCCGAGGACTTCGCGCTCCTCCTCCAGCTCGTGAACGTCGCGAAGGACGTCCGGGACGACTACGAGAGCGAGGACAACGTCTACCTCCCCGCGGAGTGGCTCGCGGAAGCCGGAATCGACCAGGACGCCGTGAACGACCCCGCGAACGAGGCCGAGGTCGCGGCCGTCATCGAACGCCTCGTCGGGCACGCGGACGGCTACGCGGACGGCGCGCAGACCTACCTCGAACACCTCCCGCTCAAGTACGGGAACACGCTCGCCGCGTGGGCCATCCCCTACCTGCTCGCGGTCGGGACGATGCGCGAACTCCGCGAACGCCCCCGAGACGTGCTCCGCACCGGCGACGCGAAGGTCTCGAAGACGGAAGTGTTCTCGCTCCTCCAGCGGTTCAGCGACGGCGTCCGCCGCGACGACATCGACCAGCTCCGGGACGAAATCGCCGACAACCCCTACACGTACTGATACTCGTCGGCGACGCCTATCGCCGTAGCAGGGTGAGCGCGACCGCGCCGACCGCGACCGCCGCGCCGATGACTGTTCCCGCCGTGTTCCCGTCGCCGCCGAACCGCCAGCCGAGCACGAGGTAGGCGTAGAGGCCGAACGCGAAGCACGCGACGGCGACCGCGGTCGTGAGGACGGAGGCCGTGTTCTCCATACGCGGTATCGTCGCTCGACGCCGAAAAACCTAGTCGTACTCGTAGAACCCCTTGCCGGTCTTCTTCCCGAGGTCGCCCGCGTCCACCTTGCGCTTGAGGAGGTAGGCGGGCTTGTAGCGGTCGCCGAGTTCCTCGTGGAGGGTTTGGGTGGCGTCGAGGCAGACGTCGAGGCCGATGTGGTCGGCGAGTTCCAGCGGACCCATCGGGACGTTCGTGCCGAGTTTCATGCCCGTGTCGATGTCCTCCTTCGTGGCGACGCCCTCGTCGAACGCGCGGACGCCCTCGTTTATCCACGGCATCAGGATGCGGTTCGAGACGAATCCGGGCTTGTCGTCGGACTCCCAGGTCTCCTTCTCCAGGGACTCCGCGAACTCGTGCGCCAGCGCGGTCACGTCGTCGTCGGTCTTCTCGCCCGCGACGACCTCGACGCCCGTCATCACTGGCACGGGGTTCATGAAGTGCAGGCCGACCACCTGGCTCGGGCGGTCGGTCGCGGACGCGATGGTGGTGATGGAGAGCGTGCTGGTGTTCGTCGCGAGCACCACGTCCTCGTCCACGGTCGCGTCGAGGTCGGCGAAGATGTCCTGCTTGACGTCCATGTTCTCCACCGCGGCCTCGACCACGAGGTCGGCGTCCGCGAGGTCGGAGAGCGCCGTCGTTCCCGTGATGCGCTCCACGATTCCGTCGCTCTCGTCCTCGGTGAGTTTCTCCTTCTTCACGAACCGCGCGAGGCTGTCCCGGATGGTGTCGAAGCCGGACTCCACGAACTCCTCCTCCACGTCCCGCATCACCACGTCGTAGCCGTGGGTCGCCGCGACCTGCGCGATACCGCTCCCCATCGTTCCCGCGCCGACCACGCCGACGGTCTCTATCTCGTCGAATCCACGCATACCGCGTTCTCGACGCGAGTCGTGCCTAAAGGTAGCGGACTCCGACGCGTCTTGACTGGTTTTATAGTCGGGCGCGCCGGACAGTCGCGTATGCGACCGTTCGACGACACTCCCCTCTCGCGTGACGGCAAAGTGCTCATCCTCGCGTACGACCACGGCCTCGAACACGGCCCCGTGGACTTCGAGGACGTTCCCGAAACGATGGACCCCGAGACGGTCTGGGACGTGGCGACCCACGACGCCGTTACGGGGTTCGCGGTGCAGAAGGGCGTCGCGGAGGCCTACGCCGACCAGTACGACGACGTGAACCTCCTCCTGAAGCTCAACGGCACGTCGAACCTCTGGATGGGCGAACCCGACTCCGCCGTGAACTGCAGCGTGGACTACGCCGCCGAACTCGGCGCGTCCTCCGTCGGTTTCACGCTGTACGGCGGGTCGAACAACGAAATCGAGATGGCCGAGGAGTTCCGAGACGCCCAGGAGACGGCGCGCGAACACGACCTCCCCGTCGTGATGTGGTCGTACCCGCGCGGCCAGGGCCTGAAGAACGACACGTCGCCGGGCACCATCGCGTACGCGGCGCGCCAGGCGCTCGAACTCGGCGCTGACGTGGCGAAGGTCAAGTACCCCGGGAGCAAGGAAGCGATGGAGCACGCCGTCGAGGCCGCCGGCCCGACGAAGGTCGTGATGTCCGGCGGCTCGAAGACGAGCGACGAGGACTTCCTCACCACCGTCTCCGACGCCATCGACGCCGGTGCCGTCGGGCTCGCGGTCGGGCGGAACGTCTTCCAGCGCGAGAACCCCCGCGAGATGCTGGACGCGCTCGAAGCCGTCATCTTCGAGGAAGCGAGCGTCGAGGACGCGCTCGACTACCTCTGATGCACGAGGTCTTCGAGACGGTCGCGGCGGCCGCGCCCGACATCCGCGCGGGCCTCCCGGGTCGCCGCCGGAAGACCGACGCGGAGAACGCGAGCGGGGAGACCCAGCTCGCGGCGGACGTGTGGGCGGACGAGTTGCTCGAAGAACGCCTCACCGCTCTCGACGCCGTCGGCGCGTACGCGAGCGAGGAACGCGACGGCGTGGTGGACGCCGGCGACGGCGTCTCCGTCGCGGTCGACCCGCTCGACGGCTCCTCGAACCTCAAGTCGAACAATCCGATGGGAACCGTCGTCGGCGTGTACGACGCGCCGCTCCCCGCGCCCGGCACCGACCTCGTCGCGGCCGGGTTCGTGCTCTACGGCCCCATCACGACGATGGTGGTCGCCGAGGGCGGCGAGGCGACCGAGTACGTCGTGGAGGACGGGACGCCGCGCGACGTGGGGCCCGTCGAACTCCCCGACGACCCGACGGTGTACGGGTTCGGCGGCCGCGTCCCCGACTGGACGCCGGAGTTCGAGGCGTTCGTCCGCGAGGTCGAGGGCGAACTGAAACTCCGGTACGGCGGCGCGATGATAGCCGACGTGAGCCAGGTGCTCACGTACGGCGGCGTCTTCGGCTACCCGGGCCTCCGCGACCGCCCCGAGGGCAAACTCCGCCTCCTCTTCGAGGGCGCGCCCATCGCGTACGTCGTCGAAGCCGCGGGCGGCGCGTCCACCGACGGCGAGCGGAGCCTCCTCGACGCGCCCTGCACGGAACTCCACCAGCGCACGCCCGTGTTCGTCGGGAACGACGAGTACGTCTCGCGCGTGCAGTCCCTGTAGGCCGGTATTTTCTTTAGCGACCCCGCCGAAGACCCGATATCTCATCTCCATCTCCGACGACGCGCGTTCGAGCGGCCGCGCTCCACGAGGACGCGCGCGCGTGGCTCTCCCGGAACGCCGCGTTCACGCTCGTCGAGGACGCCCCGGACGCGGTCGCCACCGGTGACCGCGCCGCGAGCGACGCGTCCGCGCCCGTCGTCGGCTACGGCGTCGAACCCGCCAGCGCGACCGCCGTCGTGGACGCCGACCGCCCCGACCGGTACGCGCGCCTCGCGGCCGCGCTCCACGACGCCGCCGGTCACACACCCCGTCCGTACCCGGTTCCCGTCGCCGAGTCCGAGCGCCTCCGCGCGCTCGCCCGCTACGACTTCTCCCGGCCAACGCTCTCCGCGCACCTCGACGCGCTCGCCACCGCCGTCCGCGAATCGCTCGACGCCGACGTGGGGTTCGTCGGCGTGCTCGACGCCGACACCGAGCGCTTCCTCAGCGTCGCCGGCGCGGACTTCGCCGACATCCCGCGCGCCGACGCGGTCTGCGCGCACGGCCTGCTCGCCGACGCTCCCGTCTGCATCCCCGACCTCTCCCGGGACGTTCGCTTCCCCAACAACCCCCTCGACGGGTTCGACCCCGCGGCGTACGCCGGCGCGCCCCTCACCACCTCTGACGGCCACCGGCTCGGGATGGTGTGCGTGCTGGACGCCGACACCCGCGAGTTCGACGCGGACGACGAACGCGCGCTCTCCTGGTTCGCCGACCAAGTCGTCTCGCACGTCGAACGCCGGGGCGCGTAAGGGGAAACTGTTTCAAGCCGGTTCGCCGAACGGGCCAGTATGAAGGTTCGCATCGGTGCAAACGCTACCGCCGAGGAGGCGGAGGCGGTGGCCGCCGCGCTCGCCGAACACTACCGGGACGACGTCGAGGTCTTCGTCGGGGAGAGCGACGCGCCCGCCGCGACCCGCGACGGGCCCGACGAGTCGGAACCAGAACAGGAGTACGAACCCACCGAGCGCGAGGACGACCTGTGGGACGAAATCGAGGAAATCCTCGACGGCGGCCCCGAGAAGTACAAAGAACGCCTCTCCGAGCAGGGGAAACTGTTCGTCCGCGACCGCCTCGACCTCTGGTTCGGTGAAGATGGACTGAAGTTCGAGGACGGCCGGTTCGCCGAGTGGGACTCCGACGACCAGCTCCCCGCGGACGGGCTCATCACGGGCGCGGCCGAGTTCGAGGGCCGCGACCTCCACTTCATGGCGAACGACTTCACCGTGAAGGCGGGGTCGATGGCGGAGAAGGGCGTGGAGAAGTTCCTCCGGATGCAGCAGCGCGCGCTCAAGACCGGGAAGCCCGTGCTCTACCTGATGGACTCCTCCGGTGGGCGCATCGACCAGCAGTCCGGGTTCTTCGCGAACCGCGAGGGCATCGGGAAGTACTACTACAACCACTCCCAGCTGTCGGGCCGCGTCCCCCAGATATGCGTGCTGTACGGGCCGTGTATCGCCGGTGCGGCCTACACGCCCGTGTTCGCGGACTTCACCGTGATGGTCGAAGGGATGAGCGCGATGGCCATCGCCAGCCCGCGGATGGTGCAGATGGTGACCGGCGAAGACATCGACATGCAGGAACTCGGCGGCGCGCGCATGCACGCCGAGGAGTCCGGGAGCGCCGACCTCGTCGCCACCGACGAGGAGCACGCCCGCGAACTCGTCGCGCAACTCACGAGCTACCTCCCGAACAACAGCGACGAGAAACCCCCGCAGACGGACGGCACACCGCCCGCGAAGTCCCCGAAGGGCATCGACGCGGTCATCCCCGACGCCCCGAACCGCGCCTACGACATGCACGACGTCATCGAGCGCGTCGTCGATTCGGGGAGCTTCTTCGAACTCAAGGCGTCCTACGGGAAGGAAATCCTCACCGGATTCGGGCGCGTTGACGGCCGTCCCGTCGGCATCGTCGCGAACCAGCCCGACGAGCGCGCGGGCGCGATCTTCCCGGACGCCGCCGAGAAGGCCGCCGAGTTCGTCTGGACCTGTGACGCCTACAACATCCCCCTCCTCTACCTCGCCGACACTCCCGGGTTCATGGCCGGCTCCGGCGTCGAGAAGGACGCCATCCTGGAGAAGGGCAAGAAGATGATTTACGCCACCTCCGCCGCCACCGTCCCCAAGCAGTGCGTCGTCGTCCGGAAGGCCTACGGCGCGGGCATCTACGCCATGAGCGGCCCCGCCTACGACCCCGAATCCACCATCGCCCTCCCCTCCGGCGAAATCGCCATCATGGGCCCCGAAGCCGCCATCAACGCCGTCTACGCCAACAAACTCAACGACATCGACGACCCCGAAGAACGCAAACGGCGCGAACAGGAACTCCGCGAGGAGTACAGAGAAGACATCGATGTCCACCGCATGGCGAGCGACGTGGTCATCGACGACATCGTCCCACCGAGCACGCTCCGCGACGAACTCACCAACCGCTTCGACTTCTACGAAACCGTCGAGAAGGACATCCCCGATAAGAAACACGGCACCATCATCTAGAACCCACGTTTTTCCACCTCGGATTCGCCGCTGGCGTCATTCGAAAGAGCGCTTTGCGCTCTTTCGTGATGACGAGAGAGCGAGGCCCTCTCGAACCAAACCGCTCGGAGGAAAAACCTGGACGAAAAAGACTCGCGGCGAAGCCGCGAGCGAATCGCGCGGACTACCGGGCGCTCCGAGCCGCTCGTCCGCGCGAACGTCTATTGATACCGGAGTCCTACTCTTTCCGGGCGAACAGGAGGTAGCCGGTGTGGCCGACGCCGCCCGTGCTTGGGCGGCTGCCGCGGTCGTCGAAGTCCATGTAGCGCTGGATGGTCTCGCGGGTTTCGACTTCCACGAGGCCGGCGTCGCGGGCGGCGAGTTCGGACTCGCGGGCGTTCTCGACGAATGGCGAGTAGACGGCGAGGAACCCGCCGCCGGCGAGGTGGTCGGGGATTCGTTCGACGAGTTCGGGCGCGTTCGGGGTGTCGAGGGTGACGAGGTCGAACTCGCCGAGGTCGTCGAGTTCGTCGGTGAGGTCGCCGGTTCGAACGTCCACGGTGTCGGCTACGTCCGCGAGTTCCATGTTCTCGCGGGCGACCTCGGCGAACTCCGGCTTCCGCTCGAACGTGGTGACGGTCGCGCCGAGGCGGCCGAGGTAGGCCGCCAAGACGCCCGTGCCCGTGCCGGCGTCGAGCACGCGGTCGCCGCGCGCCGCGCCCGTGTGGCCGACGACGAGGCCGATGTCCTTCGGCATCATCGGCGCGCCCGTGCGTTCGAGGTGGTCGAAGAGGTCGGGGCCGCGCAGGGCGCGCACCCGGAACTCCTCGCCGAGGTGCGTCTCGACGGTGTCACCGGGTTCCACGTCCTCGGGGAGATTGATGACGCCGAGGTCCGTGTGGACTTCCTCCCCGGGTTCGCAGAGGAACTCGCGGTCGCCTCGAACGACCAGTATCACTCTACGCGGTCGATAGCGGCCGCGAGGTCGCCGCCGGTCGCTTCGAGCGCCTCGCGCGCTTCCTCGGCGCTCACGCCCGCGCGCGCCGCGACGAGTTCCACGTCGTCCTCGGGAATCCCGCCGGACTCGCCGTCCGTTTCGCCGGCTTCGACTTCGCCCGCGGTGCTCTCGCGCTCCTCGGGTTCGCCGATGACCTGGTAGGTCTCCTGGCCGCGCGCGTCCATCCGCGTCACGTCCGCGTCGTCGAACACGAGCTCGGATCCGTCTTCGAGCCGAATTACGACCTCCGTGGCGTCGAGTTCGTCCACGTCGATCCCCATCTGTTCCATCATCTGCTTCATCTTACGCGGATTCATCCCGCCGCCTCCTCCAAACATACCCGGAGAGTTACGCCGCGCGGCAAAAAACATGGCGGGTCGAACCGCAGAACACGCGCCCACTCTCCCGCCACCTGCGCCCTCACGTACCTCCCCGCGGCCGCTCAGTCGCCGTCGCTCGCGCCCTCTCTGACTTTCACGGCCATACCGGAGTCGAAGTCCAGCATGCC
This sequence comes from Salarchaeum japonicum, assembly GCF_020614395.1. Classification (NCBI taxonomy): domain Archaea; kingdom Methanobacteriati; phylum Methanobacteriota; class Halobacteria; order Halobacteriales; family Halobacteriaceae; genus Salarchaeum; species Salarchaeum japonicum. The sequence continues at coordinate 1,711,254 of NZ_CP085324.1, read as the reverse complement.
CTGCGCGTCGAGTTCCGCGCGGCCGACGGCGATGACCTCGCCGCGTTCGTGTTCGACGACGACCTCGTCCTCGGGCCGGATTGCGTCGTCCGCGTCGGCGACGAACTTCGCGAAGACGTTCCGGCCGTCGCGGACGAACGGCTCGCTCTCGTCGCCGACGGTGACGCGGTAGCCGTCGATGGCGTCGTAGAGCCGGCGGCCGCCCGCGAGGCCGAGCGTGAACCGGCCGTCCATCCCGACGGAGACGAGGCGGCCGTCGTCGCTCACGACCTGGCGCGGCCGTCCGGACGCCGAGCGCTCCACGTGGAACTCCTCGCCGTCCGGGAACAGCGCGTCGTCCGCTCCGCGACCGAACTGGTAGACCGCCATCCGCCGCAATACCGCGAACTCGTCCATACCCGTCCAGGGGCCGCGACCCGCAAAACCCCGTCGAACCGATGGAGAATGGCTTATATGGCCCGCGGGAGAACCCGAGGGTAAGATGGCAAACCAGAAAGTCCTCTCCGGCGGCGCGCTCCTCGCGGTCGGAACCGTCCTCATCCTCTGGACCGGCATCAACTGGAACGGCGGCGCTGTCTCGCTCGGCATCGCCGCGCTCTCCACCATGCTCCTCGCGGCCGGCAGCCTCCTCATGGGCACGAGCGAGGGCGGGCGCTCCGTCTAGAGCAGGAATGTGTCCTCGCGGTCGCCGAGGTCGACGAAGGTGTCCGCGCTCTCCTTGAGTTCGTCCGCCGTGCTGGACGCGAACCCCATCACTTCGATGCGGACGCCCTCGTGGCGGAGGTGACTGCACAATCGAGAGAAGTCGCCGTCGCCCGTGCAGAGCACGACGGTGTCCACGTGGTCGGCGAGCGTGACGGCGTCGAGGCTCATCCCCACGTCCCAGTCGGCCTTCTTCGACCCGTCGCCGAACGTCTTGATGTCCTTGATTTTCGTCTCGAACCCGATGTCGACGAGCGCCTCGAAGAACGACTCCTCGTTCGGGCTGTCGGCGCGGATGACGTACGCGATGGCGCGCGTGAGCCGGCGGTTCTGCACGGCTTCGGAGAGGAGGCTGGCGTAGTCGACGTTCCGCGAGTACCGGCTGTGCGCGGAGTGATAGAGGTTCTGCGCGTCCGCCAGCACGGCGACGCGCTGGTCGGCGTGGATGTCCGTCATACCGGGTCTGTGCCGTCCAGTCCTAAAAACTACGCGTCCGGCGTCTCGAACCGAGTGAGGGAGAGCGTGTCGGGGTCGAGGTCGTAGTAAGACTCCCAGGCGGGCGCGAGCGTGACGACCCGCGTCGAACCGTACGTCGATTTCGTGTGCTGGTGGTGGTGGCCGACGAGGCAGAGGTCGGGTTCGAGCGCGTCGAGCAGTTCGTCGATGTACTGACAGCCGACCTCGTAGTCCTCCTCGACGGGCGTGCCGTGCGGGGCTTCGTGCGTCAACAGGACGTCCACGTCCTCCAGTTCCTTCGCGGCCGCCACGTCCTCGCGGACGAAGTGACGGCGGCGGTCGTCGCGGAGGTCGCGGCGCGCGTAGTTGTACCGGGAGGGCGCGTAGTTCCCCGAGAGCCCGGCGACGCGGAGTCCCTGCACGTCCGCGGCGTCGCTCGCGAGCAGGCGGGCGTTCTTCACGCGGTCGCTCTCGATGCGGCCGTGGCGGAGCGCGTCGATGACGTCGAAGTCCTCGTTGTTTCCGGCGATGAAGTAGGTCGGTATCGGGAGGCGGTAGTAGAAGATGTCGCCGGCCTGGAGCGCCACGTCCGCGTCGCTCGCGCGGTACGCGGCGAGGAGGGCCGTCCGGCGGTCGGGTGTGTTCGCGTGTGCGTCTCCGAGAACGAGCATTCACGTCACCGTCGGGCCGCGGTTCACATAAACCTGGGCGGCAGCGTTCCGCGGACGGCAGAGGTTGCGCACGGCGACAACGCTTTACGACGCGCTCTCCCAACGTGGAGTATGTGCCAGGCGCGCTCCACTCGGTCGTCCGCGGCGGGGAGCGCCGGCGTCGTCTTCTCCTCGGGTACGAAACGCAAACGCGCGCAGTAGTGGCTCCGCGCGGACTGACATTTCGTGCCGGGCCGTTCCCGACCTGAACCACGCTCCAACCACAGACTCCCGAGACACATGACACGAACCCTCACATCCGGCGTCTTCCCGGCGATGGTGACGCCCTTCGACGCGGACGGCAGTATCGACCACGACCAACTCGCGGCGGACGCCCGCCGACTCGCGGACGCGGGCGTCGACGGCCTCGTTCCCGTCGGCTCGACGGGCGAGTCCGCGACGCTCACGCACGACGAACACATCGACGTCATCGAGACCGTCGTCGACGCGGTGGATGTGCCCGTCATCGCGGGCGCGGGGAGTAACGCGACCCACGAAGCCGTCTCGCTCTCCCGGCGCGCGGCCGACGCGGGCGCGGACGCCCTCCTCCTCATCTCGCCGTACTACAACCGCCCCGAACCCGCGGGCATGGAGGCGCACTACCGACGCATCGCGGACGAAGTCGACATCCCCCAGATCATCTACAACGTCCCCGGGCGCACCGGGCGAAACATCGCCGTGGAGACCGCGGTGTCGCTCGCGGAACACGAGAACATCGTCGGGTACAAGGCCGCGAGCGGCGACCTCGGCCGCATCGGCGAAGTCGCCGAACGCACCCGAGACGAGGCGTTCGACGTGCTCTCCGGCGACGACGCCATGACGCTCCCGACGATGGCCGCCGGCGGCACTGGCGTCATCAGCGTCGCCGCGAACGTCGAACCCGAGCGCGTCGTCGAGATGGTCGAGCGCGCCCGCGACGACGAGTACGCGGCCGCCCGCGACGTGCACCACGAACTCGGCCCGCTCTTCCGCGCGCTGTTCGCGGAGACCAACCCTGTGCCCGTAAAGCACGCACTCGAACTCCGCGGCCACGGCACCGCGACCTTCCGCGACCCGCTCTCCCCCGCGAGCGAGGAGACCATCGACCGACTCGAATCCGTCCTCGCCGAGCTATGAGAGTCGGCGTCACCGGCGCGACCGGCCGCATGGGCCGCGAAGTCCTCGCCGCCGCCCGCGACCGCCAGGTCGAGGTGGCGTTCGCCGTCTCCCGCACGCCCGACGACGCCGACACCGACGCGCCCGTCGTCGCGCCCGCGGAGTTCGCGGACGCGCTCGCCGAACACGACCCGGACGCCGTCGTGGACTTCACCGTCCCCGACGCGGCGGTCGAGTACGTCGAGACGGCGGCGGACGCGGGCGTTCCAATCGTCACCGGCACCACCGGATTCAGCGAGGCCGACGAGGCCGCGCTCCGGGACGCCGCCGACGCGATTCCGGTCGTGCGCGGCGCGAACTTCTCCCGGGGCGTGCAGGCGCTCCTCTCCGTCGCCCGCACGGCCGTCGCGGCGCTCCCCGAGTACGACGTGGAACTCACCGAAACCCACCACAACGGGAAGCGAGACGCCCCCAGCGGCACCGCGAAGCGCATCCTCGACGCCGTCGAGTCCGAGCGCGAGGACGCCGGCGAGCGCGTGCACGGCCGCGAGGGCGACGCGCCCCGACAGCCCGGCGAAATCGGCGTGCACGCCCGCCGCGCGGGCGACATCACGGGCGAACACGAACTCCTGCTCGCCGGCAACGACGAGTCGCTCTCGCTCACGCACCGCGCGGGCGACCGCGGCGTGTTCGCCGCCGGCGCGCTCGACGCCGCCCGCTTCGTACAGAACGCGGAACCAGCCTACTACCGATTCTCCGACATCGCAGCCGACCTATGACACTCGAAACAGAGATTTCCGACCTGTGGCAGCGCCACCAGACCGACGACGCGTCCTTCGGTGAGGCCGAGGAGACGCTCGACGCCTTCCTCGACGCGCTCGAAGCCGGCGAGGTTCGGGCCGCCGAGAAGACCGATGGGTCGTGGGAGGCGAACGAGTGGGTGAAGCAGGGAATCCTCCTGAACTTCGGCCTGCGCGCGACCGAGGCCCGCGAGTACGGCGGCGTCACCTACCACGACGTGCTCCCGCTCCGCGACACCGCCGACCTCGGCGACCGCGGCACCCGGAACACCCCTGATGGTACCGTCATCCGCCGCGGCGCGCACGTCGGCGCGAACGCCATCATGATGTCGCCCTCGTTCGTGAACATCGGCGCGTACGTCGGCGACGGCACGCTCGTCGACTCCTCGGACACCGTCGGCTCCTGCGCGCAAATCGGGAGCGACGTGAAGCTCGGCGCGAACACGCTCATCGGCGGCGTCCTCGAACCCGTCGAGAGCGCGCCCGTCGTCGTCGAGGACGGCGTCAGCCTCGGCGCGGGCTGTCGCGTCACATCCGGGTTCGTCGTCGGCGAGAACTCCGTCGTCGGCGAGAACACCCTGCTCTCCCCCCGAATCCCGGTCTACGACCTCGTGGAGGACGAGGTGCTGTACGGCGAACTCCCGCCGGAGCGACGGGCGTTCGCGCGGTTCGTGGAGTCCTCGGTGAGCGACAACGACCTCATCCCGGGCGCGGCGTACAAGCCCGCCGTCGTCGCGACCGAACTGGAGAACGAGACGCTGGAGGCCAGCCAGCGGGAGGACGAACTCCGGTGAGCGTCCGCCGGCTCGCGGACTGGTCGGACACCCGGCTCCGCCGGCTCGCCGACGAGTACGGCACGCCGCTCTACGTCCACGACCACGACCGCGTCCGCGAGAACTACCGGCGGCTCACGGGGGCGTTCCCGGACGCGGACGTGCTGTACGCCGTGAAGGCGAACGCCGGCCGCCACGTCCTCGACACGCTCCGCGAGGCGGGGGCGGGCGCGGAGTGCGCGAGCGCCGGCGAACTGAAGCGCGCGCTCGACGCCGGCTTCGCCCCGGAGGACGTTCACTACACGCCCGTCAATCCGCCGGCGCGCGACCTCGACTACGCGGGCGATCGCCTCGCCGGTACGGACGCCACGGTCACCGTGGGCTCCGCGGACACGCTCGACCGCCTCGAATCGCGCGGCTTCACGGGCCGCGTGCTGGTGCGCGTCCACCCCGGCGTCGGCGCGGGCCACTCCGCCGAAGTCGCCACCGGCGCGGACGCCAAGTTCGGCGTCCCCCGCGACCGCGTGCACGGCGTCCTCGCGGACGCCGACGACCGCGGGTTCGACGTGCGCGGCCTCCACGCCCACACGGGAAGCGGCCTCCTGACCGCGAGCGACCGCGACGACCACCGCACCGTCGTCGAGACGCTCGCCGAACTCGTCGCCGAGAGCCCCGTCGCGCTCGACCGCGTGGACGTGGGCGGCGGGTTCGGCGTCCCCTACCGCGAGTCCGAACCCCCGCTCGACCTCGACGCCGTCGCGACCGCGACACGGGACGCCCTCGCCGGCCTCGACGTCGAGCTCGCCATCGAACCCGGCCGCTACCTCGTCGCGGACGCCGGCGTCCTCCTCGCCACCGTCAACACCACGAAGGAGACCGACGGCGACCTGCTCGCCGGCGTGGACGCCGGGATGACGACGCTGATTCGACCCGCGCTCTACGACGCCTACCACGCCGTCCGCAGCCTCGCGCCCGACGCCGCCGACCGCGTTCCTGTACCGACCTCCGTGGTCGGCCCCGTCTGCGAGAGCGCCGACGTGCTCGCCGAGGGCCGCGACATTCCGCGCGTCGAGCGCGGCGACCTGCTCGCCGTCGGGAACGCCGGCGCGTACGGCGTCGAGATGGCGAGCACGTACAACTCCCGACCCCGGCCCGCGGTCGTCGCGCTGGCCGGCGACGACGAACGCCTCGTCCGTCGGCGCGAGACCCTCGCCGACCTCACCACTCACGAAGCATGATTCCCTACGACCTCTACCACGGCACCAGCAACGACTTCGCCATCGTCGACGCGAACGCACACCACGTCCCCGACCGCAGCGCGTTCGCGGCGTCGCTGTGCGCCGACCTCGGCATCGACGGCGTGCTCTTCCTCGCGATAAACGACGCCACCCGCCCGCCGCGCGCGGTGATGACGCTCGTCCAGCCGGACGGCGGTACGGCCGCGATGTGCGGGAACGGCGCGCGCTGCGCCGCGCGCTGGGTCGCCGCGCGCACCGACGCCGACGAGGTGATGCTCGACACCCAGGCCGGCACCCGCCGCACCGTCGTGGACGGCGACGACGTGGCCGTCGAGATGGGCGCGCCCGCGTTCGACCCCGCGGCCGTCCCCGTTACTGGCGACAGCCCGCTGGTTCGCGAGGACATCGCGGGCTACACCGTCACCGCCGTGAACACCGGCGTCCCGCACGCCGTCGCGTTCGTGGACGACGTGGACGCCATCGACATCGCCGCGGACGCGCCCCCGATTCGCCACCACGACCGCTTCCCCGAGGGCGCGAACGCGACGTTCGCGGAGGAAACCGAGACGGGATTCCGCCAGCGGACGTTCGAGCGCGGCGTCGAGGGCGAAACCCAGTCCTGCGGCACGGGCGCGGTCGCGGTCGCGGTCGTCGCCGCCCGCGAGGGCCGCGTCCCCGAGAACGCAACCGTCAGCGTCTCCCCGCCCGGCGGCACGCTCACCATCGAACTGGACGGCGACACCGCCGTGCTCCACGGCCCCACGACCGTCGTCGGGGACGGCGAGGCCGACGCGACGCCCGCCCGACAGGTGGACACGTGACACCTATCGACTTCCTCGAACGCGCGGTTCGCACGCCCTCCCACGAGAGCGTGGACGCGATGCGCGACCTCCTCCTGGACGAACTCGTCGACCACGACCCCGCGGTGGACGACGCCGGGAACGTGCTCGCCTCCCGGGGGTCGGGCCGGCCGCACGTCGTCCTGAACACCCACATCGACACCGTGCCGCCGCACGTTCCCGCCAATCGCGACGGCGACACCCTCCACGGACGGGGGTCGTGCGACGCGAAAGGGCCGCTCGCCGCATTGGTCGCGGCGTTCGACCGCGTCCAGCCCGACTCGGGCCGGGTGACGCTCGCGGTCACGCCCGACGAGGAGACGGACTCCACCGGCGCGCACGCCCTCGAACTCGACGACGTGGACGGATACATCGTCGGCGAACCCACGAGCCTGAACGCCTGCACGAGCGCCCGCGGCCGCTTCCAGGGCACCGTCGAACTCGACGGCGAGGGCGCGCACGCCGCCCAACCGAACGAGGGCGTGAACGCGATTCGGGCCGCCGCGCCCGTCCTCGACGCCATCGACGCCTACGACGCCGAGCGCGGGCCGAGCAGACACGACGAACTGGGGCCGCCGACGCTCGTCGCCACCAAGATTCGGGGCGGCGAGGCGACGAACCGCGTCCCGAGCGAGGCCACCGTGACGTTCGACCGGCGGAGCGTCCCGCCCGAGACCGAGGCCGAGTTCTTCGCCGGGTTCGCAGACCGCGTCGGCGTCGCCGTCCCCGACGACGTGACCGCGACCGTCGCGCGCGCCGAGCGCGACACGCCGTTCCTCGAAGCCTTCCACACCCCGAGCGACGCGAGCGTCGTTCGGGCGCTCGTCGCGGCCGGCGCGGGTAGTCCGCGGCCGTTCGGCGCGGCCACCGAGGCCTCCTACTTCGCCGCGGACGCGCCGACCGTCGTCTTCGGCCCCGGCGACCTCGCCGTCGCCCACGCAAGCGACGAACACGTCGAACTCCCGGACGTGGAACGCGCCGCCGACATCCTCGAAGGCGCGCTCTCTGAACTCGTCGGATAGCGTTAAGGCGCGGTCGGCTGATTCTCCCGTATGCTCGACGCCCTGGACGACGTGAACGACGTGGGGTCGTACCTCCCGGAGTTCGTGTACGGCGCGAACGACGGCATCGTCACGACGTTCGCGGTGGTCGCGGGCGTCACCGGGGCCGCGCTCGACCCCGGAATCGTGGTCGTGCTCGGCGTCGCGAACCTGCTCGCGGACGGCTTCTCGATGGGGATGAGTAACTTCCTGAGCGAGCGCTCCGAGCGCGACTACGAGCACGCGCTCGGCCACACGGTCTCGAACGCGAAGTCGCCGGCGCGGACGGCGCTCGCGACGTTCGGCGCGTTCGTCGTCGCCGGAACCGCGCCGCTCATCCCCTACCTCCTCGGGTTCGCGGGGTCGTTCTCGGTGTCGGTCGCGCTCACCGCGGTCGCCTTCTTCGCGGTCGGCGCGGCGCGCGCGCTCGTCACCGACCGCCGGTGGTACTGGGCGGGCGCGGAGATGTTCGCGGTCGGGATGACGGCCGCGGCGGTCGCGTTCGCCGTCGGGGAACTCCTCCGGGGCGTCGCCTAGAACGCGACGACGCCGAAGACGAGCGTGAGGACGGCGGTGAGCACGGGAACGAGCGCGAGGTCGAGGACGACGCCCGCGCGAAGCATCTCCGCGCGAGTGACCTCGCCCGTGCCGTACACGATGGCGTTCGGCGGGGTGGCGACGGGGAGCGCGAACCCGAAGCTCGCGGCGGCGGCGCTCCCGACCGCGAGATAGGTCGCGGCCTCGGGGCCGGGCATGCCGAACGCGGGGCCGACGGCGAGCCCGACGCCGATGAGGAGGGGAGCCATCACGGCCGCGGTCGCGGTGTTGGACGCGAGTTCGGAGAGCGCGACCGTGACGAGCGCGACGACGGCTAGCAGGAGGACGATGGAGGGGAGCGCGAGGTCGCCGAACAGCGCGCCGGCGAGCCACTCGGTCGCGCCGGTCTCTCCGAGCGCGTCCGCGAGGCTGATACCGCCGCCGAACAGGAGGAGCGTCGGCCAGTCCACGTTCCGGAGGCTTCCCTCGTCCGCCGCGCCCGCGAGCACGAGGAGCGGCACGGCGAGCAGGCCGACGAGCGCGTAGTACAGCAGTCCCTGGTGGCCGAGCGTCTCCAGGACGGATTCGCCGGTTCCGCCGAAGACGGTGACGAGCCACGCCGCGGGGAGCACGCCGTCGAGGAGGAATCCGAGGCCGCCGACGACCCAGAGGCCGGCGACGAGCGCGAACACGGCGGCGACCCGCCGCCCCTCGCTGTCGAGTGCGGGCGCTTCGGGGTGGTCGGCGGGGGCGAGCGCGTCCGCGTCGAGGTCGGGCGGGAAGACGGCGAGCAGGACGACGCAGACGACGGGGAGGCTCACGGCGGCGAGCGGGACGCCGACGAGGAGCCAGTCCGCGAACGACACGGAGACGCCGAGCAGTTCGTCGAGTTGGCCGACGACGATGGCGTTCGGCGGCGTGCCGATGAGGGTGGCGACGCCGCCGACGGACGCGGCGTACGCGACGCCGAGCAGGAGGCCGACGCGGAAGTTCCGCCCGCCGCCCGCGGACTCCGCGATGCCGAGCGCGACGGGAGCCATCAGCGCCGCCGTCGCCGTGTTCGAGATGACCATCGACAGCACGCCGGTGGCGAGCATCACGCCGAACACGGTGCGGCGGGGCGTGGAGCCGACCCGTCGGAGGAGCGCGAACGCGACGACGCGGTCGATGCCGTGCTCGCGGAGCGCGCCGGCGAGCACGAACGTCCCGAGGAAGAGGAAGACGACGGGGTCTGCGAACCCGGAGAGCGCGCCCTCAAGCGAGGACACGCCGAGTCCGGCGAGGAGCACCGGGACGCAGAGCGCCGTCACGGACAGCGGGAGCGCGCCGGTCACCCAGAGCACCGCGGCGAACACGCCCGTCGCGAGCGCGTACCGGCCGGTCGTGGACAACCCCTCGGGCGACAGGCCGAACGCCACCAGTCCCGTGAGCGCGAGCGCCCCCAGGACGGTGAGCGCGTTCCGCTGATTCATCACCTCCCTCGTCTCCGGGTATCGGGAAAAACCCCGTGGCGGCGAAAGACTTACCACGAAGTGTAAAGTACGCTTTACTGTAAAGGGTGCTTTACACAATGTCGGTGTCACAAACGGGATTCACCCGTCAAACCTACGAACGAACCGTCTACGCCGTCGTCGGCGTCGGAATATTCGGCCTCCTCGCCGGCCTCCTGCTCGACCAGCAGGTGGCCGGCACCGCCGTCTACCTGGTCGGCTGCTGGGTCGGCGGCGCTATCGCCGTCCTCGCGCCGAAGTTCACCGACGCGACTCTCCAGGACGAACGCGACAACGACCTACACAACCACGCGAGCGGCCTCACCATGCGCATCGCGATGCTGGTCGGAATCAGCGTCATCCCCGCGCTGTACGTCCTCGACGCCGGCGGCTACGTCGAACTCACCGCCACCGTCTGGGGCGGCGTCTGGGTCGCGTCGGCGCTCTTCCTGCTCTACGGCGTCTGCTTCGGCGTCGTCCAACGCCGCCGATGAAAAACGACCTCCCCGACCGACGCGAGCGCGCGGGCCTGAGTCAGGCCGACCTCGCCGAGGCGGTCGGCGTCACCCGTCAGACCATCAACGCCATCGAGCGCGACCGCTACGACCCGTCGCTCGACCTCGCGTTCGAACTCGCCGCCCACTTCGACTGCCGGATAGAGGACATCTTCACGCCCGACTAGAAGCCCTTCCCCATCAGTTCGCGGGCGATGATGTTCTTCTGAATTTCCGTGGTTCCCTCGTAAATCTGGGTGATTTTCGCGTCGCGGTAGAGGCGCTCCACGTCGAAGTCGTTGACGTAGCCCGCGCCGCCGTGAATCTGAACGGCCTCGTCCGCGCACTCGACCGCGGTCTTCGACGCGAACTCCTTCGCCATCGACGCGAGCGCGGTGAGCTGGTCGTCCGCGTTGTCCACGCTCCACGCGGACTTGTACGTGAGGTTGCGCGCGGCCTCGGTCTTCGTGTGCATCTCGGAGAGCTTGTGCTGGATTGCCTGGAACTCGCCGATGGACTTCCCGAACTGCTCGCGCTCCTGCGCGTAGTCGAGCGCGCGCTCGCACGCGCCCTTCGCGATGCCGACCGCCTGCGCGGCGACCATCGTCCGCGTCTCGTCGAAGAACTGCATCAACTGGAGGAAGCCCATGCCCTCCGTGCCGACGAGGTTCTCCTCGGGGACGCGCACGTCGTCGAAGATGAGTTCCGCGGTGTCGCTCGCGCGAATCCCGAGTTTGCCCGTGATTTTCTCCGCGCTGAAGCCGTCGCGGTCGGACTCCACGATAATCTGGCTGAAGCCCGCGTACCGGTCGTCGGCCTCCGGGTTCGTCTTGCACATCACGACGAAGTAGTCCCCGACGGAGCCGTTCGTGATCCACATCTTGTTGCCGTTGAGGACGTACTCGTCCCCGTCCTTCTCCGCGCGCGTGGAGACGGCGGACACGTCACTGCCCGTATCGGGCTCCGAAATCGCGGTTCCCATCACGGCGTCGCCCTCCGCAATCGGCGTGAGGTACTCCTCTTTCTGTGCTTCAGTACCAAATTCGCGGATGGCGTCCGCGCCGAACGCCGCGCTCGTGATGGAGAGCGCGATACCGGGGTCGTAACTGAACAGTTCCTCGATGATGATGGCGTTCTCCAGGGGCGTGTAGCCCGCGCCGCCGTACTCGATGGGGATGCCGGAGCCCGTCAGCCCCATCTCCGCGGCCTTCTCCATGACCTCGTGGGGGTACTTCTCCTCCACGTCGTACTCGGTGGCGACGGGCGCGATTTCGTTCTCCGCGAACCGCCGAACCTCCTCCCGAATCGCTTCCTGCTCGTCGGATAGCTCGAAATCCATACGAGAGTTCTTCCCACACGCGGGCTTAGGCGCTCCGGAACTACCGGAAACGGACACGGAGTTCATTCCCCGGCGGGTTCACGGCCGCTCGCGTGCGGTCGCCTACTCCACGTCGCGCGCCAGCTCCGCGCCGTACCCCGTGTACGAGGCGGGCGTGAGCGCGAGCAGTTCCTCCCGCACGGGCTCGGAGACGTCGAGGTCGCGGAACAGCTCGTGGAAGTCCTCGATGGTCACGCGGCGGCCGCGCGTCAGCGCCTTCACGCGCTCGTAGGCGTCGCTGTGGCCCTCCCGGCGGAGAATCGTCTGGACGGCCTCACCGATGACCTCGGGCGTGTCATCGAGGTCGGCGCGCATCACGTCGGGGTTCGGCACGACCTTTCCGAGGCCGTCAGAGAGCTTGAGGTAGCCGATGAGGCAGTGCGCGAACGCGGCCCCGATGTTCCGCTTCGCCGTGGAGTCGGAGAGGTCGCGCTGGAGGCGGCTCTTCGTCAGGTAGTCCCCGAGGAAGTCGAGGTCGGAGTTCGCCTTCGAGAGGTTGCCCTCGGAGTTCTCGAAGTCGATGGGGTTGACCTTGTGCGGCATCGTCGAACTCCCGGTCTCGCCCTCGGCGGCGTCCTGCCCGAGGTACGTATCGGAGACGTAGCGCCAGGCGTCCCGGTCGAGGTCGAGGAGCACGTCGTTCACACTACTGAGCGCGTCGAACAGCTCTGAGAGGTCGTCGCTCGGGTTCACCTGCGTCACGTGGCTCGCGTGCTGGAGGCCGAGTTCGTGCACGAACTCCCTGCTGAACGCCCGCCAATCCACGTCGGGGTAGGCGGCGCGGTGCGCGGCGTAGGTTCCGGACGCGCCAGCGAGCTTGCCTTCCAGTCCTTCGAGCGCGTCGGCGACGCGGCCGAGCGCGCGCCCGAGCCGGCTCGCGTACACCGCCATCTCCTTCCCGAACGTCGTCGGCGTCGCCGGCTGGCCGTGCGTCCGCGCGAGCATCGGCACGTCCCCGTGCTCGTGCGCCATCTCCACGAGTTCGTCCCGCACGTCGCGGAGTTCGGGGAGGAGGACGTCCTCGACCGCGGGCCGCACCAGGATGCGGTACGCGAGGTTGTTCACGTCCTCGCTCGTGAGGCCGAAGTGAATCCAGGCGTGCGCGCGCTCCGGCGCGCCCTCGCGGACGAAGTACTCGACGGCCTTCACGTCGTGGTTCGTCGCCGAATACTCGCCGTAGCCCTCGGTCTCGATCTGCTTCACGAGCTCCGCGTCCGATTCGTCGAACGCGTCGTACAGGTCGCGGAGCGCCGCCGTCTCGTCGTCCGCGAAGTCGAGCGGCACCGCGTCGAGGTCGGCGAGCGCGAGCAGGTACTCGACTTCGACTTCGACGCGGGCGCGCATCAGCGCGGCTTCGCTCGCGTACCGGGCGAGCGGGCGGGTTCGGCCGGCGTAGCGGCCGTCCAGGGGACTGACGGCGTACAGCGGGTTCATGGCGGAGGGTGACGCCCGCCCGCCAAAGGCGTGTCGAAACATCACGGGAGTGCATACACCGGGCGCGAAAGCGCGGAAGTGGCGGTGTTTCTATCCGCGTCCCTGCATACTCGCCGGCGGGGAATCGCAATTACTTTGCGGCGCGCGCGCCCGGACTCACCCATGACCACCATCGCCGGTCTCGCCGGGAACCGCGGCCGCAACCTCCGGAACATCGCGGACACCCTCGACGACGTGGAACTCGGCGTCGTCCTCACGAACCGCGCCGACGCGCCCATCCTCGACGCCGCCGCCGACCGCGGCATCCCCACCGAAGTCGTCGAACGCGACGACGGCGAGTCCCGCGAATCCCACGAGGAACGCGTGCTCGACGCGCTCTCTGACTACGACTTCGACCTCGTCTGCCTCGACGGCTACATGCGCGTCCTCACCGACACCTTCCTCGACGCCGCGCCCCTGACGCTGAACGTCCACCCGAGCCTCCTCCCCGCCTTCGACGGCATGAACGCCCACCAGCAAGTGCTCGACGCGGGCGTCCGCGTCACCGGCTGCACCGTCCACGTCGTCACCGAGGAGGTGGACGGCGGCCCAATCGTCACCCAGGAACCCGTCCCCGTCTTCGACGACGACGACGCGCACGCCCTGAAGGAGCGCGTACTCCACGAGGCCGAGTTCGAGGCGTACCCGCGCGCCGTGCAGTGGTTCCACGACGGCGACCTCACCGTCGAGAACGGCGAGGTCAGCATCCCCGCGGACGCCGACGGCGACTTCCCCGTGCGCCGACTCGCCTCCGACGACCGCTACAGCGAACTCCGGTACGGCGAGAACCCCCACCAGGACGCCGCCGTCTACCGCGACCGCACCACCAGCGAGGCGAGCGTCGTCGGCGCACCCCAGCTGAACGAGGGCGCGAAAGCGCTCTCCTACAACAACTACAACGACGCGGACGGCGCGCTCGACCTCATCAAGGAGTTCGAGGAACCGGCGGCCGCCGTCATCAAACACACCAATCCCGCCGGCTGCGCGACCGCCGACACCCTCAGCGACGCGTACGCCGACGCGCTCTCCACCGACCCGATGAGCGCCTTCGGCGGCATCGTCGCGCTCAACCGCGAGTGCGACGCCGACACCGCGGAACAGATCGTGGACTCCTTCAAGGAAGTCGTCGTCGCGCCCGGCTACACTGACGGGGCGCTCGACGTGCTCACGGGGAAGAAGAACCTCCGCGTGCTCGACGTCGGGAGTCTGGACGGCTACAGCGAGCGCTTCACCGAGAAACCCCTGACGGGCGGCCGACTCGTCCAGGAACGCGACCGCCAGTCCCTCACCGCCGACGACCTCGACATCGTCACCGACCGCGAACCCACGGACGACCAGATCGAGTCGATGCTGTTCGCGTGGCAGACCATCAAGCACGTGAAGTCGAACGCCATCCTGTTCGCGCAGGGAACCGAAACCGTCGGCATCGGCATGGGCCAGGTCTCCCGCGTGGACGCCGTCCGGTTGGCCGCGATGAAGGCCGACGAACACGCCGAGGGCAAGTCCGCCGACGGCGCGGTGATGGCGTCCGACGCCTTCTTCCCGTTCCCGGACGGCATCGAGGAAGCCGCAGACGCCGGCATCGAAGCGGTGATTCAGCCCGGCGGTAGCGTGAACGACGACGACGTCATCGAGGCCGCCGACGACCACGACATCGCGATGGTCTTCACGGGCAACCGGGTGTTCCGCCACGACTAGCGCTCTGGCGGCCTGGCGGACTCTCCAAGGGCGAGCGACCAGCGGGAGCGAGGGCTTGGGTGTTCACGGGCAACCGGGCGTTCCGCCACGACTAGTTCTTGCGTTTCGGTGGTCGCTGAGGGCGTGGTTCGACAGGCCTTTGCGGCCGCCCGGTGAGGTCTCGGTGTATGCGTTACGACGAGGCTGCGGACTTCCTGCTCGACCTCCAGCGGTATCGGCCGCGCGCGGGGACGGACTCGACGGCCGACCTCCTGGACGCGCTCGATAGCCCGCACGAGGGGCCGGCGTACGTCCAGATCGCGGGGTCGAACGGGAAGGGGAGCACGGCGCGGATGCTTGAGTCCGTCCTCCGGGAGGCGGGCCTGGACGTGGGCTTGTACACGTCCCCGCACTTCGACAGCGTGCGGGAGCGCGTTCGCGTGAACGGCCGGAAGATGCCGAAGTCGGCGGTCGCGGCGTTCGTGGAGGCGGCGAAACCCCATCTCGTGGAGCGCGCGGCCGCCGACGACCCGGCGACGTTCTTCGAGGCGGTGACCGCGATGGGGCTCTGGCACTTCGGACGCGAGGACGTGGACGTGGCGGTGCTCGAAGTCGGTATCGGCGGGAAGTACGACGCGACGAGCGTCGTCGACCCCGCGGCGTCGGCGGTGACGAGCGTGACGCTCGAACACCAGAGCGTGCTCGGGGACACCGTCGAGGAGATAGCGCGGGACAAGGCGCACGTCGCGCCCGCCGACCGCGCGCTCGTCACCGCGGCCACCGGGGACGCCCTGCGCGCGGTTCGCGACCAGGCGGGCGAGACGGTCGTCGTGGGCGAGGACGTGACCGTCTCCTACGGCGGTCGGGTCGGTCTCGCGGAGGCCGCCGTGGACATCCAGGGGCGGGACTGGTCGGTGTCGGCGCGCCTCCCCCACCCGGGTCGCCATCAGGCGGAGAACGCGGGCGTCGCGGCGGTGCTCGCGCGCCAGCTCGCGGACGCCGACTCCGCGACCATCGCGCGCGGCGTCCGGGGCGCGCACTGGCCGGGGCGGTTCGAGGTGCTGGACGACGCGCCCCTGACCGTGCTCGACGGCGCGCACAACCCCGGCGCGTGCGACGCGCTCGCCGACGTTCTCGCGGAGTACGACTACGACGACCTCGTGCTCGTGGTGGGCGCGATGAACGACAAAGACCACGCGGGGATGGCGGACGCGCTCCCCGACCCCGCCACCGTCGTCGCGTGCGAACCCGCGACGCCGCGCGCGGAAGACCCGGACGTGCTCGCCCGCGTTTTCGAGTCCCGAAGCGAGGACGTGCGGGTCGTGGAGAACGTCGAAGCCGCGCTCGAAACGGGACTCGACGCCGCCGACGCCGCCGACCTCGTGCTCCTCACGGGGTCGCTGTACGCCGTCGCGGAGGCGCGGCGGCGCTGGACGCGCACCGCCACGCCCCGCGTCGTCCGCGACCGAGGGGACGCCCGCCGCGCGCTCGACGCCGGCGACGCCCCGCACGGAACTCCGGACGACCACGTCGCGGCCACCCGAACGGTTCGGCTCCGCGAGGAGCGGGCGGCGCGCGTCGAGACCGAGATGACCGCTGTCGGCGGCTCTTGCTCGGTGTCCGCGCTCCGCAGCCAGCCCGGGAACTACCTCGCCGTGACGCTCTCCGGGTCGCGTGCGACGTTCGACGCGCTCTGCGAGCGCCTCGAATCGGCCGGCGACGGCCTGCCCGCGGTCGCCGACGACCTCCGGGACTCCTTCGAGAACGAACTCTCGGGGTATCCCTGGGGCGACGGCACGGCCGTGATGGGCATCCTGAACGTCACCCCGGACTCCTTCCACGACGGCGGGGAGTACGAGGCCGTCGCGGACGCCGTCGAGCGCGCCGAGGAACTCGTGGCCGCCGGCGTGGACGTCATCGACGTGGGCGGCGAGTCCACGCGGCCCGGCGCGGAGCCCGTGCCCGCCGCGGAGGAAATCGACCGCATCGTCCCCGTCATCGAGCGCATCAGCGACCTCGACGCGCTCGTGAGCGTGGACACGATGAAGGCCGAAGTCGGCCGCGCCGCCCTGGAGGCGGGCGCGGACATCCTCAACGACGTGACCGGGTTGGGCGACCCCGAGATGCGGTTCGTCGCCGCCGAGTACGGCGCGCCGCTGGTCGTGATGCACTCGCTGCACGCGCCGGTCGAGCCGGGCGAATCCGTCGCGTACGACGACGTGGTGGACGACGTGCTCGACGAACTCCGCGAGCGCGTCCTGCTCGCGGAGAAGGCCGGTCTGCCGCGGGAGAAAATCATCGTCGACCCCGGCATCGGGTTCGGGAAGTCCGTCGGCGAGAACTTCGAGATTCTCGACCGCACCGCGGAGTTCCGCGCGCTCGGCTGTCCCGTCCTCGTCGGGCACAGCCACAAGTCCATGTTCGACCGCGTGAACCGGTATCCCGACGAGGGCGGGTACGCGACCGTCGCCGCGACGGCGCTCGCGGCCGACCGCGGCGCGGACATCGTTCGCGTCCACGACGCCGCCGAGAACGTCGCCGCCGTCCGGGTCGCGGACGCGGTTCGCCGGGGGAGCGACGATGCCTGAGGAAGACGACCTCCGGCGGCGCGTGATGGACGGCTACGACGGCCTCGCCGACGCGTACGCCGCCCAGCGCGACGCCGGCGCGGACGACCCGGACTTGCTCGCCCGCCTGCTCTCCGACCTCCCCGAGGGCGCGCGCGTCCTCGACGCCGGCTGCGGCGCGGGCGACCTCGTCCTCGACTCGCTTCCCGCGGGCGCGACGGGCGTCGGCATCGACATCTCCCGCGAGCAGGTCGAGCGGGCGCGCGAGCACGCCGCCGTCGCTCGCGCCGACATGACTCGTCTGCCGTTCCCCTCGTCCGCGTTCGACGCCGCCACCGCGATGTACTCGGTGATTCACGTCCCCGCGAGCGACCACGGACAGTTCTACGCGGAGCTCGCGCGCGTCCTCCGCCCCGGCGGCGACGCCGTCGTCGTCACCGGCCACGACGCGTGGACGGGCGCGAACGCGGACTGGCTCGACGCGGGCGTCGAGATGGCGTGGAGCTGGCCCGACCTCGAAGACACGCGAGACCTGGTTCGGGACGCCGGACTCGAAATCCGGGCGGAAGAAGACGTTGGCGACTCGCTCGGCGGGGAGTTCCGCCACCTCCGCCTGCGTCAGTCGTAGCCCGCGCCGCCCGCGCGGTAGAAGTCGAGGTAGGTCTCCGCGAAGGTCGTCTCGTCGTGGTCGGCGAACCGCTCCGACACGTCCTCGCGGGGGATGTCCGCGGCTTCCGCGAGGCGTTCCGTTATCTCCTCGTCGTTCGTCGCGAGGAACCCCCGGGGTTCCTGTTCGACGAGTTCGTGCGCGCTCGACTGCGCGTGGTACTCCACGATACCGACGCAGCCGCAGGCGAGCGCGCGCAGGAGGTCGGTCGCGAACGTCGTCCGGCGCGCCGTGTGCACGTAGACGTGCGCGTCCTTGAACAGCGCAATTCGCTCCGATACGTCCTTCTCGCCGACGAACTCGACGCGGTCGTCGATGCGGAGGTCGCGCGCCTGGCGCTCGTAGTTCGCGCGCTCGGGGCCGTCCCCGACGATCGTCGCGCCCCAGTCGTACTCGCGGAACTCCGCGAGCGCGAGCAGGAGGCTTTCGAGGTTCGCGTCCTCGTCCAGCCGCCGCGAGTAGACGATGTCGCCGCACGGCTCGGGGTCGGTGGTTCGGATGCGCTCCATCTCGATGGGGTTCCCGAGCGTCGTGAGCGCCGCGGCGGGGACGCCGGCCTCGCGGAGCGCGGTGGCGACGGTGCGCGCGGGGACGACGACGGGGCCGCCGCCCGCCGCAACTCGTAGACAGCGGTCGGCGAGCACGCCCCGGTCGGGCGCGTCGAACACGTCGCTCACGAACGCGGTGTCGCCGAGCGCGCCGACGCGGGCGGCGGCGAGGTGGCTCGGCGGCCCGAACGCGTGCACGACCTCCGGGGCGACCTCGTGGAGTGCGCCCGGCACCCGCACGGGGAACTTCCAGTCGCCGGGGTCGTCGGTGACGGCGACGTAGTCGATGTCGTCGTGTTCGAACTCGTCTACGTCGCCCTCCCACCACTGACTGCAGAGAACGGACACGTCGTGGCCGCGCTCGGTGAGCAGGCCGGCGAGGCGGTCGAGGCGTTCGGCGGACTCCGGACGGCTGTCGTGGTGGACGGTGTGGTCCGCGACGAACGCCACGCGCATACAGGAGAGGATTCGAGGTGCGCATAAAAGGTTTCACGGTTCGGGTTCCGCCACCCGAACGGCTTTCCCCCTCGGTCCGCACCCACCGGTATGGCGTACGACATCGAACGCTACCTCAACATCCGGAGCGCCGGCGGCCCCTCCTTCGGCCCGGACGGCCGACTCGCGTTCCTGATGGACACCACGGGAACGAACCAGGTCTGGCAACTCGACGACCCCGAATCGTGGCCCGACCAGCTCTCCTTCCACGAGGAGTCCGTCTCCTTCGCCTCCTACTCGCCCACCCGCGCGGAACTCGTCTACGGGATGGACGAGGGCGGAAACGAGAAGACCCAGCTGTTCCGACTGAGCGCGGACGGCAGCGAGGACGTTCCCCTCACGGACGACCCGGAGAGCATCCACCAGTGGGGCGGCTGGAGCCACGACGGCGACCGGTTCGCGTTCACCGCGAACCGCCGCGAGGAAGCCGACTTCGACGCGTACGTCCAGCGCCGCGACGAGACCGGCGAGGACGCCGAGCTGGTGTTCGACGGCCGCGGCATGGACTGGCTCACCGTCGCCGGCTGGAGCCCCTCGGACGACCGCCTCGTCGTCCACGAGATGCACTCGAACCGCGACCACGACCTCTACGTCCTCGACCTCGACACCGGCGACTACGAGCACGTCACGCCCCACGACGGCGACGTGCGGTACGGGAGCGTCGCCTGGCACCCGAGCGGCGACTCACTCCTCGTCTCCACCGACCACGGCGCGGACACGCGCTACCTCGCCGAACTCGACCTCGACACCCTCGACCTCGACACCCGCGTCGAGGGCGACGGCTGGAACGTCGAATCGCTCGCCGTCGACCACGATTCCGGGACGCTCGCGGCGATTCGGAACGTGGACGGCTACAGCGAACTCACCCTCTACGACCTCCCCGACTGGACCGAGCACGCGAGCCCCGACCTCCCGAACGGCGTCGTGATGGGGTTGAGCTTCGGCCCCGGCGCAGACGAGGTCGCGGTCGCCGTCTCCGCGCCGACCGAGAACACGAACGTCCACGTCTTCGACACCGACACCGGCGAGAGCACGCGGTGGACGGACGCCGCCACCGCCGGCATCCCCAAGGACTCGTTCACGACGCCCGACCTCGTGCACTTCGAGTCCTTCGACGGCCTGGAGGTTCCCGCGTTCCTCACCCTCCCGGACGAACCCGGCCCGCACCCCGTCATCGTGGACATCCACGGCGGCCCCGAAGCCCAGCGCCGCCCCTACTTCCTCTCCCTCCGCCAGTACTTCGTGGACAACGGCTACGCCGTCTTCGAACCGAACGTCCGCGGAAGCTCCGGGTACGGCGCGGAGTACATGAACCTCGACAACGTCGAGAAGCGGATGGACTCCGTGAAGGACATCGCCGCGGGCGTCGAGTGGCTCACCGGCCGCGGCGACGTCGATTCCGACCGGGTCGTCGCCTACGGCGGCTCCTACGGCGGGTTCATGGTGCTCGCCGCGCTCACCGAGTACCCCGACCTCTGGGCGGCCGGCGTGGACGTGGTCGGCATCGCGAACTTCGTGACCTTCCTCGAAAACACGGGCGAGTGGCGTCGCGAACACCGCGAAGCCGAGTACGGCAGTCTCGAACACGACCGCGAGTTCCTCGAATCCATCAGTCCGATCAACAACATCTCGTCGATTCGCGCGCCCCTGCTCGTCATGCACGGCGCGAACGACCCTCGCGTCCCCGTCGGCGAGGCCGAACAGGTCGCCGACGAGGCGAGCGAACACGTCCCCGTCGAGAAACTCGTCTTCGAGGACGAGGGCCACGGCTTCAGCAAGCTGGAGAACCGCATCACGGCCTACCGGACGACCGTCGAGTTCCTCGACGAGCACGTGTAGGGCGATACTTTTCTTACGCGTCCGCGTTCACACCGAGCATGGACACGCGACGGGTCGGCGTCCGGTTCGCGCTCTCGCTCCTCGCGCTCGCCGCCGTCGCGTACGCCGCCGGCGGCGGACGCGTCCTGGACGCCCTCGCCGGCACCGACCCGTGGTACGTCGCGCTCGCCGTCGCGACCTCACTGGTCTCGCTCGCGTGCTTCGTGGAGACGTTCGTGCGCGCCGTCGCCGTCGTCGAAACCCGCCGGATGCGCGCCCGCGCCACCTACCTCGCCGGGTCGTTCGCGCGTAACCTCCTCCCCTGGGGGAACGTCGCGAGCGCCACGTTCGTCACGTACGCCATCGCGCGGGACGCAGGCACCGGCTACGAGCGCGCGCTCGCCGCCGTCGCCGCCGACGAGTACGTCGCCACCGCCACCTCGTTCGTCGCCGTCGCGGTCGGAGCCGGGTTCGCCGTCACCGGCGGCACGGGCGACCTCGCCGCGGTCGCCGCCGCCGTTGCGGTCGCCGGCCTGCTCGTCGCCGCGCTCGTCGTCGCCGTCGCGCGCGCCCGCCCCCGCCGTCTCCTCACCGCCGTCACCGCCGTCACCGACCGCCTCCAGCGCCTCGCCGCCCGCGTCAGCCCGCGCGCCGCGGCCGCGCTCGACGCCGAGAACGTCTCCGCGCGCCTCACCGGGTTCGACCGCACGCTCCGCGCCATCGCCGCCGACCGCAGCCGCCTCGCCGCGATGGTCGGGTTCGGCCTGCTCGGCTGGGGCGCGCTCGCCGCCACGCTCCACTACGCCGCCGCCGCGGTCGCGCTCTCGGTGCCCGTCTCCGTCGCGCTCGCCGTCGTCCCGCTCGCCGGCCTCGCCGCCATCGTCCCGCTCCCCGGCGGCATCGGGAGCGTGGACGCCGCGCTCCTCGGCCTGCTCGCACTCACCACGGGCGCACCCACTCCGGTCGCGGCGGCCGCCGCGCTCCTCTACCGACTCGTCGGGTTCTGGCTGCACTTCGCGCTCTCCGCCGTCTCCGTCGCGTTCGCGCCGGTACCCCTGACGGTCAGATGACCTCGGTCTTCGCCGCGACTTCGAGCGCCGCGTCCTCGCTGATGCCCGCGCCGAGAATCGTGTACCGGTCGCGGATCTCGTGGGCGGACGTGAGCGCCGCGATGACCTCCTCGTCGCTCACGCCGAGTTCCTCCGCCGTCGTCGGCGCGTCGATGGACGCGAGCGCGTCCCGCACCGCCACCCAATCCCCGCGCTCGCCCGAGTGCAGGAACTCGCAGAGAATCGCGCCGACGCCGACCTGGTGGCCGTGCAGGGCCTTCCCGGGCGCGATGCGGTCGAGCTGGTGGCTGAACAGGTGCTCCGCGCCGCTCGCGGGCCGCGACGACCCCGCGATGCTCATCGCGACCCCGGAAGAGACGAGCGCCTTCACCACCACCCACGCGGACTCCTCCAGCCCGGGCTTGATGGAGGCCGCGTTGTCCACGAGCATCTCCGCCGTCATCTCCGAGAGCGACGCCGCGTACTCCGAGTACTCGACGTTCCGCAATCGGTTGGCGAGCCGCCAGTCCTTCACCGCGGTGTAGTTCGAGATGATGTCCGCGCAGCCCGCGGTCGTGAGCTCCCATGGCGCGTCCGCGACGATGCCGGTGTCCGCGACGACCGCGAGCGGCGGGTCCGCCGACACTGAGTGTCGGGTGTCGCCCTCTGGCACGCTCCCCCGCCCGGAGACGATGCCGTCGTGGCTCGCCGCCGTCGGTACGGAGACGAACCCGAGGTCGAGCGTGTCGCTCGCCATCTTCGCGATGTCGATGGCCTTCCCGCCGCCGACCCCCATCAGGAAGTCCGCGTCGGTGTCCTCCGCGCGCTCGATGACGCGCTGGACGGCGTCGAACGACGCCTCCGACACCGTCACGATGGACGGGCTTCGCCCCGCGTCCTCCAACTGCGCGACGATTCGCTCGCCCGCCACCTCGCGCGGCGTCGGACTCGTCACCACCAGCGGGTCGCCCGTGAGGTGCACGTCGTCGAGCACCGCGCGCGTCTCCCCGAGCACGCCGTGCCCGATGACGACGTTCCGCGGGAGACGAATCCACGACGATTTCTCGAACATACCGGCCAGTCACCACGAACCCCTATACGCCTTTTCCTAGACCGTGTCCAGCACGTCCAGCAGGCGCTCCTCCGTCTCGCGCGCCGGCCCCACGTCCGCGCCGTCGCGGTCGCTCTCCGCGCTCTCGCCGACCGTGCGCTCCATCGCCTCCGACACCGGCGTGGACTCCCAGCCGACGCTCTCCGCGCGGTGGGTGTCGAGGACGTGCGGGTACGGCCGATAGAGCGGGAAGTCCGCGAGGTCGAGGTTGACCGTGGAGAGTTCGCGTTCGCTCGCGTGCACGACCTCAACGTCCGTGTCGAGCGCGCTCGCCACTTCCTCGATGGTGCGTTCGAGCGTGAGCGAGTTCTGGTCGCCCGCGTTGTACGCGTTTCCTGGTGTGCCGTTCTCCGCGACCAGTCGGAGGAGGCTCGCCACGTCCTCGACGTAGACGCGCTGCCAGACGTTCGTCCCGTCGCCCGGCACCACCACCCGGTCGTGTTCTTCGACCCGGGAGACCCAGTAGTCGAGGCGTTCCGTGTAGTCGAACGGCCCGTACACCACGGTCGGGCGGACGCTCATCGCGTTCACGCCGCGGTCGGCGGCCTCGAACACCGCGCGGTCGCCCTCCGCCTTCCGGTTTCCGTACGTGTCGTAGGAGTCGTCCACGGCCTGGTCGGGCGTGCACTCCTTAATCGGGGTTTCGTCCTCGCGTTTCGGGATGTCGTCGCGGTCGTACGCCGCGCCCGACGACACGTACACGTAGGCGTCCACGTCGGCGAAGATTTCGACCGCCGACCGCACCTCCTCGGGGTGGTACGCCGCGAAGTCGAACACCACGTCCGGTTCGACCTCGCGCTTCGCGGACAGCAGTTCCTCGTCGTTTCCTCTATCTCCGCGGACGTGGTGGACGTCCGCGTAGTCCACGAACGGGTTCTCGTGACTCCCGCGGTTGAACAGCGTCACGTGGTAGTCGTGCTCTACGAGCTCCTCCACCGTGTGGCGGCCGATGAACCGCGTGCCGCCGACGACGAGCGCCGAATCCATACCTGAAAAACCAGCGGACGCGAGTTAAGTGTGGGTGGCCCGCAATGAGCTGATGGCTCGGTCAGTCCGCGCTCCCCGCCGCGCCGAGGTGGCCGTCCAGGCTCTCCACGGACGCCGGCAGGTCGGTGCGGGCGTCCGCCTCCGGGCGCTCCTCGATGGCCGCCCGGTACGCGTCCGGCATCACCTTCGTGAACCCGGCGAGCGCCGCGTCCCAGTCGTCGAGGAGTTCGCGGGCGCGCTCCGAGTCCGTGTGCGCGGCGTGGTTCTCCACGAGCCGCCGGAGCACCGTCCGGTCGCGGTCGTCCAATTCGGATTCGAGGCTCACCATGCCCGTGTTCGTCTGCGCTTCGAGGTCGTCGTCGGGGTCGAAGACGTACGCCACGCCGCCGCTCATTCCCGCGGCGAAGTTCTTCCCCGTGTCCCCGAGCACGGCGACTAATCCGCCCGTCATGTACTCACAGCCGTGGTCGCCGACGCCCTCCACGACGGCCTTCGCGCCCGAGTTCCGGACGCCGAAGCGCTCGCCGGCGACGCCGTTCACGTAGAGTTCGCCGTCGGTCGCGCCGTACAGCACGACGTTCCCGACGAGCGTGTTCTCCGCGGGGTCGAACCCGGCGTCCGCGGGCGTCGAGACGACGACGCGGCCGCCCGACAGGCCCTTCCCAACGTAGTCGTTCGCCGCGCCGTCCAGGTCGAGCGTCAGCCCGGACGCGAGCCACGCGCCGAACGACTGGCCCGCGGTTCCCGTCAAGTCGACGTGAACGCTGTCGTCCGGCAGGCCGTCGCCGCCGTGCCGGCTCGACACCTCGTGGGACAGCCGCCCGCCGACGGTTCGGTCCTCGTTCGTCACCTCGGTCGAAACCGTGGTCGGCTCGCCGCCCGCGAGCGCCTCCTCGGCCTCCGCGGCGATGGCGGTGTCGAGGTGGTCGTCGAACGACACGTCCTGCTCCATCGTCTTGTACCGGTCGTCCCCGGACGGCTCGGCGAGCACCTGGGAGAGATCCATGTGCTTCGCCTTCGGGTGGTCGGTCTCGGTCTGTTCGAGCACGTCCACCTGCCCGACCATCTCGTCCACCGTCTCGAACCCGAGGTCGGCCATGAGTTCGCGGAGCTCGCGCGCGATGAAGCACATGTAGTTCACGACGTGCTGGGGTTCGCCCGCGAACCGCTCGCGGAGGTCGGGGTCCTGGGTCGCGATACCGACCGGGCACGTGTTGTTGTGGCACTGCCGCGCCATCACGCAGCCCGACGTGACGAGCGACCCCGTGCCGAACGCGAACTCCTCCGCGCCGAGCAGGGCCGCGATGGCCACGTCCCGCCCCGTCTTCAGACCGCCGTCCGCGCGGAGCGTCACGCGCGACCGGAGCCCCGTCTCGCGGAGGAGCTGGTTCGCCTCCGCCAGCCCGAGCTCCCACGGCAGGCCCGCGTGCTTGATGGACGTCTTCGGGGACGCACCCGTTCCGCCCGAGTGCCCGGAGATGTGGATGCAGTCAGCCTTGGCCTTCGCACAGCCCGCGGCGACCGTGCCGATACCCGCCTCGGAGACGAGTTTCACGTGCACGCGGGCGTCCGGGTTGCTCGCGTTCAGGTCGAAGATGAGCTGCTTGAGGTCCTCGATGCTGTAGATGTCGTGCTGTGGCGGCGGGCTGATGAGGCCGACGCCCGGCGTCGAACACCGAACGTCAGCAATCATCTCGTTCACCTTCTTCCCCGGAAGGTGGCCGCCCTCACCGGGCTTCGACCCCTGCGCCATCTTGATCTGGAGGTCGTCCGCCGACGACAGGTACTCGGACGTCACGCCGAACCGGCCCGACGCTACCTGCTTGATGCGGCACTCGCGGTCGGTGCCGAAGCGCTCCGGGGGTTCGCCGCCCTCGCCCGTATTCGCCTTCGCGCCGATTTCGTTCATCGCGCGAGCGTTGTTCTCGTGGGCTTCCGGGCTCAGACTCCCGAGGCTCATCGCCGCCGTCGAGAACCGCTTCACGATGTCCGCTACTGGCTCCACGTCCTCCACCGGAATCGACTCCCGGTCGGAGTCGAAGTCGAGGAGGCCGCGGAGCGTCTGCAGTTGCTCGTTCTGGGTGTTGATGAGTTCCGCGTACTCCTCGAACTGCTCGTAATCGCCGGAGCGCACCGCGCCCTGGAGCGTGTGCACGGTCTCCGGGTTCCACTGGTGGAAGATGCCGTTCGAGCGGTTCGTGAACTCGCCCTGCCGGTCGAGGTCTACGTCGTCGTCGTACGCGGTCGCGTGCCGCTTCCGGAGGTCGGCCTCGATTTCGTCCACGCCGACGCCCTCGGTGCGGTTCGGCGTCCCCGTGAAGCAGTCCTCCACGAGGGCGGAGTCGAGCCCGACGACCTCGAAAATCTGCGCGCCCTGGTAGGACGCGACCGTCGAGATACCCATCCGCGCCATCACCTTCCGCAGGCCCTTCTCCATCGCGGAGACGTAGGACTCGATGGCGCGGTTCATGTCCGCGTCCTCGTCCATCAGGTCGGTGACGGACTGGATGGCGAGGTAGGGGTTCACCGCGCCCGCGCCGTACCCGACGAGCGTCGCGAGGTGGTGGACCGTCCGCGGGTCCCCGGACTCCACGACCAATCCGACGCGCGAGCGCAGGCCCTCGCGGACGAGGTGGTGGTGGACCGCGCCCGTCGCCAACAGGCTCGGGACGTGCAGGCGGTTCGGCCCCAGTTCGCGGTCGGAGAGCACGAGCACGTCCGCGCCGTCGGCGATGGCGTCCTCGGCGTCCTCGCGGAGACGCGTGATTGCGTCGTCGAGACTGCCGTCCATGTCGAACGTCGTGTCGAGAGTGCGGACCTCCCGCCGGCTGTCCCGGACGCCCGCGAGGTCGTCGTCCGTGAGCACGGGCGAGTCGAGTACTACCTGGCGGGCGTGCGCCTTCGACTCCGAGAGGAGGTTTCGCTGGCGGCCGAGCCGGGTCTCCGTGCTCGTCACGAGATCCTCGCGGAGGTAGTCGATGGGCGGGTTCGTCACCTGCGCGAACAGCTGCCGGAAGTACGTGAAGAACGGACGGTTGAACTCGGAGAGCGCCGCGAGCGGCGTGTCGTCACCCATCGAGCCGACCGGGTCTTCGCCGTCCACCGCCATCGGCTCCACGAGTTCGTCGAGTTCGTCGTGCGTGTACCCGAACGCCGCCTGGCGCGCCCGCAGTTTCTCCACGGGCTCCTGGGGGAGCGGGTCGTCGCCGGCGACGTGCTCCTGTTCGGCGTCCACCCACTCGCCGTACTTCTCGTCCGTGAGGTCGGCGAACACCTCGTCGTCGGGGATCACGCGGCCCTCCTCGGGGTCGGCGACGAACAGCTGTCCGGGGGTGAGGCGGCCGCGCTCCTCGACTTCGCTCGCCGGGGTGTCGAGCGCGCCGGCCTCGCTCCCCATCACGAGCCGGTTGTCCTCCGTCACCTCGTACCGGCACGGCCGCAGGCCGTTCCGGTCGAGCGCCGCCGCGATGCGCTCCCCGTCCGTCCCCACGACGAGCGCGGGGCCGTCCCAGGGTTCGACGAGCGAGGCGTGGAAGTCGTAGAACTCCTCGCGAGCGTCGTCCATCGCGTCGTCGCCCTGCCACGCCTCCGGAATCAGCATCCGGAGCGCGTGCGGGAGACTGCGGCCCGTCTCGGTGAGGAGTTCGAGCGCGTTGTCCACGCTCGCCGTGTCGGACTGCTCGGGGTCGTCGATGATGGGGCGAATCGTGTCGAGTTCCTCGTCGCTGAGCGCGTCGGATTCGAGGTCGGCCTCCCGGGCGCGCATCCAGTTGACGTTGCCCTTGATGGTGTTGAACTCGCCGTTGTGGATGATGTTCCGGTAGGGGTGGGCGAGGTGCCACGCGCCGAGCGTGTTCGTGGAGAATCGCGCGTGCACCATCGCGAACGTCGTCTTCATGCGGTCGTCGCGGAGGTCGGGGTAGTAGTCGCGGAGCTGGGTGCTCTTGAGGAGGCCCTTGTAGACGAGCGTGTCCTCGTCGAGCGAGCAGACGTAGAAGCGCTCGTGGTCAACGGCGTCCTCGACGGCGTTCCGGGCGACGTAGAGGTTCGCGTCGCCGGCGACGAACGCCTGCGCGACGTGGGGTTCGGAGTCGAGGGCGGTCGCGCCGAGGTCGCTGTTGTCGGTCGGGACGTCCCGCCACGCGACGGTGTCGAGGCCGTAGTCGGAGAAGACGGATTCGACGGTCTCGACGACGGACTCGCGCTCGGCCTCGTCCTGGGGGAGGAAGAACTGGCCGACCGCGTAGTCGTCGGGGAGGTCGAGTTCGTCGTCGAAGAACGCGGTGGGGGTCTGGAGGAGGACGCCCGCGCCGTCGCCGGTGTTCTCCTCTGCGCCGGTGGTGCCGCGGTGTTCGAGGTTTTCGAGGAGGTCGATGCCGTCCGCGAGTACGTCGTGGCTTCGCCCTCCGTCGAGGTCCATTACTACCCCGACGCCGCAGTTCGCGCTGGCGTCAGAGGGGTCTGCGAGAAGCTCATTGTTCCCCATAGGTGTATGCCATCAGTTGCCACGAGCAGGGAAAAACCCACCCCTGATAGTATTACGCTATATTAGACCTGTAGAAGGACGTATTATGGCCTAATATGTCTTGGCGAAGTACGCGGTTTTCGTAGCCTCATCGCCACAAAGTGTACATTCGTCCGCGTCTGGCTCGTGTTCTTCGTCGAACGGAACCATCACGATTTCCGCGGCAATTTTCTCCTTGATGACCTGCTCGCACGCCTCGTCGCCGCACCACGGCGTCTTCACGTACCCGCCGTGCTTCCCGATGGTGCCCAGAATCTCCTCGGGCGAATCGGCCTCCCGGACGTTCTCTTCGAGGCGCTCTTCCGCGGACTCGTACAGCTTCTCCTGCACGGCGTCGAGGTGCGCATCCACCGAGTCCACGAGCCCGTCCCGGGAGACGACGGACTGCTCGCCGTCCGGACGGTGCGCGAACGTCAGCTCCTCGTCCTCGACCTCGTTCGGGCCGATTTCGATGCGGAGCGGCACGCCCTTCAGCTCCCACTCGTTGAACTTGAACCCGGGGTTGCGCTCGTCGCGGTCGTCGAGGTGGACGCGCACGCCCGCCTCCTCCAGTTCCGCCGCGACCTCCGTCGAGTACTGGAGCACGTCCTCCCGCGTGTCCTCCTGCCAGATGGGGACGATGACGACCTGCTCGGGCGCGACCGTCGGCGGGAGCACGAGCCCCTGGTCGTCCGAGTGCGTCATGATGAGACCGCCGAGCGCGCGCCACGACAGCCCCCACGAGGTCGTGTGCGCGACCTGCTCCTCCTCCTCTTCGTCCACGTACGTCAGGTCGTACGCCTCCGCGAACGACTGCCCGAGGTCGTGGCTCGTCGCGCCCTGCAGGCTCTTCCCGTCCGGCATCAGCGCCTCCACCGTCGTCGTCGTCTCGCCGCCCGGGAACTTATCGTGCTCGGGCTTCCGGCCGCGCATCACCGGAATCGCCAGCACGTCCTCGTACAGTTTCTCGTACTGCCCGAGCCGCGTCACCGTCTCGTCCCACGCCTCCTCCGCGGACTCGTGGGCCGTGTGCCCCTCCTGCCAGAGGAACTCCTTCGTCCGGAAGAACGGCTTCGTCTCCGTCGCCTCCCACCGAACCACCGAACACCACTGGTTCAGTCGAAGCGGGAGGTCGCGGTGGCTCCGCGTCCACTGGCTCATGTACGGCGTGATGATGGACTCCGACGTGGGGCGGACGGCGAGGCGCTCTTCGAGCTCCTGATTCCCGCCCTCGGTCACCCACGCCACCTCGGGGTCGAAGCCCTCCACGAACTCGGACTCCTTATCGAGGTAGGACTCAGGGATGAACATCGGGAAGTAGGCGTTGTCCACGCCCGTCCCCTTGAACCACTCGTCGAGGTTCTCCTGCACCTTCTCCCAGAGCGCGTACCCGCGGGGGCGGGTGACGATGAACCCGCCCATCGAGTCGGGGCCGTAGCTCGCGAGACCCGCCTTCCGCACGACCTCCGAGTACCACTCCCCGGGGCTGTGCTCCTTGCTCTCGGTGATGCCGAGCTCCTGCTCGTTGTCGCTCATTACGCGAAGAGTCGCCGCTTGCAGCCTTAAATCCCGTGAAGCCCGCCGGCCCGGGCGGCGCGAACGCGTCAGCGACCCGGCGGGAAAACTTATGTGGTATGAGAACGTCTCGCACAGTATGGGCGACACGAAACGTGGTCGCGAGCGGAAAGGCATGAACAAGCAGACCCAGCGCCGCCTCCGCATCGAGGAGCGCGAACTCGAAGCGAACGACGAACCGCCGTCGATGGAGGACGAGGAGCTCCGCATCGGCGAGTAACTATTACTCAGCGAACACCTATTGCGAAGTCTTTTATAATCAGCGTCGAATAGAAGATAGCAAGCGGGTTTTCCAGACACTGTTCCCGCGGACGCGCCGGATCGGCCGGACGCACCGCTCTCTCACGATGATACCACACCTCCGGTCAGTGACCCCACGTCAGTATCGCGCCGATTCGGGCGCAGTACCGTGGGGTGGCCGGGATCCGGAACCCGCAGTTCGCGCACCATGAGTACGGTAGACCAGCAACTCGAAGACCTGCACGAAACGATAACGAACGAGATTCCGCCGGACATCACCGTCACGGAAGTCAAGTACGAGGGCCCCGAGCTCGTCGTCTACACGCGCGACCCGAAGAAGTTCGCGCAGAACGGCGACCTCATCCGGAACCTCGCGAGCAAGCTCCGAAAGCGCATCACCGTCCGCCCCGACCCGGACGTGCTCACGCGCCCGGAGAAAGCCCGCGACGACGTGATGGGCGTGATTCCCGACGACGCCGGCGTCACCAACCTCGACTTCCACGAGGACACCGGCGAGGTCGTCATCGAAGCCGAGAAACCCGGGATGGTCATCGGCCGCCACGGGAGCACGCTCCGCGAAATCACGCAGACCTCCGGGTGGACGCCCGAGGTCGTTCGCACGCCTCCCATCGAGTCCTCGACGGTGTCGAACGTCCGGAACTTCCTCAAGCACGAGCGCGAGGAGCGACGCGACATCCTCGAAAAGGTCGGCCGCCAGATCCACCGCGAGGAACTCTCCGACGACGAGTACGTCCGCATCACGACGCTCGGCTGCTGCCGGGAGGTCGGACGCGCGAGCTTCATCCTCTCGACGCCCGACACCCGCATCCTCATCGACTGCGGCGACAAGCCCGGTGCCGAGGGAGAAGTGCCCTACCTGCAGGCTCCCGAGGCCGTGCCGCTGAACTCCATCGACGCGGTGGTGCTGACGCACGCCCACCTCGACCACTCCGCGTTCATCCCGCTCCTGTTCAAGTACGGCTACGACGGCCCCATCTACTGCACCGAACCCACCCGGGACCTGATGGGTCTGCTGACGCTCGACTACCTCGACGTGGCGGCGAAGGAGGGCCGGAACCCGCCCTACGAGTCCGAGATGGTGCGGGAGGCCATCAAGCACTGCATCCCCCTCGAATACGGCGACGTGACCGACATCGCGCCGGACGTGAAGCTCACGCTCCACAACGCCGGCCACATCCTCGGAAGCGCCGTCTCCCACTTCCACATCGGTGACGGCCTCTACAACGTCGCGTTCTCCGGCGACATCCACTACGAACCCACGCGGCTGTTCAACGGCGCGGTGAACGACTTCCCGCGCGTCGAAACGCTCGTCATGGAGTCCACGTACGGCGGGCGGAACGACTACCAGACCGACCAGGAGGACTCCGAGGAGAAACTCAAGCGCGTCATCAACGACACGTACGAGCGCGGCGGGAAGGTCGTGATTCCGGCGTTCGCGGTCGGCCGCAGTCAGGAGATCATGCTCGTCCTGGAGGAGGCGATGCGGGAGGGCGACATCCCCGAGATGCCCATCCACTTGGACGGCATGATCTGGGAGGCGACCGCCATCCACACCACCTACCCCGAGTACCTCCGGGACGAACTCCGTGACAGAATCTTCCACGAGGACGCGAACCCCTTCCTCGCCGACCAGTTCAACCACATCGACGCCGGCGAGGACGAACGTCAGGAGGTCGCGGACGGCGACCAGTGCATCATTCTCTCCACGTCCGGCATGGTCACCGGTGGCCCCATCATGAGCTGGCTCGAACACCTCGCGCCCGACCCCGACAACCGACTCGTGTTCGTCGGCTACCAGGCGCAGGGAACCATGGGCCGACGCATCCAGTCCGGACGGGACGAAATCGCGATGCCCGGCGACCGCGGGCGGAACGACCGCCTCAAACTCCGGATGGACGTGGACACCGTGGACGGGTTCTCCGGGCACGCCGACCGCCAGGGCCTCGAAGACTTCGTGCGCACCATGAACCCGCGGCCCGAGAAAGTGCTGTGCGTGCACGGCGACGAGCGCTCCGCGCAAGACCTCTCCAGCGCGCTCTACCACGACTACAACATGCGGACGTTCGCGCCGAAGAACCTCGAAACCTTCCGCTTCCTCTGAGCCGACTCCGGGGCGCGAACCCGACGCGATCCGATTCCTGCGTTCAGTCGCTCGCCGTGACGTGCGGGTTTCCGTGTTCGTGCACGTCGAGGAGGTGTTCCGCGAGGCGTTGCGCCATCAGCGGCGGCACCGCGTTCCCGATCTGGGTGGCGATGTCGTCGAACGACCCCGTGAACCGGAAGGAGTCCGGGAAGCTCTGGATGCGCGCGCCCTCCCGGAGGGAGAGTCCGCGGTTCTCGGTCGGGTGGAGCTTGTCGCGGGGGTTGAAGTCGGTGGTGAGAATCGTGTTCGACTGGCCGTCGGGCGTGAGGCGCATGTACCGCGGGCGGATGCCCGACTTCGTGTTCAGGTCGTAGCCGAGCGTGCCGTCCTCCTCGTCGGTGCGAATCCAGCCGTCCGCGTGCAGTCGTTTGAGGGCGTCGTACACGCTGTCGTCGTCGTGTTCGAGGTGGTCGGCGATGAGGTGGTCGGGGACCGCGCCGACGGACTTCCCGTTCATCCGGAAGTCCTTCCGGGAGCGGTGGCGCGCGATGAAGTGGAGGGCGTCCTGTTCGACCGCGGAGAACCGGTGGGAGAGCAACTCCCAGACCTGTCGGTAGCGGTCGCCGAACCGGCTCGACCGGTACATCTCGCCCGGCCGCAGTTCGTCCACGATGTGGCGGGTGTCCTCGTCGTCCGACGGCTCCTTCGCGACGTGGTTCCACGTCTCCTCGACGCCGTCGCGGACGAGCGGGAGGTAGTCGTTCTCGGGGTAGTCGGAGAGCGGCGGGAGGCTGACCGCGCCGTCCTCGGTCGGCTCGGGGAGGTCTTCGAGCGCGTCGGCGACGGTCGTCCAACTCCGCATCAGTTCGCCGGACAGCGTGAGCTGGCCGTCGCTCGCGTCCCGATACCCGCCCTCGGGGAGAGAGGGTTCCACGTCGAGGTCGTCGCGGACGCCGACGTAGATGACGCGCTCCCGGGTCTGCGGGACGCCGAAGTCCGCCGCGTTCAGCGTCTCCCAGTCCACCGTGTAGCCGGCGTCCGCGTACTCGCGCTCTATCGCTTCGAGGAACTCGTCGCTGATGGTGGTCATCCCCGCGACGTTCTCCATCAGCACGTACTTCGGCTGGAAGTGCTCGACCCACTGGATGAAGGAGAAGACGAGTTGGTTGCGCTCGTCGTCCAGCCGCCGCGACCCGCGCGCGTCACTGAACCCCTTGCAGGGCGGGCTTCCGAAGACGATATCGACCGACACGTCCGCGAGTTCCGGGGGGACGCCCTCGCTGATGTCGTGGTGGACGCCGTCGCCGTCGTGGTTCGCGTCGAACGTATCCAGGGCGCGCTCCGCGATATCACAGCCGTAGAGAACGTCGATACCGGCGGCCTCGAAACCGGCACTAAAGCCACCAGCGCCACAGAATAAGTCGATTGCTCTCATCAGTTATCCTCCCGTTAGCCGTGGCGGTATTTAGGTTTCGGGTACCCGACCGACGCCCGCGTCGCACGCTGTCGCTCGCGGACTAGAGCGTCTCGTCCCCGGCTAACTCTTTCAGTTTCTCGATGTTCCCCTCGGACTCGTCGAGCAGGAAGTTGAACAGGCCCTCCATCGTCCCATCGCCGCCGATGGCGTCCCAGAAGCCGTCCGCGACGAGCATCCCGTCCTCGGCGCGCACGTCGAAGAACGCCTGCGGCGGCCACCACTCGTACGCGTCGAGACTCCCGTACGGATTGAACGGGAAGACGTACCGACAGATGGGGGTGGGGGCGTCCCGGTGTTTGTACGCGGCGACCGTCTTCAGCATCTGGCGCTTCGACTCCATCGTCTGGTCGCGGTTCGGCTTCGGCGTCTTGATCTCCGCGGCGAGCGGCCGGCCGTCCCGGAAGTCCTCCACCCAGAGGTCCCACGTCACCTTCCCGATGGATTTCCGGGTCTCGGGCGGGGCGTCGATGTCGCGGAGTTCCCGCTTCTCGGCGTCCCAGTCCGGGTCGCGCTCGCCGTCCGCCAACTCGGAGATGATGGTCTCGATGCGGTCTTCCTCGTCCCGGCCGATTTCGAGGCCCGTGCAGGCGTACTGGGTCTCCGCCGCGCCCACCGCGTCGTTCGTGTTCGCCACCGCGCGCCCGAACTCCTCGTACATCTGCTGGCCGAGTTTCTGCGTGAAACTCCGCTCGAAGTTCGCGAGCACCCAGAACAGCGGCGACGGCATCATGATGGCCTTGAACGCCTCGTTGCGCTTGAACTCCTCCCAGTCGAAGTTCCCGGCCTTCTCCAGCGGGCGCTCGAAGAACCCGTCGGTGACGTTCCGCAGTTCTGCCTTCGTCGCTTCGTCCAACTCCGCGCTCCCGATGTGGTCGAACCCTCGGTCCATCGAGCGGTCTTCCTGCCGGGCGGTGAAATGCGTTTATAGTCCGTCCCGCCGACGCAAGGTTCGCGCGGAACGCCCGATTCGGGGGTCGGCGCGCGAGAACTCTCCGGATTCCGGACACGAGGGCGACACCTAGTTGTGTCTCCCGGAACGAGAGAACGTATGAATCGCGCGTCGGCTGACATCTCCGTGCTCTGCGTGGACGACGAACCGGGGATGGCCGACCTCGTCGCGACCTACCTGGAACGCTTCGACGACCACATCAGCGTGGACACCGCGACGAGCGCCCGCGAGGCCTACGACCGCCTGGACGACGTGGACTGCGTCGTCAGCGACTACGACATGCCGGACGTGGACGGCCTGATGTTCCTCGAATCGGTGCGCGCCGACCACCCCGGCCTCCCGTTCGTCCTGTTCACCGGCCGGGGGTCGGAGGAGATAGCCGCGGACGCCATCACCGCGGGCGTCACCGACTACATGCAGAAGGAGTCCGGGAGCGACCAGTACCGCGTGCTCGCCCAGCGGATTCGGAACGCCGTCGCGCGCTACCGCCTCGACGAGGAGTCGGACACCACGACGGAGCGCGCCGAAACCATCCTCGAAGCCTCCCCCGACCCGATAGTCGTCACCGAGGACGGCCGCGTGACGTACGCGAACCCCGCCGCCATCGACCTGCTCGCGGCCGGCCCCGACGCCGACGTGCTCGGCCGTTCTCTCGACGACTTGTTCCGGTCTCCTCCAACCCTGCGGAGCGACCCGGACGCGGTCGAACGACTCGTCGTCACCGTCGGCGACCACGCCGTTCCCGTGGACGCCACCGCTCGCGGCGTCGAGTGGGACGGCACCGAGGGCGTGGTTCGCGTCCTCCGGGAAGCGGTGACCCGGCCCGCGACGGACGGCGCGAACCCCTACCGGGCGTCCCTCCTCGACTCCCTCCTCGAAACCAGCCCGGACGGCATCCTCGTCACCACCGACGACTGGGCGATAACCGCCTACAACGAACGGTTCAGCGACATCTGGGGGGTTCCCGAGTCGGTGCTCGACGCCGTGGACGGCGAGGACGCGTTCGACGCCGTGCTCGACGTGGCCGCCGACCCCGCGCACTTCCGGACGGTCGTCGAAGCCCAGTACGAGCACCCGGACAGCAGCCACCACCACCGCCTCCAACTCCAGGACGGAACCGTGCTCGACCAGCACTCCGCGCCCGTCTACACCGACGACGGCGGCCGGTACGGCTTCGTCTGGTTCTACCGGGACGTGACCGACCTCACGGCGATCGAGCGCGCACAGCGCGAGGCGTTCGACCGCATGACGGACGCCGTGTACGCGCTCGACGACGACTGGGCGTTCACGTTCGTCAACGACCACGCCGAAACCCTCCTCCAGCGGGACGCCGCCGACCTCCTCGGCACCTCGCTCTGGGAGGCGTTCCCGGAGGCCGAGGAGACGATACTCCGCGACGAGTTCGTGCACGCCGTCGAGTCGAACGAGTCCGTGTCGTTCGAACTCGACTACCCGCCGCTCGACGGCACGTTCGAGGTGCGGGCGTTCCCCTCTGAGACCGGTCTCACCGTCTACTTCCGGGACGTGACCGACGAACGCCGCACCGCGGCAGAGCTCCGGGAGAGCGTGGACGCGCTCCGGCGGCTCTACGAGGTCACGTCCGACCGCGACCGGTCGTTCGACGCGAAACTCCAGGCCGTCCTCGACATCGGCGCGGAGTACCTCTCGCTCCCGTTCGGGTTCGTCTCCGAACTCAGCGAGACGACCCAGTACATCGCCGCGTCCACGGGCGACCACCCGCTCCTCCAGCCCGGCGAGTCGTGTCCGCTCGGCGAGTCCTACTGCCGGAAGACCGTCGAGACCGACGAGGGCTTGCTCGCCATCGAACACGCGGGCGACGACGGCTGGGCGGACGACCCCGCCTACGACGCGTTCGACCTGGAGACGTACATTGGCGGGCGCGTCACCGTGGACGGCGACCTCTACGGGACGGTGTGTTTCGCGTCCGACACCGCCCGCGGCCGCGAGTTCACGGAGATGGAGCGGACGTTCGTCGAACTGCTCACGCGCTGGCTGTCCTACGAACTCGAACAGCGCGAGTACCGCGCCGACCTGGAGCAGAAGAACACCCAACTGGAGGAGTTCGCGAGCATCGTCAGCCACGACCTCCGCAACCCCCTGACGGTCGCGTCCGGCCACCTCGACCTCGCCCGCGAGGAGCGCGAGAGCGAGCACCTCGAACGGGTCGCGGACGCCCACGAGCGCATGGAGCGCCTCATCGAGGACATCCTCACGCTCGCCAGGGACGGCGACGTGGTGGACGAACTCCGGCCCGCCGAGGTCGGCGGCGTCGCGGAGTCCGCGTGGCAGACCGTCGATACCGCCGACGCCACCCTCGACGCCACCGCCAGCCGCGACGTGCTCGCCGATTCGAGCCGGCTCACCCAGCTCTTCGAGAACCTCTATCGGAACGCGATAGAACACGGCGGCCCGTCCGTGACGGTCACCGTCCGCGACATCGAGGGCGGGTTCGCCGTCGCGGACGACGGCCCGGGCTTCGCGGACGTGGACACCGACCGACTGTTCGAAGCCGGCTACACGACGAGCGAGGACGGAACCGGCCTCGGCCTCCGCATCGTCTCACGCATCGCCGAGGCGCACGGCTGGACCGTCGAAGCGATGGAGAGCGAGGCCGGCGGCGCGCGCTTCGAGTTCACGAGCGTCGAGCGACCGTAGTGGCGCGACCCGAAACTATAACTTTCTCCAATTTTAGAAAAATAATTAACTATATTGGTTGGTATAGGGGCTATATGGGTCTGCTCGCTCGTGGTCGTGGTTTACTCCTCGGTGGCGGGCGTCCTCGGCGTGTCCTTCTGGTATCAACAGGCGTCCTCCTGAGTCTCGCGTCGGTTGCATTCCTCCTCGGGGCCAATATTGGATTCTTCGAAATTCCCTGGGTCTGGCTCTCGCTCATGCCCCTTCTTCCATTCGTTGCTGGCGTCCTCAGGGCGGGTCTCCTCCCGGCCGTGGTCTCCCTATGGCTCGTTCGCGTGTGGCTCCACGTCTTCCCGCCTCTCGTCGGCTATCTGAGCGGTGCGTGGACGGGAACGGGTCGGTACACCACGCCACGACGGACGGCGTACATGTACGGCTCCGCTCGCGCCGAACTCCTCGGTGGGTTGGAGACGACCCTTCAGTTCGGCGTGGCGTTTGCATTCGTCGTCGGAACGGTCGCCTACGGCCTGGGGGCGCTCTTGCGTTCCGTGACGGCAGGAGGGAAACTTATAGAGAGCTGACTAGACGAAGCCGTATCGGAGCGCTATCCAGCCGATGGCGCTGATGAAGAGAATCGGCGGGAGAATCATGAATCCCCAGAGGCCGTCGAGACCCCACATCAGGAGGAGGACGACGTCCGCGATGCCGAGCGCGAGGAACGGCGAGATGTAGAGGAACGCCCGCTTCCGGGAGCCGGTTTCGCGGTCGTCCTCCGGCGTTGGCGCGGCCATACCCGCGAGTTGGGCGTGCAGTATGAAAAGCGCCGCGTTCGACCGTGCCCGCGAACCCCCGAACTTATAGATGCGCTCGGCCGTACGCCGGGGTATGGTTGGACTCTCAGACGCGAACACGGCGGAGGAGGCGGGCGACCCGAACCCGGTGTTCCAGTGGGTGTACCTCAATCAGTTCAAACTGAAACTCGTCCTCGTGGACGTGCTCCTCATCGCGCTCGGGTTCGGTATCGCGAAGTTCTTCGGGAACGACCTCGCGCAGGTCGTCGCCGCGATGCTCATCTGGTTCGGCCTCCTGTTCGGCCTCACCGGACTCGTGCTCTACGCGTACATTCGGTTCAGCGCGTGGCGCTCCGACCGGTAGACGCACGGCTTTTCTCTCCGCGCCGCCATCGCTCGCGTATGCCCGACAGAATCGCGTCCGACAACCCCGCGGTCGAGACGGTCACCGCGACCATCGGCCGGTACGGCCGGACGACCCGTCCCCAGATAGAACTCCCCGACGGCGACGCCGACCGCTTCCCCGTCGGCGAGGTCGTGCGCCTCGTCCTCGACGGCACCGAGTACCGCGCGCGAATCGAGGAGCGCGGCGGCGCTCCGGTGATTCGCGGCGCGTACGAGACGCCGCGGCTCGCGCGCACGCCCGGCGAGGGCGAGAACCAGCTCGTCTCGTGGCTCGACGGCACGACCCTCGACATCGGCCGGTCGGTGTACGTCGATATCGTGGAAGCCGGGTACGCGTACGGACTCCGGGAACCCGGGACGACCGCGTACTACGACGCGACGGAGAAACCGAGCGACAGCCTCGCGGACATCGCGCGCGACCTGGACGGCTAGTCGAGGTCGCGGAACGCCGCGCGGTAGTCGTCGTCGTCGAACGTCGCCGCGATGTCGTCCGTGCACTCGCGGCGTTCCCGGATGCGCTCGGACACCTCGTCGAGTTCGTCCTCGTCGCCGTCGTCGAGGAGGTCGGCGCGGCGCTCGCAGAGCGCGAACAGGTCGTCCACGACGGCCTCGTACGCGACGCGGCGGAACACGCGCCCGACGCCGTCCGCGACCTCTTCGGGCGACGCGGGCGCGGGGAGCGCGAGGTCGATGCCGCGCGTCAGGCGGTCGCCGTCGTTCAAGATTAGGAGGCCGCACGTGTAGCCGCGGTCGCGGACGCGGTCGAGCACGGCGCGAATCGGGATGTCGGACGTGGCGTCCACCACGACGACGTGCGTGTCGTCGTCGATGTCGGCGGGGGAGTCGCCGACGCGAACGTCGTGGTCGGTGGTGGCGGCGTACTGGCTTACCGAGTCCTGTGGGTCGCCCAGCACGAGCACCGTCACCGTGTCAACACGTTCCGACATCGTCGCCTCTCGGTTTGTGTCACTGCGTTCTGTGTGAATAAGTCTTCCGTCGCCGCCCTCTCTCGGTTTCGCGGTCAGACCGTGGGCTGTCCACGTCTCGAAAGGCGGCCTGGAAGTCGTCGGTCGCGAAGTCGGCGACGGTGGTGTCGAGTTCGGCAGTGACGGCGTCGATGCGGCGGGAGAGCGCCGCGACCGCCTCCGACCGGTCGATGTTCGCGGCGAGGAGGGCGGCGCGGCGCTTGCAGAGCACGAAGAGCTCGTCGAGGTCGGCGTCGTACGCGGTGTGCGCGAGCAGGGATTCGACGGTGTTCACGACGGTCTCGCGGTCGTCGGGGTCGGGGACGGTGGCGTCCGCGCGGCGGTCGTTCCCGGCGAGCAGGGCGACGCGCGCGCCGTGGCGATGGCCTCGTTCCACGAGGGTTCCGTCGCGGCGTCGTGCGTCGTCGAGGAGGACGACGTGCACGTCGTCCGTGAGGGCGTCCGCGGCCGCTCGCTCGCTCTCGACGGTGTGAACCTCGT
Organism: Salarchaeum japonicum; assembly: GCF_020614395.1. NCBI lineage: Archaea > Methanobacteriati > Methanobacteriota > Halobacteria > Halobacteriales > Halobacteriaceae > Salarchaeum > Salarchaeum japonicum. The sequence goes on along the minus strand of NZ_CP085324.1, from coordinate 1,671,144 downwards.
ACGCCGGGAGCCACGTCTGGTAGCGGTCGTGCCGGTCGGGGTCGTCAACGACGAGAACGCTCGGGCGCGGTGTCTGCCCCACCATACGAGATTAATGTTTTGGACGTTCGGGGATAAAATTATTGGTGGGGTGGGTGATGAGTGGGTGCCCCAGTCGGGTTCTAAACCTTACGCTCGAACGCGCGCGTTTTCGGCCAGGCTAAAAGGCCGGATTATCGGGCCTGATAGCGCTCTACCGGCAATCGTTGTGTGGTAAGGTTACACAAGGTTTGCGGAAGATTTAAGTTTGTTTCGCACCTATCAATGGTTAGGAAGCGTGAGGGAAAGGCGTTTGAAGCTTTCCCTCGCTTTCGGAGATTCACCATGAGCGAGACCACGATACGAACGTACTCCAGCGACCGCCAGCGCACCGAGGAACAGACCAGCGACGAGCGAGAGAACACCACCACGTGTCCCGAATGCGGCGGGAAACTCGTCAACGACGAGGAGCACGGCGAGACCGTCTGCGCCGAGTGCGGCCTCGTCATCGAGGAGGACGGCATCGACCGCGGGCCGGAGTGGCGCGCGTTCGACTCCGCCGAAAAAGACGAGAAATCCCGCGTGGGCGCGCCCACCACGAACATGATGCACGACAAGGGCCTCTCCACGAACATCGGCTGGCAGGACAAGGACGCCTACGGAAACAGCCTGTCCAGCCGCCAGCGCCAGAAGATGCAGCGACTGCGCACGTGGAACGAGCGCTTCCGCACCCGCAACAGCAAGGAGCGAAACCTCAAGCAGGCGCTCGGCGAAATCGAACGCATGAGCAGCGCGCTCGGCCTCCCCAAGGAAGTACGGGAGACGGCGTCCGTCATCTACCGCCGCGCGCTCGACGAAGACCTCCTGCCCGGCCGCAGCATCGAAGGCGTCGCTACCGCGTCCGTCTACGCGGCGGCCCGCCAGATGCAGACGCCGCGCTCCATCGACGAGGTCGCGACCGTCAGCCGCATCGACGAGATGGAGTTCAAGCGCACGTACCGCTACATCGTACGGGAACTCAGCCTCGAAGTCGCGCCCGCCGACCCCGCGAGCTACGTCCCGCGGTTCGCGAGCGAACTCGACCTCAGCGACGAGGTCGAACGCCGCGCCCGCGAACTCCTCTCGAACGCACAGGAGCAGGGCGTCACCAGCGGTAAGAGTCCGGTCGGCCTCGCCGCGGCCGCAATCTACGCCGCGAGCCTGCTCGTGAACCAGAAGGTCACGCAGAGCGAGGTCAGCGAGGTCACCGACGTGAGCGAGGTCACCATCCGCAACCGCTATCAGGAACTCCTGGAAGCCACCGAGGTCGGCGCGTAACGCCGCCGGCGGTCGCTGACGCTCGCTCTCTCCGTTGCGGTTCTTATTCGATTTCGACGTGTTTCTCTCCGGCCCGGATAGCCGCGGGCACGTGGTTTCGCGCCGGCGGCACGGGACTCGCGTAGCTCTCGTCCAGCACGCAGAAGGGCAGGTAGGCGAGGTTGAAGTCCAGCGCGACCTGACTCCCGGACTCCACGCCCTCCACGTCGAGTTCGACGTACCGGCCGATTTTCGGCGTCTCGCCGCCCGACGTGTCGTCGGTGAACGGGACGAACAGGCCGTCCTGGTTCGGGGCGTGGTAGCCCGCGAGGACGTGGTGGTCGCCGTCGAGCGTGAACCCGAGCGTGGCGGCGCGCTCGTACTCCGCGTCGGGGCCGCGCGTGAGTTCCATCCGCACGACTTCGGGGTTCTGGGCGCGCTGGAGGCGCGCGACCACCCGGAAGTCGGGGTCGAGGTCGTAGAGTACGAGGTCGTCGCCGGTCTCGGGGAGTTCCATGTTCTCCCGGACGAACCGGCGTTTCTCCGCGCGGTGCTCGCGGACGCGCTCGCGCCACGCGTCGAGGTCGAGGTCGGGTTCGGCCATACCGGGCGTTCTCCCGCGAGCGCCGTAAGCGGTGCGCTCGACCCGCCGCGCGAGTGACACTCACCCAAAGCGGTATGACCCTCGGGGACGCACACCGGGACGATGTACGAGATACTACTCGCGGTGGACGAGGAGGACGAGCACGCCGAGGCGCAGGTCGACGCGGTGGTAGACCTCCCCGGCAAGGACGAGATTCACGCGCACGTCTTCCACGACTTCCAGGACAACCCCACGGGGGCGTCCATCGGCCAGCTCGCGTCCGCGCGACACGCGAAGGACACCCTGGAGGCCGCCGGTATCGAGGTGACGCTCCACGAGACGAGCGGCGACCCCTCGGAGGCCATCCTCGACACGGCCCGCGACCTCGACGTCGACGCCATCTGCGTCGCGTCCCGCAAACGCACCCCCACCGGCAAAGCCCTCTTCGGGAGCGTGACGCAGGCCGTCATCCTCGGATCCGACCGCCCCGTGCTCGTCTGCGGCGCGGAACAGTAACGCGGCCAGCGAGCGTTTACGGCGGTTCGCGCTTCCAGTAGCGACTGGTTCTCCCCGGCCACAAGGTTATACAAGCCGTAAGGCGTGAATACGAACAAGGGGCGACGCCGCCCTCCCGAACTATGCCACCGGAACGACCGTCGTCGGACGACGCCGAGGGAACCCCCACGGTTCTCGCGGTCGACGACGACACCGACCTCGCCGACACGTACGCCATCTGGCTCGACCAGGAGTACGACGTCCAGACCGCGTACGGCGGCGAAGAAGCGCTGTCGGAACTCGACGAGGACGTGGACGTGGTGTTGCTCGACCGCCGGATGCCCGGGATGTCAGGCGGGGAGGTGCTCGACCGCATCCGCGAGGCGGGCTACGACTGCCGGGTGGCGATGCTCACCGCGGTCGAACCCGACGCGGACATCGTGGAGATGGGGTTCGACGACTACCTCACGAAACCCGTGACGCGGGAGGAGCTCGTCGAGGCCGTGAACGACCTCTACACGCGGCTCACGCTGGACGATACACTCCAGGAGCTGTACGCGACCACGTCGAAGATAGCCGTGCTCGAATCCGAACTTCCCCCGGAAGAACAGCAGACGAGCGACGCGCTCTCCCGGCTTCACGAGCACGCGAACGCCCTCGAATCGCAGACGCAGGCCCGGATGGACGACCTGGACGACGCGGAGGAAGCGTTCCGCGAGGCCGACTTCTAGTGTTTTTGTAGGCGGGCGTCGAACCCGCGGTATGCGCGTCGCAGTGCTCGGCCCGGGCGCTATCGGGTCACTGTTCGGCGGTCGTCTCGCGCGGAGCGGCGTGGACGTGACGCTCGTCGGCCGCCCGGGAGACCACGTCACCGCACTCGACCGGGACGGTCTCCGCCTCACGCTCCCGGACGGCACGACGGAGCGCGTCGCCGTGGACGTGACCACCGACCCCGCCGGCGTCGGCCCCGTCGATGTCGTGCTGGTGTGCGTGAAGGCGTACGACACCCGGAGCGCGCTCGCCGACGCCACCTCCTTGCTCGCCGACGCGGCGGTCTGCACGTTCCAGAACGGCCTCGGGAACCCCGAAACCATCGCGGAGTTCGTGCCCGAGTCGCGCGTGCTCGCGGGGACGACGAGCCACGGCGCGACGCTCGAATCCCCCGGTCACGTCCGGCACGCGGGCGTCGGCGACACGGCCGTGGGGAACTACTTCACCGACACTAGCGAGACGGCGACGGCGCTCGCTCGCGCGCTGACCGACGCCGGCATCGACACCGACGTGGTCGCGGACGCGCCGCGCGCCGTCTGGGAGAAAGTCCTCGTGAACGTCGGCATCAACGCCGCCACCGCGCTCGCCGGCGTTCCGAACGGCCGCCTCGCGGACACCGACCCCGGCGAGCGCGTGCTCCGCCGCGCCGTCGAGGAAGCCGCCGCCGTCGCCGCCGCGGACGGCGTCGAACTCACCACCGACCCCGTCGCGGCCGCGTCCCGGGTCGCCCGCCGCACCGCCGAAAACCACTCCTCGATGCGCCAAGACCTCGACCGCGGGCGAAAAACTGAAATCGACGCGCTGAACGGCGAAATCGTCTCGCGCGGCCGCGAGCACGGTATCGACACGCCCGTGAACGAGACCCTGACGGATCTCGTGCGGCTCGCCGAATCGTAGTCAGGCGTAGGTGTCCGCGACGGTTCGTTCGAGGACGCTGTCGCGGCGGAGGACGAGGTAGAGCACGAGGAAGTCGTGTTCGGCGGGGTCGAGGACGAAGACGTGGTGGGGGCAGTCCTCGAAGTCGTCGAGTCGGTCGAGGAGGGGTTCGAGCGGCGCGGTGCCGTCTCGGAATTCGGTGTAGAGGTCGCGCTCGCCCGGTTGGCTGGCGACCGTGTAGACCGCGCCGTTGGGTTCGCCGTCGGTGCTGTACGTGGTGCGGGAGTTCACGCCGAGGCCCTCGCGGCGCGCTTCCTCCATGGCGTCGAGCGCGTCCTCGAACAGGCCGGTCGCGCCGCGGACGTACGTGATTCGGGTGTCCTCGACGACTTCGACCGTCTCGAAACGCGCGGTGCCGTCCGTCCACGCGAGGGTCGCCCGAACGCGGTTTCCCGGTTCCACGTCGGCGTCGTCGTCCTCGACGCGCACCGGGTCGTCGCCGTCCAGCGGGACGAGCACGAACGCCGCGCCGTCGGGCGTCCGCGAGCGAACGCGGTACTCGCCGGTCGTTCGGGCCTCCGACATACCACGGGATTGCACGGAGTCGCGTAAAAGCCCCTCGCACGTCACTCGGGGACGAGCGCGCGGAGCGCGGACACGTCAGCGTCCGCGGCGAGGTCGGTGAGCGCGCGCCGCACGTCCCCGCGGCGGGTTTCGGCGTAGGCGTCCAGTCGGGACTCGTCCACGTCGGGGAGGACGACGTGGCGGTCGCCGGGCGCGGTGTCGTCCGTGCGGCGGATGGATTCGAGCGCGCCGAGGCCGCGCCCGAGCGCGCTGGCGGCGTCGCGCTGTGCGGGCGTCGCGTCCGCGAGAATCGCGCCGACGGTCGCCGCGGCCTCGCCGAGCGCGCCCGTGGTATCGTCCACGAGCGACCCCGGGTCGGGCACGTCCCGGGAGTCCTCGGTGTAGCGCGCGCTGAACGCGGCGGCGATGCGCTGGGAGACCCGGGTCACCGCGCCGAACAGCTCTGCCGGGCCGCCACTCCGCCCGAGCGCGGCGTACGCGGCGGCGTAGAGGTGGTCGCTCGCGAGGAGGGCGCGCGTCGGGTCGGCGGTGAACGAGTGCGCCACGTCGTCGTTCAACTGGACGAGCACGCGGCCGCGCAGTCGAGCGTACGCGCGCAGGCACTCGACGCCCGCGGCGGCCGCCGGTGCGCCGTCGTGGCGCGCGTCCGCGAGCGCGTCGTGCACGTGGAGGGAGAGTTCGCCGTACCAGTGGTCGGTGTCGAGCGGTTCCCGGAGGCCGGCCAGGAGGGCGTCGTCCGTCGGGAGGGTTCGGTCGAGTTCGCGTTCGATGTCGCCGGTGATGTCGGTCATTGGCTCCGCACTCCACTGGATTTACTGACCGGTCAGTCAAAAACGTTCCGTCGCGCCCGACTCCTGACGATTCCTACAGTGGTTTGATAGAGCGAAATAGAGTTTACGAGTCCGGCGCGGGACGGCGTGGCCCGGGTGATTCCAGACGCAAACTGCCAGAAACGAGGGGTCAGTCGTAGCGGGCGAGCGCGAACACCACCATCGCGGTGGAGGCGGCGACGCCGAGGCCGAGCAGGTACCAGCCGAGCGTGTAGCCGGCGGTGTCCGCCACCAGCCCGAAGAGGGGCGGGACGACGAGCCCGCCGATGTTGAGCGTGATCTGGCCGGCGGCGGTCGCGGCCCCGGACTTCCCTTCGGGGGCGAGCGCGGTGACCGCGCCGTGGTAGAGACCGGTGAACCCGAGGAGGCCGAGGCCGAGACCAGCGAACACGACGAGCAGCCAGACGCCCCTGGCCTCGGGGAGCGCGAAGAACAGGACGGCGGCCGCGGCGACCTGGACGGTGAGGACGCGGAGGCTGGCGCGCGCGGCGGTGCCGCGGATGCGGTCTGCGATGCTTCCCGCGCCGATGCGGCCGACGCTCCCCGACACCTGCATCAGGGCGAGCGTCGCGCCGGCGAACGCGGTGGTCGCGGGCGTCGCGTCCTCGATGTAGGGGACGGTGTACCCGGTGAGGGTGAAGATGGCGGCCCCGAGGAAGAACCCGGCGAGCGAGAGGACGAGCAGGAGGCGGTTCGCGGCGATGGCGCGGATGTCCGGGAACTCCATGCGACCGCTCCCGCCCGTGCCGTCGAACGTGAGCGCGTACCCGGCGGCGACGACGAAGCCGACGGCGGCGATGACGGCGAAGCTCGCGGGCCACGTCGGCACGACGAGGTGGTTCGTGACGAACACGGCGCTGATGGCGCTCCCGGCGGTGACGCCGACCTGTTTCAGGCCGACGGCGAGGTTGTACCGGCCGCGGGGGGCGCGGCTGGCGACCGCGCGGTTCGTCGCGGGCATCCCGGTGGCGTACGCGCACCCGAGGACGAACACGGCGACGAGCAGGCCGGGGTAGGTGCCGGCGAGCGGGAGGCCCGCGCCGGACGCGGCGACGCCGGCCGCGCCGATAGCGAGGCCGCCGAGGCCGCCGACCATCGCGGGGTGGTCGCCGTACGCGTCCACGACGGCCCCCATCGGGAAGAGGAAGAGCGTGTACCCGAGCGTCATCACTGACACCACGAGTCCGACCTCGAACCCGCTCAATCCGTAGGTGTCGCGGAACGAGGAGGTCGCGGCGAACACCGCGTAGTACGTCGCGGACGCGACGACCTGCCAGGCGGCGACCGCGGTGACGCCGCGCCAGCTCCGCGAGGAGTCGGTCGTACTCACTGCGCCCACACGAGCGCGATACCGGCGAGGACGGCGAGCAAGTACGCGGGGTGGCCGGCGGCGTACTCGGAGAGCGGTGCAATCGCGGCCGCGTAGTCGCCGGCGGCGACGGCGTCGGAGAGCGCGGCGGAGGACTGCGTCCAGAACGCGAAGTGGCCCGTGCCGAGCAGGCCGAACCCGGCTCCGAGGAGTTGTTTCGGGCGCGAAGTCAGCGCAGTCGTGAGGGACGAGGGAAACGCCATACGTCACCTCTCCGCGCGAGGGGGAAAAAGCGTAGCGACCGACTACTGGATGTCGATACGGCGGCCGGATTCGTGGGTGCGGCCGAACGCGAGTTCGAGCACGCCGTTCCGGTAGGTCGCCTGGACGTTCTCGACGTCGGCGTCAGCGGGGAGGCTGAGGCGTTCGTGGACGCGTCGCCCGCGGACGCCGTGTTCCGCGTCGGCTTCGTGTTCCGCGTCGATGACGACGACGCCGTCCTCGGCGTGCACGTCGAGTTCCTCGCGCTCGAACCCGGGGAGGTCGACGACGAGCGTGTGGGCGTCGTCCGTGGTCTGCCAGTCGTGCGTCAGGCCGTGGAGGCCGCCGTAGACGCCTGAATCACCGGATTCGTTGCTCCAGCGCGCCCGCATGTCGTCGAACGCGCGGTCCATCTGCTCGAACATGCGATCCATCTCGTCGAAGGGACTACTCTTCATCACTATTCACCACCCTTGGAGAGGCGTCCCGAGAATATATACTCGTCGTGACACGTGATAGCTCGTCGCCGGTCGGGCGGATTTAGGTCGTGGCCGCCGAACCCCGGGACATGACGCCCTTCGAACGCCGCACCCGCGCCTGCCAGGAACGACTCGACGCGGACGAGTCCCTGATACTGTTCCCGAGCCCGAACCTCTACTACCTCGGCGGCTTCCACGAAACCCCCGGCGAACGCCACTTCTTCCTGTTCGTCACGCCCGACGACGCCGCGTTCCTCGCGCCCGCGCTCTACGAAGACCAGCTCCGCGACGAGACCTGGGTGGACGACATCCGCGTCTGGAGCGATGGCGACGACCCCGTCGAGCACGTCCGCGCCATCGCGAACGACCTCGACCTCGGCTCGAACGTCCTCCTCGACGAGACGATGTGGGCGCGGTTCTCCATGGACATCCGGACGGCGCTCCCGGACGCCGAGTTCGGCCTCGCGACGGACGTGCTGTCCGCGCTCCGCGTGCGGAAGGACGACGCCGAACGCGACGCCATCCGCCGGGCGAGCGACGCCGCGGACGCCGCGATGCGGGACGTGCGCGCGCTCGGCGCGGACGCCGTCGGGCGAACCGAAACCGACCTCGCGCGGTACGTCTCCGACCGCCTCGACCACCACGGCGGGACGGGCACGTCCTTCGAGACCATCGTCGCGTCCGGGCCGAACGCCGCGCTCCCCCACCACCACCACGGCGACCGCGAAATCGAGGCCGGCGACCCCGTGGTGTTCGACTTCGGGACGCGCGTCGCCCACTACCCGAGCGACCAGACCCGGACGGTCGTCTTCGACGGCGAGCCGACCGAATCGTACAGAGCGGCGCACGAGACCGTCGTCGAGGCCCAGCGGGCCGCCGTCGAGGCCGTCGAACCCGGCGTGGACTGCGAGACTGTGGACGCCGCCGCGCGCGACGTCATCGCGGACGCCGGGTTCGGCGACGAGTTCGTCCACCGCACCGGCCACGGCGTCGGCCTCGACGTGCACGAGGAACCCTACATCGTCGCGGGGAACGACCGCGAACTCCGCGAGGGAATGGTGTTCAGCGTCGAACCCGGCGTCTACCGGGAGGGCGAGTGGGGCGTCCGCATCGAAGACCTCGTCGTCGTCACCGCGGACGGCTGTGAGCGCCTGAACCGCACGACGCGGGACTGGCGAGCCTGATAGACCCACGGATTTATACCCGTCACGCACCCACACGGACGTGATGGACTCCATCCGCTCGCTCGTCGGACGCGTGGAGAGCGAGGGGCGAACGCTCACCGTCTACGACCCCCTGGACGAGAGCGTCGTCGACCGCCTCCGCGACTATTTCGGCCCGCAGCGCGTCACCGTGACCGTCGCGGAATCCCGCGGCGAGCACGCTCCCGCGAACTTCGCCGTGCTTCACGAGGCCGGTGACGTGGTCGCCGCGAGCGACCTGGACGACGTGGACTCCGTCATCGCGTTCGAGGCGGGTATCGTCTCCAATCCCGACTTCGAGCGCGACAGCTACCCCGCGGTGCTCGAACACGACGACACCACGACGTTCACGTCCTTCGACAAACGCAGTATGATAATCGCGTCCCGGGAGGTCGAGGTGGCCGCGTACAACGTCGGCCGCGGCGAACTCCGCGTGGGGTTCCAGTCGCTCTCGAAGATGGACGACCAGTGGAGCGTCTACACCCAGCTTGCACGGAGCGGCCTCGACGTGCACGTGTACGGGCTTCCGGACTGGGAGCGCCCCCAGCGCGAGCTCGACCTCACGTTCCACACGGACGACGTGCGGGAGGTTCGGGAGTCGTGGTTCGTCGTGTACGACGGGGACGGCCGGGATTCGCGGAAGCTCGCGCTCATCGCGAGCGAGCGCGACGACGGCACCTTCCACGGATTCTGGACGTACGACGCGAGCATCGTGGACGAGTTCCTGGACTACGTGCACGCTGGCGGCCTCGGCGCATAGGGTTTTTCTCGCGGCCGGCACAGGAGTGGATATGGTTCCGCCGCTCGCCGTCGATATCGACGGCACGCTCAGTCGCGCCGACCGCTCCATCGACTCCCGCGTGCTCGACGTGCTCCGCGAGTGGGACGCGCCCGTCGTCGTCGCGACGGGGAAGGCGCTCCCGTATCCGGTCGCGCTCTGCGGGTTTATCGGCGTGCCGGAGCGCGTCGTCGCGGAGAACGGCGGCGTCTCCTACGACCGCGACCGCGACCGATTACACTTCCACGGCGACCGCGAGGCCGCCCAGGACGTGGTGGACGAGTACGTCGCGCGCGGCCACAGTCTTGGCTGGGGCGACGTGGACCTGGTGAACCGCTGGCGGGAGACCGAGGTCGCGGTGAGCCGCGACCAGCCGCTCGCCCCCCTCCGCGAAATAGCGGAAAAACACGGCCTGCACGTCGTGGACACCGGGTTCGCGTACCACGTGAAATCCCCCGGCATGCACAAGGGTCGCGCGCTCGAATCCCTCGTCGCCGACCTCGACTACGCGATGGGAGACTTCGTCGCCGTCGGGGACTCCGCGAACGACGTGGAGCTACTCGAAGCCGTCGGCACGGGGTACGCGGTGGCGAACGCGGACGACGACGCGAAGGCCGCCGCCGACCACGTCGTCGCGGGCGCGTACGCGGACGGCTTCCTCGACGCCGTGGACGCCGCGCTGGCCGAATAGTTAACCCCGCGGAAGCCCCCGGGACGCGTATGGACGAACGCACGGGCCGCCTCGCGGACGCGCGCGGCGTGCTGGACGCGTCCGTCACCGCGACCGCCCTCCCCGACGGGAGCGTCGACCGCCGGTACACGGTCGAAGACCGGGCGGGCGCGGTGCGCTCCCGGGAGTCGTTCGGCCGCCGCATCGCCGCGGGCGAGGCGAAGTCGTTCTACGTCGAGCACCAAACCACCGACCCCGGCGGGCAGGCGGTGAACGCCGCGCTCCAGTTCCACGCGCTCGCCGACGACCTCACGCTCGCCGGCCACCTCGACCACGACATCTTCGAGACGCTCCCGTTCGACGCGTACTCGATGGGCGCGCCCGCTCACGTCGATATCTACGAGTTCGAGTCGGACGCGGTGATGCTCACCGAGGAGTCCACGGGCATCGAGACGTGGCGCTTCGAAACGCTCGAACGCGCGCTCGGCCCCCGCCTCGACGACGCGCTCGCCGCGGACGCCGTCGTGTGGACGAACTGGGCGTCCTTCCCCCACGCGACCGACGCCCTTCGAGAACTCCGCGAGCGCGACCCCGACGGCGGCGTGCTCGTCCTCGACCCCGGCGACGTGACCGTCATCGACCCCGCTACGGTTCCGGGGTTCGCGGACGCCGTCAGCGCGCTCACCGACCGCTACGAGGTCGTCGTGAGCGCGAACCGCGGGGAAGCCGAGTTCCTCGCGGACGCGCTCGACACGTCCTTCGACGACGACGCGTCGCTCGCGAGCGGCGTTCGCGACGCGCTCGGCGCTGACGCGTTCGTCATCCACGAGGTCGAACACGCCGTCGCCGCCACCCGGGACGTGCTCGCGTTCGTGCCGAACGAACCGACGAGCGACCCGGTTCGATTCACGGGCGCTGGCGACCGGTTCAGCGCGGGTCTCGCACACGCTCGCGCCGCCGACGGCTCCTGGGTGGAGTCGCTCGCGCTCGCGAACGCCTGCGCCGCCCACTACGCGATACGCGGGGAGACCGCCGACCCCGACGCCCTCCGCGCGTTCATCGACTGAGGTCGGCCCGCGAGAACTCCCGTCCGCACTCCGCGCACTTGTACCGGCCCACCCCTTCCTTTCGAACCGATTCCACCCGCCCGCAGTCCGGACACTCGATATCGAGAACGGTCATACGAGAGTGGAGGACGCGAGAACGGTTAAACCGGCAGGGCGTTCCGGAGCCACGAGAGGATGCCCGGCCCCGCGGACTGCCGGTGCTCCTCGAACACCGGATGCAGGGCGTCGAGCAAGTCCCGGCGTGACTCGAACTCCGCTCTGCCCGTCTCGTCGAGCGCCTCGGAGAGCGCGAGCGTCCGCCCGCTCGCCTCGTACGGAACCTCCGGGTCGCCGGTCGCCGCCGTGATTTCCGACGGCGTCGCCGGCCAGTCGATACTCTCGAGGTGTTCGTCCACCGCCGCGATACCGAACGCCACCGCGTCCGGTTCCTCCCCGTCGTCAGTCATCGGTGGTCGCGCAGCCATCACCCGGGGCGTGGAGCGCCACCACCGAAAACGCTACGCACTATAAACCGAATACGGCGATACAGAATTGGTTATGCTTCCCGTGTCGCCGTCAACACTCCGGGAATATCGTCCAGTCCCACGGTAAGGGGTCGCCGCTGACCATCCGAAAGGTCAACGCGATCCCCTCGGGCTGTCCCTCCGCATTAGCCACCTTCTCTGACAACGAAACACGGACTGTCTCGCTTTCGGAGGAGGCTCGAACTACGTATTGACCGCTGGCGCCTACGTCTGGCTCTATGCGCCTCAATGAGCCAGGCTCGAGATCGTAGGAGTCCACGAATACGTCTGTCGTTCCGGCCCCGTCTTCGCTGGGTGCTTCCACGGCGAACTCAAGCGTCCGGGGCTGGTCGTCTTCGTTGAATACCCGCACAAAGCATAATTTCGCACGAGAATCCTTGTTGGAACGGCTGAGGCAGCCGCTTGTGGTAACGAGACCGGCCGTCGCTGCACCAGTTGCAACGAGTACACTGCGCCGGTTCATATTTTACCAATAGTATCTAAGTATAAATTATTTTGTATTGTTATTACTGTATTCGAATGTATCGACGCATACTGTGGGTCGCCGGTGCGCGTCTCCCCCTACTCGCTCTGTGGCGTCCAGTACACTTTCACGATTAGTCGCGCTTGAACGCGCCGGCGACGAGCAGGGGGAAGACCAGCGTGGCTTCCGCCTCTATCTGGACGTAGTTCGTGTCGTCGTCCTTGATTTTCCCCCAGGAGACGGCTTCCTCGGGCGGCGCGCCGGAGAGCGAGCCGTCGCCCTCCATGCCCGTGGAGATGTAGACGGCGTGGTCTGCGCCGCCGCGGAAGAGGTTCGTCATGATGGCGTGGTGCTTCGGAACGCCCGCGCCGACCGCGATGAGACCGGTCTCCTCCGCGAGCAGGCCGTGTTCGATGAGCGAATCGTAGTCGTCCAGAATCTCGATGCCGACCTCCGAGTCGTAGCCCTGCCGGTAGTAGTAGAGGAAGTTCCCGACCTCGGCGTCGGTGAGCGCGGGACAGAAGATGGGCACGTCCTGGTCGGCGGCGTTCTTCAGGATGGAGTCCTCGTCGTCCAGCGTCTCCCCGAGTTCCTTCGAGAACTCGGTCGGCGTGCGGATTTTCTCGTCGGCGAAGAAGTCCTCGAAGAAGTCGTTCAGGTACTCCTCCAGCCAGACGTACCGGTCGGAGGGCACGAAGATGTTCCCGAGTCTGTTGATGCCGCGTTCGCGGAGCTCGGCTTCGTCGGCGTCCCACTCGCCCATCTTGAACGGCTTCGCGGTCTTGATGACGTCCTCGGTGATGGAGCCGGAGGTGGTGATGATGACGTCCACGAAGCCCTCGCGGACGAGGTAGGCGACCGTCTCTCGCAGGCCGGAGGAGACGATGTTCGAGGTGAGCGTGAGGTAGGTGGTCACGTCGTCGTCGCGCATGTCGCGCGCGATGTCCACGGCCTGCGCGAGGTGCGTGGCCTGGAAGCCCGTGGTCTCGTACGAGTCGAGCATCTCGAAGAAGTCGAAGTCGCCGCGGAAGTCGTAGCCGCGCACGTCCGCCGAGTCGAGTTCCTCCTCGGACCCGGGCACGACGTGCTCGTGGCTGTCGTCGTCGCTCATATCGAGTAGTACGCGTCGAAGGGCTTGAACTCCCTGAAACTACACCGACACGGTGGGCATGTCGAGGAACGCGGTCTCGTAGCCCTCGTGGCGCGCGACCTGCGGCGGCGCGTCGAACGACACCGCGACCTCGTCGGGCGCGTCGGCGACGGGCGCGCCGTAGTGATAGCCGAGCTCGGGGTCGAGCGTCGCGGTCAGCGGGCCGTCGTGAACAGTCTCGCCCCCGGTGGTCGCCGTCGCGGAGACAGACGCCAGCGGGAGCGGGAAGCGGTTGTAGGGCGTGCGCGGGGAGACGGCGAGGTAGCGCTCGGACTCCCGGCCGCCGAAGCGCGCGGCGTCGTCCGCGACGACCACCGCCACGTCGGCGTCGCCGCTCGTTCCCGTGCCGACCAGACTGCCGGGTAGCTCCGCGGGCGGGGCGAGCTGGTTCACCGGGACGTCCATCTGCATGGGTTCGACCGCGCCGCGCTCGCCCGCGTCGTCGAGCGTCCGGTACGCGATGGTGTCCACGCGCTCCGCGAGGTACGTGAACTCGAACGCGAACTCGGCGGCGTCCGGGGCGTCCGCGAGCGCGCCGGTGCGTTTCGTGGAGCCGAACGCGACGCGGACGGTCGCGGTGTAGTCGCCGTTCCGGGGGAGCGCGACGTTGTCCCCGAAGTGGACGCCCATCGGCTGGGAGAGCATCGGCCACGGCGACACCGACGGCACGGACTCGTCGCCGTCCGCGAGCGCGAACTCAACGCTCGGGTTCGCCGCGGGCGGGACGACGCCCGTCTCCTCGTGCCAGACGACCGGCATCACGTGCATCGAGTCCTCGCTCCTGATTCCGACCTTGTTCGTCGGGTCGTCGGGATTGCTGGTGAGGAGCCAGAACCGATGCGGGTAGCTGTACGTCAGCGCGCACTTGTAGGGGCCGTCCGTCGCGGTGCCGAACGATTTCATCCCCTCGACGTGCGTCGGGTAGTAGACGGCGTCGGGCCGGTCTTCGACGAGCGGCGGCGCGTACGGCGAGGACTGCCGGCCGAACCCGAGCGCGTCCAGACAGCCCGCGAGCCCCACGGTTCCCGAGACGCCGGCGGCCGCGAGGAAGCGACGGCGGTTCACGGTTCGGCCCTCGGGAGCGCGCGCTCGGAACGCGGCGGCAGGAGGTAGTTCCCGCGACTCACGACGTTCATGTACTGGAGAATCCCGTTGTTGTTTCGCTGGCCGACCGCGGACTCCTCGGCGGCGTCCGTCCCGTTCATCGCCTCCCGGGTCTCCACGAACTCGCCGATGTCGCGCTGGAGGCTGACGAAGTGGAGGCCGGCGCGCCCGCCGTCCGTCGAGTCGAAGTCGCGGCGGAGGATGAGGGGCGACCCGTCCTCGCGCACGCCCTCCATCTTCTGGGAGTGCCCGACGACGCCCTGCTCGCGCGCCGTTTTCTCGGGCGCTTCGCAGGACGCGACGCCGCTGCTCGCCCCGAGGTTCTCGCCGACGCCCTCGACGCGGTCGTTCTCGGCGTGCGCGGGGCAGAACATCTTCGCGACGCGCTGGTAGCGCGAGTCCTGCTCGTACCACTGGTCGAGGTTGAGTTCGATGTAGCTCGCGTGCTGGGTCGCGCCGCCCGCGAACGGCCCGGACTGGATGGTGACGCGGTCTTCGCTCGCCTGCGCGCCCCGGAATCCGGACTTGAATCCCATGTAGAGCGGCGAGTCCTCGTCCACCGCGCCCTCGGGAACGCCCGACACGTCGTCGTGTTCGGCGGGGAGGCCGCTCCCGACGAATCCCGTGCGGCGGCCCGCGACCGTGAACACGCCCTCCCAGCTCGTGGTCTCGACGCCGTTCGCCTCCGATTGGTTCCCGCGGAGCGCTTCCTCCGCGCCGAGGAGGGCGTCCCCGCGGTCGCTCGCGAGATGGAGGACGGCGTCCGGCGTGTCGGCGTCGGGGTCTTCGAACGGCGCGAGCGCCTCCGGCCGCGGGAGGTCGACGCCCGCGGGCGCGGCGTCGTACCGGTCGAAGTACGCCCGCGAGTACCCGAGCGTGAACAGGAGTCCCTCGTTGCTGTGTTCGTACGCGCGTTCGAGCGACCGGAGCGCGGCCTCGACGGTCTCGCGGTCGGCGTCCGTGGGTTTTCCGTCGCCCGTGTAGTCGAGGAGGAGGAGGACGTGGTGGCGGGCGTTCAGCGCGTTCCCCGCGTCGTCAACCGCGAGCGCGCCGTTCCACGCGTGCTGGCGCTCCGGGAGCGCCGCGGGGTCGTCGGTACCCGTCGGAATCGGGCCGGGCGACCGGTCGAGGCAGGCCGCGAGCGCGGACGCGCCCCCGATGGCGACCGCGGACTTCACGAACTCCCGGCGCGGGATGCCGCGTCGTTCCTGAGACATACCCGACGGTATACTCTCGGAACGTAAGGGGGGTGCGGTCGGTTCCAGGAACCGGGAATCGGCTCAGACGTGGCGCGCGAACACGTCGTCGTGCAGGCGACCCGAAACGTCGTCCAGAATCACGCGGAGGTTCTCCGTGTCGAGGCGGTTGTACGTCACGAGGCGGTCGAGCGCGGCGTCGTCCCCCTGTCGCTGGTAGCGCTTCCAGAGACGCACGGCCTCCCGGCCGTCCACGTCCTCCACTCCCTCGCGGCCGACGCCGAGGTCGTTCTCGATTTCCTTGAGGCCGCCGGAGAGCCCGAGGCGCTTGCAGACGTACATCAGGTCGAGGTGGGGCGCATCGAGGTCGAGGTCGAAGTTCGTCTCCAGGAACGGCTGGTCGAAGCGCTTGCCGTTGAACGAGACGACCATCGACGCGTCCCCGAGTTCGCGTTCGAGCGCGTCCGCGGTGAGGTCGCGGCCCTGCACGAGCGTGGTGGTGTCGCCGCCGCGGTGGACGCTCACCGTCGTCACGTCGTTCGTCGCCGCGTCCAGGCCGGTGGTCTCGATGTCGAAGAACGCCGCGTCGTCCCGGACGTTCTCGTACAGCCGCCACAGACTGCCCGAGGGGAGGGTTTCGGCGAGCGCGCGGGTGTCGTCGTCGTCGAGCGCCCGCCGCGCGTCCCGGATGTAGGACTGGATGCGTTCGCCCGTCTTCTCGCCGACCATCCCGGGGTCGAACTCGTCCCAGTGGGTCGCGCCGTCCCGCCAGAGGCGTCGTTCCGTCTTCTCGCCCACGCCGTCGGCGGCGATGAACGAGTTCTCGATTCGCATACCACGGAGTGGGCGATTCCCGGATTTAGGGTTGACGCACGACGGTCGGGCGGTCGGCGATGACGCCGTCCACCCCCCGGCGGGCGAGCGCCCACGCGACCCCGGGGGCGTCCACGGTCCACGCGTTCACGTCGAACCCGCGCGCGTGCGCCCGCCGGACGGTGCGCGTGCCGAGGCAGAGCGCGACGCTCGGGTGAACCGCCGTGCAGTCGAGTTCGTCCGCGATAGCGAGGTTCTCCCGGGGGTTGCGGTCGAAGAGGAGCGCGCGCGGGAGCGAGGAGTCCCGGAGCGCGACCGGGTCGAACGCGGACACCCACACGTCGTTCTCGACGCGGTCGGCGGCGGCGTCCACGTCGCTCCCGAGGCCGCGCTCCTTCAGTTCGACGTTCACGGCCACGCGCTCGGGCACGGCGTCCAGGAGGGCGGCGAGCGTCGGGACGCCCGCGCCGCTGTCGTGCACGGACAGCGCGCCGAGTTCGCCCGCGCTCAGGCGTTCGACGCGGCCCGTGCCGTCCGTGACTCTATCGACGGTCGCGTCGTGGCACACCACGACCTCGCCCGAGGACGCGCGTCGCACGTCCACCTCCACCGCGTCCGCGCCGGCGGTTCGCGTCACCGCGTGCGTTGTGTTCTCGGGGTTGACGCTCGCGAACCCCCGGTGGGCGACGAGGCGGACGCCGCGCGCCGCCGGTCCCGGGAGCGCGTCGAGCGCCTGCTCGACGACCGTTCCGAGGGCGCGACCGAACATACCAACACCACGGACGCGGGCGGTCAAAGTCCTGTCGGGCGACCGTTCACGGCCGGTAAACGGTCTGAACGGTGTTCGACAATCACGACCCTATAACGTCCGCCCGCCCCTCCGAGTACTCGTGGCGCGCTGACCGGACGCGGTCGCCGCGGAACACCCCCCCGGTGTCGCGGACGGCCGCGTGGATGGGTTCGGTCGCCGCGCCACCAGAGGCACGGTGTCTACCACCCTCCGCCCGCGCCACTCCTTCACACACCGGGCGGAGGTCCGATATGCCCTTATGGGTTCGTGTAAGCCTTACCGGCATGGCAGACAGTCCGCTCGACAACATGCTGGCGCAGATGGATCGCGCCCGCGAGTACGTTGACATCCCCGACAACATCTACGAACGGCTCAAGTCGCCGGAGCGCACCCAGAAGGTCAGCCTCCCCGTCGAGCACGACGACGGCCACGTCGAGGTCTACGACGGCTACCGCTGTCAGTTCGACAGCTCGCGCGGCCCCTACAAGGGCGGCATCCGCTACCACCCCGGCGTCTCCATGGGCGAGGTCGAGGCGCTCGCCGGCTGGATGACGTGGAAGACCGCGCTCGTCGACCTCCCGTTCGGCGGCGCGAAGGGCGGCATCGTCTGCGAACCCAAGGAGCTCTCCGACGGCGAAATCGAACAGCTCACCCGCCGCTACACCGAGGGCATCCGCCGCATGATCGGCCCCGAGATGGACATCCCCGCGCCCGACATCAACACGGACGCGCGGACGATGGCGTGGATAATGGACACGTACTCCGTCTACCAGGGGTACGCGGTGCCGAACGTCGTCACCGGGAAGCCGCTCGAAGTCGGCGGGACCGCGGGCCGCGTCGAGGCGACCGGTCGCGGCGTCACCATCATCACCGAGGAGACGTTCCAGTATCTCGACGCCGACCTGGAGGGCGCGAGCGTCGCCATCCAGGGCTTCGGGAACGTCGGCGGCGTCGCCGCCCAGCTCCTCACCGAACGCGGCGCGAACGTCGTCGCCGTCAGCGACGTGACGGGCGGCATCTACGACCCGGACGGCCTCGACATCGAGGACGTGGCCGCGCACGTCGCGGACGGGAAGACGTTCTCCGAGTACGAGAACGCAAAGCGCATCACGAACGACGACCTCCTCCGCCTCGACGTGAACGCCCTCATCCCCGCCGCCATCGAGGACGTCATCACCACCGACGTCGCGGAAGACCTGCGCGCGGACGTGGTCATCGAGGCCGCGAACGGCCCGACGACGTTCGACGCGTCCAGCGTCCTCGTGGAGCGCGACGTGCCCGTCGTCCCCGACATCCTCGCGAACGCCGGCGGCGTCATCGTCTCCTACCTGGAGTGGGTGCAGAACACCCAGCAGTACTCCTGGGACCTCGAAGACGTGAACGACGACCTCCGCGACCGCATGACGATGGCGTTCGACGAGATGGTCGGCGTCTACGACGAGAAGGACATCCCCGACCTCCGCACGGCCGCGTACACCATCGCGATGGAGCGCGTCGCGAGCGCGCACGAGTACCGCGGGCTGTTCCCGTGAGCTACCGCGTGAGGTAGCCGAAGACGATGAGGAGGAGGACGAGCATGCCGAACCCGCCGACGGCGAACCAGACGCCGGCGAGCTCGGGCGCGCCGGCGATGTTCGGGAGGGCGAGCCAGCCGGCGGTGAGGAGCGCGGCGAACACGAGGGTCGCGACGTAGAGTTCGGCGAACCGGTAGATGGCGCGCCCTCTGTCCATACAGCGTGTATTCGTGGACTGTCACGTAAACCCCGCGGTGACTGCGTTGAATCTCGAATACTTTTAACGTCGTATCCGAATGTCGGAGTATGGAACGAGTGGACGTGGCGGTCGTCGGCGGCGGGCCGGCGGGGTCGTCGGCCGCCCGAACGGCGGCGGAGCACGGCGCTGACGCCGTGGTGTTCGAGAAGGGAGTGCCGCGCGCGGACCGCCCCGAACTGGGGCCGGATTCGACGGACGCCGCGGGCTTCCTCGACTACTGGGTTGACATCGCGGAACTGGACGTCGAGGCGATGCCCGAGGGCGTCTACCAGCACCGCCTCGACAAGGCGGAGTTCATCGGGCCGTCGGAGACGGTGGAAGTGACCCGGACGGGCATCGAGTCCTCCTACGACGAGTTCGGGTTCACGTTCCACCGCGCGCGCCTCGACGACTGGCTCCGCAGTCGCGCGGAGGACGCGGGAGCGGAGTACCGTGTCGGGACGAGCGTGCGGAACGTCGAAACCGATCTCTCGGGCGAGCCGTCGCACACGCTCACGCTCGCGGACGGGAGCGAGGTCGAGGCGGAGTACGTGATTCTCGCGGACGGCCCGCAGCGCCAGGTGACGATGCCCGTCCTCGACCAGTACCTGCCCGAAGACCGCGCGGCCTCCGAGGTCTTGTCGCCGCGCACGGTGAACCACATCGCCTACCAGGAGTACCGGGAGATCCCCGAGGAGGTGTTCGAGAAGCACAACATCAAGTTCTGGTGGGGCTGGATGCCGGGCGAGACCGCGTACCCCTGGATCTTCCCGAACCGGGACAACGTCGGGCGCGTCGGCCTGACGATGCCCATCGGGATGGACATCGACGACTTCGACAAATCGGCGTACCGCCTCCTGCGGGAGGACGACGACCAGATTCCGTCCGGGAAGGAGTACATTCGACGCCTCCTCGAAGAGGTGTACGGCGACGAGTACGACATCGAGGAGGACTTCCCCGTCATCGAGGAGGGGTACGGGAAGTCCAAAGGGACGGAGACCTATTCGATTTCGAGCACGCGCCCCATCGACTCCCCGACGGAGGCGAACATCGCGGTCGCGGGCGGCGCGATGGGCACAACGTCGGCGTTCCACGAGGGCGGCGACCACGTCGCGATGCGGACGGGCGCGCTCGCCGGCGAGTACGCCGCCGAGGGCATGCTCCACGAGTACAACGAGGCGTGGAAGGAAGCCATCGGGGACGAACTCCTGCGGAACGTCGCCATCGCGGACGTGGTGAAGGACTACGGCCCCGACGACTGGGACAAGACGTTCGACGTGACGCGGCGCATCCTCGAAAAGTCCACGGGCGGGTCGCTCATCAGTCGGAAGACCGCGAGCGTCGGCGTGCACGGCCTCAAGCTCTACCGGAGTTATCGGAAGACGAAGAAGAAGTTCGCGAACGGCGGGTACGTCCAGCTCCGCCAGGACGAGTACCAGTACTAGGCGGCGACACGGCCTTCCGTCCGCGTCCCCGATTTCTCGTATGAACACGACCGAAAACGAACCGGTTCGCGTGTGGCTCGTCGAACGCACGTACTCGGACGACGAACAGAACCTCATCATCCTCACGTACGCGACGCCGGACGGCGAGCGGTACTTCCGGAAGGAGCGCGCGCTCACCAGCTTCGGCGACCGCCGCGACACCACGGCCGCCGTGGACGCCGACCCGGAGAACCTCGGGCGCGTGACCGACCCGGACGAGCGCGAGCAGTACGCCGCCGAAGCCCAGCGGATGCGCGCCGACCACGACCCCGACGACGTAATCTAGGCCTCGTCGAACATCGCGAGGAACGACCAGAGTAACCGAACGAGGAGGAGGACGCCGACGAACGCCGCGAACAGCGCGAGCGGCGTGCCATTGGCGGCGGCGAGCAGGACGAGGTCTACGAGGAACGCGAGCACGACCAGCCAGCGGCGGATGGAGCGGAGGAGGGCGTCGTCCGACATACACGGGGCGTTCTTGCGTATCCACTAACTGTCTTTCTACGGGGAGGGCGACGTTCGCGGGCGCGCCGCCCGCGCGCCGCGCGAACGACTCCACGTCGGGGAGCGGCCGGGGGCTGTCGGGGACGAGGTCGACGAGCGTCTCGCCCGCGACGAGTACGTCAGGCATCCTCCTCGGGCGACCACGCGCCGCCGACGCGGTCGTACCCCATCAGGTCGTCGCCGGCGTGTTCGGTGAACGCGACTTTCAGGTTCGGCTCTGGAACGCCGAAGCGGTCGCGGGCCTCGTCCATCGCGGCGAGCGCGAACGCGCGGCGGCGGTCGAACGACCGGCCCTCCCGGACGTCCGCCTGCAGGAATAACAGGGGGCCGTCGGTGGCGCGGCCGAGCGAGAGGTGTTGGTCGTCGCGTACGGCGACGGCGACGTGGCCGGTGCCGGTGGCCATGTGGTCGCTGTAGAGTTCGGTGAGGCGCTCCGTGAGCGCGTCGGCGTCCGCGTCGGGTATCTCGAAGTCGGCGTCGACGGCGAGCAGTGGCATACCCGGGAGCGGGGGCTACGTCGCCAATAGCCCTGCGGCCGACGAGGGGGCTAAGTGGCTGGCCGTCCGCGTTCCGGTATGGACTGGCAGGAAGTGGACGCACACACGGGGCGGCGGTGGGAGCGCGCGGACGGTTACGCGGTCGTCTCCGTGCGGGAGACGGCGGGCGGCGACTGGGCGGTGACGTACGACCGACTCACGCAGGCCCCGGCGGGCGAGGCGTACGAGCGGGTGAGCGAACCGACGGAATCGGCGGCGCTCGACCGTGCCGCGGAGTACCGCGAGAGCGGTTCTCATTAGTCAAGCCAGTTATTTTTCGGCCCGAAGGCCTTTCAAGAAGCCGTCCATCGCGTGTCGTGTTGTGATGAGAAACACGCGAAGCGTTCTGGCCGCACTCCTCGCAGTGACTGTCGTCGCCGGCGCGTTCACCGGCGGGGTCGCCGCGGCGTCCGCGGCGTCCCTGACCGCGAACCCGAGCGCGCCCGGCGCGACCGCACAGCACACCGCGACCCTCACCGCCGGCTCCACGGTCGACACCTCCTCGTGGAACGGCTTCCAGGTGAACTACCAGGGCTCCGGCGCGGACGCGAGTAACGTCAGCGTCGAGGACGTCGCCGCCATCGGCATCGACCGCGGCGACAACCAGACCGGCGACGCCGTGGACGTGAACGTCAGCGACGACCTGGCGAGCGTCTCCACCAGCAACAACGGCGCGACCCTCACGTTCGACCTCGGCGGCAGTTACAGCCTCTACGAGGGCGACGAGGTCGTCGTCGTCTACGAGGACGTCGTCAACCCCGACCAGGCCGGGTCGTACAACGTGACCCTCGACATCAACCCGCAGTCCAGCGGCTCGCAGGCGACCGCGACGTTCGACGTCGAGGACACCACGCAGACGACCACCACGACCAGCGGCGACACGACGACGACGCAGACCACGGACGAGACGACCACGACTACGACCACCCAGACGACTGCGGATACCACGCAGACGAGCGACGAGACCACGGACGGGACGACGATGTCCGAGGACACCACGACGGCGTCCGACGACTCGGGTTCCTCGGGTAGCACGCCCGGGTTCGGTCTCGGCGTCGGCCTGCTCGCGGTGACCGGCGCGGCGTTCCTCGCGCTCCGCGACTAAGGGCTGTATCGGCTGACCGAGAGGCCTTCGCCGAGCGGGACTATCGCGGTCTCGAACGGCGCACTGCGCACTTTCTCCACGTATTCCGCGATGCCGGCAGCGGCGTCGCTGGGCGCGTCTCCCGCGAACGCGTCCCGGAGGTCGGCGGGCGATGCGGGGCCGTCGAGGACGTTGTCGGCGACGACCACCGCGCCGTCGCGGAGTTCCGGGACGGCGCGGTCGAGCGCTTCCGCGTACCGGGTCTTCTGGCAGTCCACGAAGACGAGGTCGTAGGGGCCGTCGCGGGCGTCGAACGTCTCGAAGGCGTCACCGGCCTCGAAGACGCACTTCTCGATGTCGCCGGTTTGGTCGAGGAACTCGCGGGCTTTCTGGAGGTTCTCGGGGTCGAAGTCGGTGAGGACGAGTTCGCCGTCGGCGGGGAGGGCGTCCGCGACCCACGCGGCGGAGTACCCGAACCCGGAGCCGAACTCGAAGACGCGCTCCGCGCCCGTGAGGCGGGCGAGCAGGCGGAGGAAGCGGCCTGCGTCGGGGCCGACGATGGGGAAGTGTTCGTCGCGGCCGTAGTCGGTCATCTCCGCGAGCACGGGGTCGGGGTCGGCGTTGCCGGCGCGCACGGCGTCCGCGGCGGCGTCGGTGAGTACGTCGCTCATACTCGGGGGACGCCGTCGGAGGGGCTTAGCGGTTCCGCCCGACGGGGAACGCGATTCGCTCGGGGTGGTCGCCGAACTCGTCGAGGACGCGCGCGTAGAGGTCGTTCCGCACCCGGGTTCCCGCCCGCGGTTTCACGAGGTAGCGCGCGCGGAGTTCCACCCAGGACTCCTTCTGCGCGACGTTCACCGTGGGCCGGTCGTTCACTTCCATCTCCACCGGGGTCTCGGCGAGCATCTCGCGGTAGTGCGCGACGTTCCGCGCCATCTCGTCGCCGAGGTAGTCGTCCACGACCTCCTGGAGGCGGCCGCGCGCGAAGTCGAGGTCGGTCTCGTACGCGACCTGAATCGAGAGTTCGTTCCAGACGTAGGGGAACTCGTCCCGGGAGTAGTTCGTGACGTGCGCGCTGAGCACGACGGAGTTCGGGACGGTGACGTGGCGGCCGGAGTGCTGGTTCGTGGAGACCAAATCGCCGTTTATCTCCCAGAGCGTGGTGACGAGGTAGTCCACGTCCACGATGTCGCCCTTCGAGTCGCCGATGGCGACGCGGTCGCCGACCTGGTAGGGTTGTTTCGTGGTGATGTACACCCAGCCGAGGAGGGAGAGCAGGGGCTGTTGGAGGCTGAGGGAGACGGCGACGCCGACGACGCCGAGGCTGACGAGCGCGGGCAGCCACTGGTCGGTGACGACGGCGAGCACGAGGACGGTGCCGACCGCGAGGAAGGCGAGGCGGACGATGGAGCGGAGGCGGTGCTGGCGGCGGCGGTCGCTGGTGTGCGAGAGGAGGGTGTCGAGGACGAGCGCGTACGCGGCGGCCAATGCGGCGAGCGCGGCGACCGCGAGCAGGACGTTCCGGAGCGCGGACGCGACGAGGACGCCCGCGAACTCCGCGGACGGGTCGATGGCGGGCGGGACGAGCGCGGCGAGCGCGCTATACGTGAGCGCCGCGAGCAGGAGCGCGAGTGCGCGGCGGTTCATGCTCCGCTCTCGGACGCCCCGGCGGAAGTAACTACCGTCCGGCGAGCCGTTCGATGGTGCCCGCGAGCACCGCGACGGCGTCCCGGCAGTCCGACCAGTCCGTCCACTCGCGGGGACTGTGGGAGAACCCGCCCTCGGAGGGCGCGAACAGCAGGCCTGCGTCCGTCACGCGCGCGACGTGCATCGTGTCGTGCGCCGCGCCCGAGTGCAGGGCGAGACTCGCCAACTCGCTCTCGTCCGCGGCGTCGGTGGCGGCGTCCCGGACGCGCTCGGCCATCGGCGCGGGCGGCACGTCGAACGGCCGCGAGAGCGCGGTCTCGACGCCGCGCTCCGCGTCGAGTCGGTCGAGGGAGTCGCGGGCCGCGGCCGCGAGGTCGTCCATCGTCTCCTTCGAGACGTCCCGGATGTCGACGCCGAGTTCGACGCGGCCGGGGACGACGTTCGTCGCGTTCGGCGACACGTCCAGGCTCCCGACGGTGCCGACCGCGGTTCCGTCCCCGCTCGCGGCGTCGGTGGCGGCGTCCTCCACGTCGAGCACGAACTCGCTCGCGGCGGCGAGCGCGTCCGTCCGCGCGTCCATCGGGGTCGCGCCCGCGTGGTCGGCCTGTCCCTCGACGACCGCCTCGCAGTGCGTGATGCCCGTGATGTCGGTGACGACGCCCACGTCCGCGTCCGCGGATTCGAGGCGGGTTCCCTGTTCGATGTGGAGTTCCACCCAGGCGTCCCACGCGCTCGCGTCGAGCACGCCGTCCCCGCGGTAGCCGATGTCGGAGAGCGCGGCGTCGAGCGTCCGCCCCTCGTGTTCGTACGCGAGCGCGGTGTCGAGGTCGCGCTCTCCCGTGGCGACCGACGACCCGAGGAGGCCGGGCGCGAACGACGCGCCCTCCTCCTCCGTGAACGACACGACCTCGACGGGTCGCGCGAAGTCGGCGTCGGACTCCCGGAGCGCGCGCACGGCTTCGAGCGCGCCGTACACGCCGAGCGGGCCGTCGAAGATGCCGCCGTTCGGCACCGAGTCGAGGTGGCTTCCGGACGCCACCGCCGCCGCGTCGGCGTCCGCGGCGTCGGGCACCCAGCGGCCCGCGATGTTCCCGACGGCGTCCACGCGCACGTCGAGGCCCGCGTCCTCCATGCGCTCCACGAGGTGGTCGCGGGCGTCCCGGTTCGCGTCGCTTCCGGTGCGGTTCGTGCGGCCGGTGTCGCCGGTCGCGCCGAACGCGGCGTTCGCCTCGATGTCGTCCCGCAGGCGGTCGAGAGAGACGTCCATGTCCGACGGTGGACGCGCGGCTCAAAGAGTATGGTGGAGAGTGGAAGCCGGAGACGGCTTCCGGTCTCAGAGGCACAGTGCCTGCGGACTGCAGGCATTCGAAGAAAGCGCCCTCCCCGCGGATACTACGCCTGCATTACACGTACGGGTTTTATCAGTCCAGCCGGAGGTCGGCGGCGTCCGCGTCCGCGACGAGCGCGTACTCGCGGCCGGTGCGGGAGACGACGCCCTCCGATTCGAGGTGGTCGAGGTGGGCGTACGCCTCGCCCGGCCCGTGGAGGACGTGGATGGCGTGCAGGTCGCCGAACAGGTCGGCGCTCACCTCCCAGGGCGTCGCCGGCCCGCGCTCGCGGAGCACGGAGAGCACGCGCTCGGTGCGCTCGGCGTGGTGGTCGGCGATGTCTCGCGCGCGGAGAGTCGGCGCGAAGATGGGGCCGCGGTGGCCGGGCCACGCCCGGTCGAGGCCGAGGGATTCGATGCGGTCGAGGCTGTCGAGGTACGTCCGGAGGGGGCGTTCGACGCGCACGTCCGCGCCGCCGACGTTCGGCGTGTACTTCGGGAGGAGGGCGTCCCCGACGAACGCCTCCCGGCGGCCCTCGCGCTCCACGAGGTAGCCCACGAGCCCGGCGGCGTGCCCCGGAAGGTGAACGACCTCGGCCTCGTACGGGCCGAGCGCGAGCGTGTCGCCGTCCGCCACCGGCGTCACGTCCGCGGGTTCGCCCCGGATGTCGTCGTGGGTGTCGAGGAAGTCGAGGAGTTCGCGCTGCTTCTCCGCGGGCATCCCCCACTCGTCCAGGAGGTCGCGCTGGCGGTCGTGCATCGCCGCACGCGCCTCCTCGTCGCCGGCGACGAGCGGCGCGTCCGCCTCGTGGACGACCACGTCCGCGCCGCTCTCCCGCTGGAGGCGTCCCGCGAGGCCCGCGTGGTCCTCGTGGAAGTGCGTCAGGAGGATGCGGTCGAGGTCGCCGACCGCGTGCCCGGCGTCGGAGAGCGCGCCCGCGAGTTCGTCGTACACGCCGTCCGTGCCGACGCCCGTGTCCACGAGCGTCGTCGGGCCGTCCCCGGCGAGGAGGTAGACGCTGTTCCGGCCCTCGAACTCGGTGTTCCCGAGCTGGATGTGTCGCATACCCGGGGGTTCGACAGGGGGGAGTAAGGAGTTAGCGGACGCGGTAGGGGTCGGGGCCGGTGAGGAAGCGCCCCAGGTCCGTTTCGCGGCGGTAGTCGTGCTCCAGGACGTCCGCGAGCGCGTCCACGAACGCTCGTTCGTCGCCGTCACTCCAGTCGCCGGGGTCTTTCGCGGGGAGGACGAGGAAGCCCGCGCCGAGCAGTTCCTCGGCGTGCAGGGCGTCCGGGTCGATTGGCGCGTGCTTGGCGTGCCGGGCGGTGTACTCGCGCAGGACGTGGTCGATGGCGCGCTCCCCGACCGGAATCAGGACGTGCGCGGTGATGGCGCGGAGTTCCGCGTCGAAGAACGGTTCGAGGTCGCGGTACGCCGCCTCGTCGGGACTGCCGTCCGCGTCGGCCATGTGGAGGTAGGAGAGATAGAGGTTCTCCACCTCCGGCCGGTCGCTCACGTCCGCGAGCAGGCCGACGGCGGCGAGCGCGCGCTGGAGGCGACGCGCGCGCTCCGTGCCGGTGAACGGGATTCCGGTGTCCGCGCCGCCGTGCACGCCGGGGTGGTCGCCCACGACATGGAAGTCGGCGTTCGCGTCCCCGTACCCGGGAACCGGCGTCTCCCGCGGCGGGTTCATCCCGAAGGGGTTGCTCGTGCGGTCGGTGACGTTCTCCACGGGCTCCATAGTCGGTTCGAGAATAAAACGCGCACGCCCCGGCCGGAGACGCTTTCCCGGTCGCGTCCGAGGCGGAGATATGACGACTGTCTGGGTGCTCGGCGACCAGCTCACCCGCCGCGGCCCCGTCTCCCGCGCCCTCGACGGGGACGCCGACCGCGTGCTGATGGTCGAATCCCGCGCGTTCGCGGCCCGCCACCCCTACCACGGGCAGAAGCTCGCGCTCGTGTTCTCCGCGATGCGGCACTTCCGCGACCGCCTCCGCGAGGACGGCGTGACCGTCCGCTACGAGCGCGCGGACACCTTCCGCGAGGGCCTCGACGCGTTCTTCGACGACCACCCCGAGGAGTCGCTGGTGGCGATGCGGCCCGCGGGCGGCGGCGCGGACGCGCTCCGCGACCTCGTCCAGGACGCGGGCGGACGCGTCGAGTTCGTGGCGAACGAGTCCTTCCTCTGCTCGCCCGCGGCGTTCCGCGAGTGGGACGATGGCGGCCAGTCCCACGAGGACTTCTACCGGTGGATGCGCCGCCGTACGGGCTACCTGATGGACGACGGCGACCCGCTCGGCGGCGAGTGGAACTACGACGAACAGAACCGGGAGACGCCGCCCGACGACTACGAGTTCCCCGACCCCGCGCGCTTCCCGCCGGACGACACCACCGAGCGCGTCCTCGACGAGGTTCGCGCGGAGTACGACGCGTGGGGCGCGGTCGAGGTCTTCGGGTGGCCGGTGACGCGCGACGACGCCCTCGACGCGCTCGACGATTTCTGCGAGCACCGGCTCGCGGACTTCGGGACGTACCAGGACGCCGTCG
This sequence comes from Salarchaeum japonicum, assembly GCF_020614395.1. Lineage (NCBI taxonomy): Archaea > Methanobacteriati > Methanobacteriota > Halobacteria > Halobacteriales > Halobacteriaceae > Salarchaeum > Salarchaeum japonicum. The sequence goes on along the minus strand of NZ_CP085324.1, from coordinate 1,643,005 downwards.
TCGCGGGCGAGTGGGCGCTCAACCACAGCCTGCTCTCGCCCGCGCTCAACCTCGGCCTCCTCCACCCCGCGGAAGTCATCGAGCGCGCCATCGACGAGTACGACGCCCGGGCGGACGTGCCCCTGCACTCGCTGGAGGGGTTCGTCCGACAGATCCTGGGCTGGCGGGAGTTCATGCGCCAGGTCTACCTGCGCGAGGACGGGCTGGCGGACGCGAACCAGCTCGACCACTCCCGCGACCTCCCCGACTTCTACTGGACGGGCGACACCGACATGGCGTGTCTCCGCGAGTCCATCGCGCACGTCCGCGAGCACGGGTACGCCCACCACATCGAGCGCCTGATGCTCCAGTCGAACTTCGCGCTCACGTTCGGCGTCGACCCCGCGGAACTCACTTCGTGGTTCCACGCGGCCTACGTCGATGCCTACCACTGGGTGACGACGCCGAACGTCGTCGGGATGGGCGTCTACGGCACGGACGCGTTCACGACGAAACCGTACGCGGCGAGCGCGAACTACATCAATCGGATGAGCGACCACTGCGCGGGCTGTCCGTACGACCCCGACGCGACCACCGGTGAAGATGCGTGCCCCTTCAACGCGCTCTACTGGGACTTCCTCGCGGAACACGAAGACCGCCTCCGGCACAACTACCGGATGGCCGGCCTCTACCACCACGTCGATACCAAGCGCGGGGACGAACTGGACGCGATACGCGAGCGCGCCGACGACGTGCGCGCGCTCGCCGACGCGGGCGACCTCTAGACCCCGCCGGGCGTTCGTCTGGTAAGTAGGTTACGAGAGGTAAGTTTTTCCGAGCGCGTCCGCTCCACTCGCGTATGGCCGACCAACGGCTTTCCGTGGAGTGCGCCGGCAACGACTGGTGTTCCATCACCGCGACCGCCTCCCTCATCGGGAAGAAGTGGCATCCGGTCATCATCCACCGCCTCCTCCGCACGAACGCCCTCGGGTTCAACGAACTCCAGGAGGACGTGGACGGCATCTCCAGCAAAGTCCTCTCGGAGAGCCTCGACGACCTCGAAGAGAAGGGACTCGTCGACCGCCAGGTCGTGCAGGACAAGCCCGTGCGCGTCCGCTACTCGCTCACCGACCTCGGCGAGTCACTCGAACCGGTCGTGCGGTCGCTCGCCGAGTGGGGCGAACAACACCTCGAACCGGCCGAAAACTTAGTCTAGAAGGGCTTCGGCTTCCGCGACCTCCTCTTCTTCCGCCTCGTCGTCGCTCTCCGCGAGCGCGAGCCGGTAGAGGTTCTGGCGGGCGTCGGGGATGTAGATGTCCTTCTCCACGAGGTCGTTCTCCTGGAGGCGGTCGAGGGCGTCCCGGACGGTTCGCTGGGAGAGCCGGGACTTCTCGACGATTTCCTTCTGGGTCAGGCCGCCGTTGTATTCGAGCACCTTCACGACGAGTTTCGCGCTCGGCGGCAACTCGGAGAGTACGTCGTCCATCGTCGTTTAGGACAAGGGACGCCACCCTCTTAGGCACTCGGTAACGGGCTTGTCACGGGGTTACTCGCCGGTAACCTACTCCTGGATGTCGCCGTCGTAGCCCGCGTAGTCCACGGCGCGCAGGAGGCGGTCGTGGTCGGCGTCGCCCTCCACCACGGCCTCGCCGTCCTCCTGGCTGATTTCGACGGATTCGACGCCGCTCACGTCGGTGAGCGCGTCGCGCACGATTCGTTCGCAGCCGTCACACGTGAGGTCGCTGACTGACACAGTCGTCGCCATAGATGGGTGAAGAACCCGGACGCTTTAGGCGTTTGTGGCGTCCGCGAACGACTCGTAGCGCTCGACGAAGCGCTCCTCGCAGGACGAGCAACAGAAGTAGTAGGTGTCGCCGTCGAGCGTTCGGGACTCGCCCTCCGCGGTGACGGTGTTCTCGCACTCGGCGCAGGAGAGCGCGAGCGACACGTCCCCGACGCCGGGCGCGCTCTCGGACTCCGAGAGCAGCGACACGTCCCGCGACCGCACGCCCTCGTCGGGGAGGACGCGGTCGAGGAACCCCCGCACGTCGCCGGGGACGTGGGCGTGCGCGAGCACGCGGTCGCCGGCGGTGACGTACACGCGCTCCACCGCGTCCGCGCCGCGCAACGCCGACCGCACCGCCTCGACCGCGTCCGACGCGACCGCGAGTTCGACGAGGACGGGCGTGCCGGCGTCGAGTGTACTCCGGTCGAGGTCGACGGTGAACCGCCGAATCACGCCCAGCTCCTGGAGGCGGTCGACGCGGTCGGAGACCGTCGGGGGCGCGCGGTCGACCGCGTCGGCGATGTCGCTGTACGGCGTGCGCGCGTCCGCCGCGAGCATCGAGAGGATTTCGCGGTCGATGTCGTCCAGCCCTCTCATGGGCGGAGCCACCCGAGCAGGCGGTAGTCGTGGTCGGGCGTGTACGTCCGGAAGAGCAGGCTGTTCGAGAGCACGGACACCGACGAGAGAGCCATCGCGCCCGCGGCGAGCACGGGCTGGAGCAGTCCGATGGAGGCCAGCGGAATCATCGCGGTGTTGTAGCCGAGCGCCCAGAAGAGGTTCTGGCGTATCTTCGCGAGCGTCCCCTCGCTGATGCGCACCGCCCGAACCACGTCGAGCGGGTCGTCCCGCATCAGCGTCACGTCCGCGGCCTCGATGGCCACGTCGGTACCGGAGCCGATGGCGGTGCCGACGGAGGCGGCGGCGAGCGCGGGCGCGTCGTTCACGCCGTCCCCGACCATCATCGCGTTCCCGGACTGCTGGATGTCCTCGACGGCGCTCGCCTTCTCGTCGGGGAGCACGCCCGCGCGGACGTTCGCGGGGTCGATGCCGACCTCCTCGGCGACGGCGCGCGCGGTGCGCTCGTTGTCCCCCGTGAGCATCCACACGTCGGTGCCGCGCTCGCGGAGGTCGCTCACCGCCCGTTTCGCGGTGTCCTTCACGGTGTCCGCGTCCGCCACCAACCCCACGAGTTCGCCGGACACGGCAACGAGCATCGCGGTCTTCCCCTCGGATTCGAGGCGTTCGAGTTCCCGGCGGCCAGCGCTGGTGTCCACGCCGTTGTCGTCGAGGAACCCGCGGTTCCCGACGAGCACCTCGCGGCCGTCCACGGTCGCGCGAACGCCCTTCCCGGGCGCGTTCTCGAACTCGCTGGGGTCGGCGAGTTCGACGCCGCGGTCGCGCGCGCCCTGGACGATGGCGTCACCGAGCGGGTGTTCGCTCCCGCGCTCGGCGCTCGCCGCCATCCGGAGCACGTACTCCTCGCTCGACTCGGCGTCCGCGCCCGCCTCGTCCTGTGCGACCGCGCCGCCGTCCGCCGCGGTGCGGTCGAGCGCCACCACGTCGGTGAGCGACATCTCGCCCGTGGTGAGCGTCCCGGTCTTGTCGAAGACGACGGTGTCCACGTCCTCGACGCGTTCGAGCACGTCGCCGCCCTTGAACAGGACGCCGTGTTTCGCGCCGATGGTGGTGCCGACCATCGTCGCCGCCGGGGTGGCGAGACCGAGCGCGCACGGACACGCAATGAGCACCGCGGACGCGAACACGACCACGGAGAACTCGAACACGCCGACAGCGCCCGGGCCGCCCCCGACGAGTCCCCAGACGGGGAGCGCGTTCACGAGCGCTTCGAGCGCGCCCGGGAACGCGTACCAGACGCCGGCCCAGAACAGCGCGTTCAGGATGACCACGGGGACGAACACGGAACTCACGCGGTCGGCGACGTTCTGGATGTCGGGCTGGCGGCTCTGCGCCTCCTTCACGCGTTCGACGATCTGCTGGATGGCGGTCTCGGAGCCGACCTTCGTCGCCTCGACTGTAAGGACGCCGTTCTCGTTGATGGTGGAGCCGATGACCTCGTCGTCGGGTTCCTTCGACACCGGCACGGACTCGCCGGTGACCATCGACTCGTCCACCGCGGACTCGCCCTCCACGACCACGCCGTCCGTCGGCACCTTCTCGCCGGGACGCACCTTGAGGCGGTCGCCGACCTCGATGTCGTCCACCGACACCTCCTCCTCGGTGCCGTCCTCCCGGATGCGGGTCGCGGTGTCGGCCTCCATTTCGAGGAGTTCGCGGAGCGCGCTGGACGCCTGGCCCTTCGAGCGGGCTTCGAGGTAGTTCCCGAGCGTGATAAACACGAGAATCAGCGCCGCGGTGTCGAAGTAGAGGCCGGCGTTCGGCAGTAAGCCGAGCAACGCGACGACGGAGTAGCCGTACGCCGTCGAGGAACCGAGCGCGATGAGCACGTCCATGTTCGCCGTGCGGTTCCGCACGACGGCGGTGTACGAGTTCTCGTAGAACTCCTTGCCGAGCACGACCTGGACGGGCGTCGCGAGCGCGAACATCACCCAGCCGAGGCCGACTCCGAACACGGCGTCGGGGAGGAGTTCGGGGAAGAAGAAGTGCTCCACGAGCATGCCGAGCAGGGGCGCGGAGAGCACCGCGCCGAACAGCACGAGGTTGCGCTGGCGCTCGATTTCCTCGGTGCGCGCGACCTCCCGCGCGTCCGACTCGTCGCCGTCGTCCTCGCGAATCGGCTCGTAGCCCGCGTCCGCGATGGCGTCGTAGAGCGCGTCGAGCGACGTGTCGTTCGGGTTGTACTCGACCTGCGCCTCGTCGGTCGCGTAGTTCACGTCCGCTGTGACGACCCCGGGCACGGATTCGAGGGCCTCCCGGTTCGTCTGCGCGCAGTTCGCGCAACTCATCCCCGAGATGCCGATGGTGCGGGTGTCGCTCACCGGCGTGTAGCCGGCGTCCCGGATGGCGTCGTAGATAGCCGAGAGCGACACCGCGTCGGGGTCGTACTCGACGGTCGCCTCGTCGGTGGCGAAGTTCGCGCTCGCCGCCGCGACGCCGTCAAGCGATTCGAGCGCGGACGACACGGTCTGCGAGCAGTTCGCACAGCTCATTCCCGTGATGTCCACGTGCGCAGTCCTGGTCATACAAGTGAGTACGGACGCATCGCTTTAGTGGATTGTTACTGTTCTCCCGGGGTCGAGCCGCCGCGCGACCGTGGAAACCAAGGCTAAAAACCAGAACTATGCGGGAGAGAACGCCCAAAAAACGCGCGGCGACCGCCGGAAAACCTCGAAACGGACTGATAGGCGTTATTCCGACTGTCTCGTTCGGCCTTCGTTTCTGAGGTTTCGACGGGGTTCGGGTTGGGTGTCGGAGGGAAAACGTGGAAAAGTCGCGGTGCCCTGTGTACGGGTATGACGACACTCACCGTCAGCGGCATGACGTGCGGGCACTGCGAGCAGAAGGTCGAGGACGCGCTCTCGGGCGTCGAGGGCGTCACCGACGCGAGCGCCGACCGCGAACTCGGCACCGCGACCGTCGAGGGCGACGCGGACACGGACGCGCTCGTCGCCGCGGTCGAGGACGCGGGCTACGACGCCTCCGCCTAACCCCTCTCGGCGGGGTTCCCCATTCCTTCTTTCACGCCGGCGGCGATGAGCGCGACGTTCACGGGGTAGGCGGCGATCAATCCTACCGAGAGCGAGAACGCGAGCGCCGCCCAGAACAGCGGTTCCGAGATGTGCGCCTCGCCCGCGAGCCAGACGTCCGTCCCGATGGCGACGACCTCCATCACGGTAATCGACGGCGTCTCCGAGTAGAACGCGTCCCGGACGGCCTCGCCGAACGGGACGCCGCCCTGCATCAGCGGGCCGACGGTGAGCCGACCCCGAAGACGTACGCGCACGTGAACGTCCCGGCGGCCGTGAGGAGCGTGCTGGAGACGGCGACGACGGCCGCCCACGCGAGCAGGACGCGGTGGTCGGAGAGCACGGACTGAAGCGCTGACTCGACCATACCGGGCGGGCGGCCGGTTACGCGTGGGTGGCGGCGAGCGCGACGAGCACGGCGAGCATGGCGAGCGCGTTCAGCGCGACGCTCTGTTTGTGGTATTCGGAGAATGCGTTGTCGCCCGCGGCCTCCATCTTCGGGATGAGACGGTAGCGGGCGTACGCCGCCGACGCGATGGCGACGGCGGTCGCGCCGTACGCCACCCAGGCGTAGTCGAGGCCGGCGAGCGCGTCGGTGACGGCGACGCCGCCGAGCGCGACGAACCCGAGGCCGACCCCTATCTGGTAGTACGTCGGGAAGATTGCGTTGACGACGGGGCCGGCGTCGTCGGTGCCGAGGACGCTGAACGTGGTCGGTGCGGCGACGAACGAGAAGAAGGCCATCGCGCCGAACCACGCGCCGAGCGCGAGGTCGGCGACGAAGGACGCGACCGCGGCGGCGAGTGACATGTGTGAGTCCTCCGCGGCCAGCGGCATTCGTTTTATGCTTCGGCCGCGGGAAGGACGAGTGAATGGAGAGACAGCAGCGCCGCGCCGTCGGCTACCTCGCGCTCCTCGCGGTCATCATGGCGGGGTACACGCTCGCGTACCAGGTCGGGATGGCGGTGTTCGAGGGCGAGCGCGTCACGCTCGTCCACGCCTTCCACATCGTCGTCGAGACGTTCACGACCACGGGGTACGGCGAGGACGCGAGCCGCTGGGACACCGCGGGCATCCTCCTGTTGATGGACGCGATGCAGCTCACGGGCGTCCTGATGCTGTTCCTGACGCTCCCCCTGTTCGTCGTGCCGTGGGTGGAGCGCCGGCTCGAAGTCGATCCGCCCGAGCGCGTCTCGCTCACCGACCACGTGGTCGTCTGCGGGTACACCGACCGCGTCGAGGCGCTCATCGACGAACTCGATGCGCAAACCGTCGAGTACGTCGTCGTGGAACCCGACCGCGAGGAGGCGCAGGCGCTCCACGAGGACGGTGTGACGGTCGTGCACGGGGACGCCGAGGACACGGACGTGCTGGAGGCGGTGTCGGTGCGGGACGCCCGCGCGGTCGTGCTGGACGCGTCAGACGAGACGAACGCGACCCTCGCGTTGAGCGTGCGCGAGGTGGACGAGGACGTGCGCGTCGTCGGGTTCGTCGCTGACCCGAGCCGCGCGAACTACGTCCGGTACGCGGGCGCAGACCGCGTGCTCTCCCCGCACGAGATTCTCGGGCGGAGCCTCGCGAACAAGGTGACGAACGCCGTCACCACCGACCTCGGGGAGACCATCGACCTGGGCGACGACTTCGAGGTTGCGGAGATGCCGATACAGCAGGGGAGCGCGCTCGACGGCAACACGCTCGCCGACGCCCGGGTTCGCGAGCGCACGGGCGCGAACGTCGTCGGGCTGTGGGCGGCGGGCGAGTTCGTCGCCGCGCCCGACCCGACGCGGGAACTCGACCGGAGCACCATCCTCCTCGTCGCCGGGGACGACGACTCCCTCACAGAGTTGAAGGCGCTCACGCTCGCGGAGGCGCGGCGGCACGACCGCGGGCGCGTCGTCGTCGCGGGCTACGGCGACATGGGGACGCGGGTCAGCGAAATCCTCGACGAGAACGACGTGCCGCACACGGTCGTCGACCGCGAAGACCGCCCCGGCGTCGACGTGGTCGGGGACGTGTCCGAGGAGGAGACGCTCGCCGAGGCGGGGCTGGCGGACGCGAGCGCGCTCCTGCTCGCGCTCGGGGACGACGCCGCGAGCGTGTTCACGACGCTGGTCGCGCGCGAGAACTACCCGGATGTGGAGATACTGTGCCGGGCGAACGACACGCGCGCCGAACCCCGGCTGTACGCGGCGGGCGCGGGGTACGTGCTCGCGCTCGCCACGGTCAGCGGCCGGATGCTGGCGTCCACTCTGCTCGGGGAGGACGTGATGAGCCTCGACAACCAGGTTGACCTCGTGCGGACGCGAGCGCCGGCGTTCGTCGGGCAGACGCTCCGCGAGGCCGCCATCCGCGAACGCACCGGCTGTACGGTCGTCGCCGTCCAGCGCGACGGCACCGTGGCGTCCGACCCGTCGCCCGACTTCCGCATCGAGCGGGGGGACGCGCTCGTCGTCGCGGGGACGGACGACGACATCGCGCGGTTCACCGACCTCGCGGACGTGCGGCCGGGAACCCCGTGACCGCCGGTGCCGACGCGTTTTAGTCCTCGGAGTGCGTCGTCGGGATAGATGCGCGTGAGTCCGAGACCGAGTGCGGCCCGCGGTAGGCGATAGCGAGTGCCGACGACACCACGACGCGCGTCGGGCCGCCACGTCTCGGGTCGGGCGGACGGGCTGAACCTTCCGAATTCCGGCACGAACCGCCCGATTCGACGGGAGACGCGGCAGTGTCTCACGTCGATATCCCGCACATACTTATGCCTCGTCGGCCTATGTCGGCGTAACCAAGGCGAGGCGTCGCCGCCACATCCCACCATCCTGTAGAAATGCCATACAAACTAGACGGGGTGTTTCCGCCGGAGCTCCTCTCGGAGGTCGAACCCGGGACGAACCTGCTCGTCAGCGGGCCGGCCATGTCCGGGAAGCGCCAGCTACTGCTCCGTCTGCTCGCCCGCGGCGCGGACGACGACGAGGGCGCTATCGTCGTCACGTCCCGGAACCCCGCGGACGACATCGCGGAGGAGTACAACGACCTCCTCGGCGACCGTACGAGCTTCTTCCGCATCATCGACAGCGTGAGTTCGCGGAGCGGCGGAGCGGAGGGCGAGATGAGTTTCGTGCGGAACGTCTCCTCGCCGGGCGAACTCACCGGTATCGGTATCGAGTTCTCCGAACTCGCCCGGGAGGCCGAGAACAACGGCGTCGAACGCCTCCGCATCGGCTTCGACTCCCTCAGCCCGCTCCTGATGTACGTCGACCTCCAGCGGCTCTTTCGCTTCCTCCACGTGTTCACGAGTCAGATTCAGAGCCGGGACTGGCTCGGGCTGTTCGCCATCGACCCGGACAGCCACGACGAGCAGGTCGTGAACACCATTAGTCAGTTGTTCGACGGGATGATTCAGGTGCGCGTCACCGACGACGGCACCCGCGAGGCGCGCGTGCGCGGCGTCACCGACTCCCCGACGGAGTGGGTGCCGCTCGACTAGTACAGGGTCGCGAGGACGCGCTCGGCGCGCTCCCGTTCGGCGGCGTACGCGAGATGCGTCTCGCAGTCGCAGTCGGACGCGCCGAGTCCCGGCACGGGCGCGAGCGCGTCCGTGAGACGTCTCGCGATTTCGCACTCGCGGTCTTCGTTCTCGACGGTGTACGTCTCGACGAGTCGGCTGTCCGGGTGGCCGAGCAGGTAATCGACGTGCCAGTGGCGGGTGTCGCGCTCGCCCGCCGCGAGTTCGGCGTGGCGCTGGACGCGCTTGAGGCCGCCCGACCCGAACGCGCTCCCCGTGTAGGCGTAGAACCCGCGGTCGAGGTCGCGTTCGCCGGCCGCGCCGAACCGAACCGTCTCGGGCGACGCGAGTTCCAGGAGGAGGGTGTACGTTCCGGGTTGCACGCTCCCGGCTTGGGCGCGCGGGCACTCGACGGTTCCGAACCGACACGTCCTTTCGCGCGCTCCGAGTCCACCCGCTATGGAAGCCTATCTGAAGTGGGCGGTCGTCGCCCTGCTCGGGTACACGATGGTCGCGCCCCTGATGAAGGTCGCGACGGTCGACATCCCCTCGACGGTCGCCGCGCTCGTCGCGAACGCCGTGCTGGTCGTCGGGTCGCTCGCCGTCGTCCTCTACGTCGATATCCCCGTCACGCCCTACCTCACGCACCCCCGCGCGATCTACGTGTACGCCGCCGGCGTCTGCCTCACCGTCGGCATCCTCGCGTACTATCAGGCGCTCGCCACCGGCCCGGTCAGCATCGTCGTGCCCGTCTTCGGGATGTTCATCGTCACGAGTTCGTTGGTCTCCGCGGTCTGGCTGGGCGACGACCTCACGCTCCGCAAAGCCGCCGGCATCGGGTTCGCGGCGGTCGCGGTCTACCTCACCGCCGGCCCCGGCCAGTAGGTCAGTCCATCCCGCCCGCGACGTACCGGGCGAGCGCGAAGCACGCGACGGCGGCGACGACGAACCCCGCGATAGTTGGGTAGGTGAGGTCGGTCGTGCTCCCGACCGCGAGTTTCGCGACGACGTTCTGCGGGCTCTCCGGGAGGAGGGACGCGAGCGCGAACACGCCGATAGCGCCGAACGAGTACACCAGCTGGGTCTCCCGGCGCTCGCCGAGGCGGAGCGCGAGCGCCGCGCCGCCACCGACCAGCACGGCCGCGAGCGCGGTGGCGAGGACGAGAATCGGGAGCGGGTGGTCGACCCGGATGCCGTTCAGGCCGAGGAAGCCGAGCCAGAGCGCGGCCTGCGCCGGCGCGAGCGCGATCATCGCGAGGCTCTTCCCGTCCACTATCTGGGGTATCGAGAGCGGCGTGACGCGGAGGAGTTCGAAGGTGCCACGTTCGAGTTCCTCGCTGAGGGTGTCCGCGACGACGCTCCCGCTGATGAACGCGGGCAGGAACATCAACAGCGGGAGGAGGATGGTGTACGTGAACCCGTAGTAGGTCGAGCCCGCGGACTCCGGCGGGAGCGAGAGCGGTTCCCGCGTGAGTTGACTGCTGAGGTCGTCCCTGAGATTTCGTTCGTACTCGGAGAGCACGTCCTTCAGTTGGACGACGACGAGCGTCGTTCGGAAGCTCCCCTCGGGGGCGTACGCGGACACCCTGACGTGGCCGTCCGGGTACTGGTTCGCGAGCAGGAGGGCGTCCACGTCGCCCGCGGCGAACGCGGACAGGCCGGCGTCCTCGGTGCCGTACATCACGGGGTTCCGGCGGTCGCTCGCGACGACGGGCGCGAGGTCGTCGCTCGCGTTCCCGGCGACGCCGACGTTCACGACGTAGTCGCCCTGGCTCGCGCTCGGACTGTAGAGGCTGACCAGGCCGACGACGAGGAAGGAGGAGAACGCGGCGATGAACAGCTGGATTATCAGGGCGAGCACGATGGTCTTCTCGGAGCGGAGGCTCGCGAGTTCGCGCCGTCCGACGACGAGGCGGTCACGCAACGGCGTTCACCACCGTGAGGTTGTACGCCAGGTGAATCAGGACGGCGAGGCCGAACCCGGCGACGTACTTCGCGCGGGTGCCGCGCGCGCCGAGCGCGCTCACCGACGCGGTGACGGTGTGGAGGGCGAGCGGCGCGAACAGCGACACGGCGAGGACGAGCGGGCTCGCGCCGAGCGTCGGGCCGAACGCGGCCTGTCCGAGTTCGAGGCCGGGGAGTCCCACCAGCTGCGTGATGAGCGTGAGTTTCTCCCCGAGGAAGAACCCGAGGCCGGCGGCGACGCCGAGCGCGAGCGCTGTGCGGCGGTCGTCGGGGAAGCGCGAGCGGAGGAAGCCCGCGCGGACGTGCAGGCTCTTCACCGCTTCCTCGATGACGGCGATGGCGGCGAAGAGGACGGGGAGCGCGAGCGACGACGGGAGGACGAACAGGCTCGCGACGGCGAACAGCTCCGCGATGAACGCGAAGGGGATGAACAGCGCCGTCCACAGGCCCACGCGCCAGACGGAGTGGAGGGGGGCGGCGAGCGCGTCCATCGCCTTCGCGGGGACGGGGCGCTGGGTGAACATGTCCTCCTCGCGGTAGACGCCGGTGCCGAGCGCGAAGCAGACGAGCGCGGCGAGCGAGACGGGGAGCGTGCCGAACAGGAACTCGCCGAGGCCGACGGGCGCGCCCTGCAAGTCCTGGACGACGAGCGAGAGCGGGCTGATGGCGGCGATGGGGTGGACTTCGGTGAAGACGGCGGGGACGAACGCGTACGCCATCAGGGGGACGCTGACGAACACGGTGACGAACGTGAGTTCCTTGTAGGAGCGCGCGAGCATCGCGCCGACGAACGTCGCCGCGAGGAACAGGCCGGCGAGCGGGAGGACGGCGAGCACGCTCACGAGGCCGCCGCCGACGGCGAACGCGATGACGGCCGTGATGGCGACGGCGACGCCGAGGTACGGGAGGGTCTTCCCGAGCACGATGTCGCCCCTGCTCGCCGGCGACACCAGCATCGGCTCGCCCCGGCGGTTGATGCGCTCGTTGATGACGCTCGACCCGTACGCCTGGATGAGGACGTTCAGCGGGAGGAGGAAGGCGAACGCGAGAACGAGCGAGCGCAGCGGGAACGGCGGGCTCAGCGAACTCGGCGTCCCGGTCTGCGTCCCGCCGAACGCGCCGCCGGGCACCGCAGGCACGCCGCCGCCGGAGCCACCGGCGTCGCCGCCATCGGGCGCGGTCGTCGTGGGGTCAGCGCCGCCCGTCCCGCCGTCGCCGCCTGACGTGCCGTCACCGCCCGCGGGGTCGCCGCCGTTCGCGCCGTCACTGTTCGCGGGGTCGTCAGCGTCCTGTTCGAGGTACTGGAGGGTGACGGTGACGGGGAACGCGGCGGACTGGTCGGATTCGAGGCTCATCAGGTAGTCGTTGTAGGCGACGACGGCCGCCCGGAGTTCCGCGAGCGCGGCCTGCGACTTCTGGGAGTCCCCGACGTAGAACTGGCTCCCGCGGATGCTGAGTTCGGCCGCGCCATCGGCGACATCCCGGGGGTCGGCGCTCACGGCGCGGAGTTCGGGGTTCCGCTCGACGACGGCGTGGTAGCGGTTGTCCTCGTCCACGCCCACCCGGTAGATTCCCTCGCCGGGACTCGGCTGGACGGCGACCAGGACGGGCGCGAGGACGGCGAGCGAGAGGACGACGCCGACGAGGAGGACGGCGGTTCGCCGGTCGACGTTCCCGGTGCTCTTCGTCGCCTCCCAGCGCGCGATGCGGAGGACGCGGCGCGGATTCACGCCCGGCCCTCGCGCGTCACGTCGAGGAACACGTCCTCCAGCGTCGATTCGCGGGTGCGGATGTCGAGCACCTCGCCGCCCGCGGACTCGGCTTCCTCGCGGACGCGCTCCACGCCGTTCATCCCGTCCACCGTGACCTCGTAGCGCTCGCCCGACCGTGTGGCGTTCGGAACGGGGACGGACGTGTAGACGTGGTACTCGATGCGGCCGTACTCGTCGCGAATCTCCGCGAGCGTGCCCTGTGCGGCGATACGACCGTCGTTCGCGATGGCGACGCGGTCGCAGACGGACTCGACGTGGTAGAGGTCGTGCGCGCTGAACAGCACGGTCTTCCCGCGGTCGGCGAGTTCGCGCGTGAACTCCACGACCTCGTTCGTCGTCAGGGGGTCGAGGCCGGACGCGGGTTCGTCGTAGATGAGGACGTCCGGGTCGTTCACGAGCGAGCGCGCGATGGCGACCTTCCGCTTCATCCCCTTCGAGAAATCCCCGACGGGGCGGTCGCGGGCGTCCAAATCGAGGCGGTCGAGCGTGCGCTCGATGCGGTCGTTCGCCGTCTCTCGCTCCACGTCGTAGAGGTCGGCGAAGAAGCGGAGGTAGCCGCGCGGCGTCATGTCCTCGTAGAGCGGGCTTTCCTCGGGGAGGAAGCCGAGCGTCCGCCGCATCTCGGGGTCTTGGGCGTCGTAGCCGTTCACGGTCGCCGACCCCGACGTGGGTTCGACGAGGCCGGCGAGCATCTTCAGCGTCGAGGTTTTTCCCGCGCCGTTCGGGCCGACCAGTCCGAACACTTCGCCCGCCTCGACCTCGAAGTCGATGCCGCGGACGGCGTGGACGCTCCCGTACTGTTTCGCCAAGCCGTCCACCGATATCATACCCGAACACGCGGGCGTCGGGCATATCGTAGTTTCGGCAGTCGCGAGAACCGCGGGGGAGCGGTTAGAAGAGGGAGACGCCGACGGCGTACGCCCAGTCCTGGCCGCCGATGGCGAGGAACGCGAGCGCGCCGCCAGTGATGACCATGTTCTTGAGGAACTGCGTCATCTCGTCCTGCTGCTGGTCTTCCGGAACGCTCCAGAACGCGTGCATCGTGAACGCGGCGACGAAGTTGAACACGGCGAGCGTGCCCGCACTGAGCACGGGGTACGCGCCGGCCGCGATGCCGAGGCCGCCGAGGACGAGCATCACGCCGGACGCGATGGTCATGAACCCGGGCGCGGGCAGGCCCTTGAACTCGGCGTAGCCCGTCATCTGTTCGAGGTTGAGGAAGTGGTTCAGGCCCATGAACGCGAGCGTCAGGCCGAACAGCAGGCGGCCGAGCAGGAGGAAAATCCCGGCGTCGCCGTCTACTGCCATGCGGTACGCACCTCTGTCGTGTCGAGTGACATGGACTACGGTAGGCGCGTCACGGCCTTATACGTAAGCGAACCCTCGGGTAACGAGGTGACACGCGTGTCAGTGGGTCAGCCGAGGCGGGTCGAGCCGTCTCGGACGGCCGCGAACCGGTCGTCCGCCCACGCGACGGCGTCGGGGTCGTCGTTCCGGAGGACGCCCGCGATGGGGCCGGTGCCGCAGACGACGAGCACCACGTCGCGGTCGTCGAGGGACGCGACGACGAGGCCGTAGTCGAGGTCGTCGTTCGCGAGGGAGAGCGCGGCGTCGTCGCTCTCGACGAACGTCTCCACCGTGTCCTGGTGGTTGGTGACGAGTTCGTCGAGGACGGCTTGCGTGACGACCACGTCGGCGTCTAGCCCGCTCTCGGCGACCCGGTCGCGGTAGACTTCGACGTGGCTCGGGAGGACGAGCGGCGCGAGCACCCGCACCTCGTTCGCGGCGCGGAGCACGTTCTCGACGGTTTCCATCGGTTTCTGGGGCGTGTGAGCGGCTTCGACGACGGTGGCGTTCTCGAACAGGCGCACGTCGAGGTCGGCGTCGTCGTCCACCGCGTCCAGCACGCCGTTCGCGTCCGCGACCGCGGCGACGGCGTCCCGGAAGGTCGTGTAGGCGTCGAGCGCGATGCGGCCCGCGGTCGTGAGCGAGACTTCGCCGTGCGTGCGGTCGACGAGGCCCGCGTCGGCGAGCTGGCGGACGGCGCGGTCGACGGTCGAGCGGGAGGCGTCGTGGGCGGCGACGAGTTCGCGTTTCTCCGTTACACCGTCCGCGATGCTCTCCAGGTAGTCGCCGCGCTGTGCGAGCAGGCCGACCAGTCCGGACGCGTCACTTGTCATTCCACCCACCACGCATGTGTCAACGTGAACACTCGTTTAATATAAAACTGGTGCGTATGGCGGGTAAATGCGCAGTTCGTGAGCGAACGCGCAACGGATGGCTTAATGCCGTCTGCCGTTCCTGGTACTGGTGCTGGTGTGTACACACCGGCTGTGCCTCTGAGAGCGCCACGGCCGCTCGGACGGCGGCCGGCCGGCGTTCACGAGAGCCGGGGCGGTTATGTTCTCACGCGCGCTCGCTTCTCGTATGAGCGACATCGCGGGGACGCTCGTCTGCGCGCACGTCGTCAACGTCCCCGGCTACCTCGCCCAGCAGCGCTACCTCCCGCTCTACGACCAGGACCTCAACCGGGCGTTCCCGGGAAAAGAGCGGAGTACGCCCGCCCAGCGCATCGCGAACGAACTCTTCCGCGGCCTGTTCTCGCGGTGCGACTACGGCATCGACTTCCACACCTCGACGCGCGGCCGGACGACGATGTTCCACACGCGCGCCCAGCTCGCGGACGACGAGGTGGCGCGGCTCGCGGACGCGTTCGGCGCGAACGTCGTGATGGCGGGCATCGGCGAGGAGGACAACTCCATCCGCACCGCTTGCACCGCGCGCGGCATCCCGACGATTACGGTGGAGATGGGGGAGGCCCACCGGTTCCAGCAGGCGTACGTGGAGCGCGCGCTCGCCGGAACGGAGAGCGTGCTCACGGAACTCGGGATGGTGGACGGCGAGCGCGTCACGCCCGACTGGCGGCGGGTCGTGGACGCGACGGTGGAGAAGACGTGGCTGCGCGCCGACCGCGGCGGCCTCGTGGAGATGCACGCGGACAAACGGACGGTACTCGACGGCGGGGACGCGGTCTGCACCGTCCACGACCACTTCGGCACGGCGTCCGCGGACGTGGTCGCGCCCTACCGCGGACTGGTGGTCGGATTACTCAGGAACCCGGTCGCCCAGCCCGGCCACCCGGTCTGTCACTTCGTGAGCCTGGACGCGGAGACGGCGGACGCGGTGCGCGCGAGCGACCCGCCCGTCACACCGGACGCGTGAGTTCGGGCGCGTCGTTCCCCGGGTCGTTCACCGCCGACGACACCCGGTGCGCGCGGAAGGACGCGGACTCCGCGAGCACGTCGTCGAGCGGGTCGTCGCCGGACAGCCACGTCCCGTAGTCGTCGGGCGCGACCACGACGGACTCGCGGTGGTGGTAGTCCGCGACCGTTCCCGTCGCCGCCCGCGTCAGCACGGCGAACGTCTCCACCGGCTCCGGGTCGCTCGGCCCGTCGCCCGCGAACGCACCCAAGCCGGTCTGCGTGGTCTCGGGGACGCGCTCGCTCCAGATACCCGCCATCGCGAACGGCTCGCCGTCCTCGCGCTCGAAGTAGTACGGTCGGTTCTCCCCCGACTCCTCGCGCCACTCGTAGAACCCGCTCGCGGGCACGAGACACCGCCGCTCCCGGTACGCCTCCGCGAAACTCGACGTCTCCCGCACGGTCTCCGCGCGGGCGTTGATGTTCGGCGAGTAGTCGTCGCCCGCCCACGACGGCACGAACCCCCACGCGGGCGTCGCCGCCTCTCTGTCACTCGTCTCGCCGCGCTCGCGCACGACCGGCAGGGACTGACTCGGCGCGGCGTTGTACGTCTCGTAGCCCGCGGGCGGTTCCACGCCGAACGACCGCTCGAACGTCGCCGGGTCGAGGAACACCGCGTACCGCCCGCACATCAGAGCGTCTCCCGTATCTCGTTCGCCGTCCGAACCGCCGCCGGAATCGCGTCCTCGTCCGGCCCCAGACCGACGAACACGCCGTGGTCGTCCGCCCACGCGAGCACGTTGATACCGCCCTCGAACACGCGCACAGTCGCCTCCAGGCCGCCGAGCGGTTCGAACAAGTCCTCCTTTCGATCCATCCCCATCGTCTCGAACACCGCGTCCTCGAATATCTCCTGCTGGGTCTCGTCCGAGTACAGCTGCCAGATGTCCTCGCGCATGTAGATAACGTCGAACTCTCTCGCGCGGAGGTCGGCGATTGCGACTCCTCGGAGCGTCTCCCCGACGTCCTCGCGCAGCGCCTCCGCGTACCCCTCCAACTCCGTCATACCCCCGGATACGGCGACGATTCACTTAGGAGTCCGGTTCTCGCGTCCCGCACGAACCTACTTGGTGCTCGCCACACTCATCCCGGTATGGGTGATGATGCCATGCGTCGGTTCCCGGTGCCCGATCGGATCGACCTCCCCGACGACGTACGCGAACGAATCGACGCCGAAACCGAGGACGCCGGATTCACGCCGAACGTCTTCCCCGCGTTCGCGTACAAGCCCTCGCACTTCCGGCCCTTCTTCGACTACCACGACGCGCTCGTCGAGGACTCCACGCTCGAACGCGGCGAAATCGAGATGCTCGTCGTCACCGTCAGCGGCGTGAACGACTGCCTCTACTGCGTCGTCGCGCACGGCGCGCTCTGCCGCATCTACAACCAAGCGCCGAAACTCGCAGACCAACTCGCGACCAACCATCGCCTCGCCGACCTCGGGGACGCCCACCGCGAGATGCTCGACTTCGCGGTGAAACTCACCGAATCCCCCGGCGAAATCACCGACAGCGACGTGGACGCGCTCCGCGACGCCGGCTTCAGCCGGGAGGAGATCTGGGACATCACCAGCGTCGTCGCCGTCTTCAACCTCAGCAACCGCATGGCCACCGTCGCGGACATGCGGCCCAACGACGAGTTCTACGACCTCGGGCGATAGCAGACGCTTTACTTCTTGCGCCCGTTCTCTCGGGCGTGCAAGTCGTGGGGTATCGGACGGCCGTCCGGGAGGACGGGCCGGCGTTGGTCGTCGCGGAGGACGGCGCGGTGTCGCGGGTCTCGCTCGCGCCCGGGGAGCGTCTGGACTACGGCCTCGGGGCGCGCCACTGCGCGGGGGCGGTGGACGGCGACACCCATCACGCGTGCGGCGACGAGAGCGCGCCGTACTGTCCCCTGCACAGTTCGACGTGGGTGTGTGCGCGGTGTACGGGCGACTGCCTGAAGGAGGAGATGGACTGCCGCGAGGACCACGCGATATATCTCGCGGCGTTCGCGCCCGACGTGTTCAAGGTCGGCGTCACCCGCGAGTGGCGTCTCGACACGCGGCTCCGCGAGCAGGGCGCACAGCGTGCGGCGCACCTCCAGACGGTCCCGAACGGCCGCATCGCCCGCGAAATCGAGGCGGACATCGCGACCGAGATTCCCGACCGCGTGCGCGTCCCGGCGAAACTCGACGGACTCCACGAGGACGTGGACGCGGACGCGTGGGCGGCGGCGCTCGCCGACTTCGACCCCGTCGAGGAGTTCGCGTTCGACTACGGGTTCGACCTGGACAGCCGGCCCGTCGCCACCACCGCCGCGCGCGGCACCGTCGTCGGCACGCAGGGCCGCGTGCTCGTGCTCGAACGCGGCGACACGGCGTACGGAATCGACCTCCGCGACCTCGTCGGCCACGAACTCGACCCGGAGAAAGCGGACGCGAACCGACAGTCGAGTCTCGCGGGCTACCTATAGCTCGCGGAACATCGCGCGGAAACTGTTCTCGTCGAACTCCTGGACGGTCTCGTCGAGGCGGTCTTCGAGTTCCTCGATTCGGTCTTCGAGCTCCTCGTACGCGGGGTTCTCGTCCAGTTCCTCGTCGGGAACGGCGCGTTCGAGGCTGCTGCGTTTCTCCACGAGCACGTACAACTCCTGGAGGTCGTCGTCGTACTGGTCGAGCGAGAGCAGGCGGTCGGCCGCCGCGAGCACGTCCTCGCGGTCGACCGGTTTCGTGAGGTAGGCGTCGAACCCCATTCGGATGATGTCCACGTCGGGCGCGACGGCGGTGAGCATCGCCACCCGGCAGTCGTAGCCGCGTTCGCGTATCTGTTCGAGGACTTCCCGGCCGAGCAAGTCCGGCATTCGGCGGTCGAGGAACACGAGGTCGACGCGCTCGTCGATGCGTTCCAGGGCTTCGTGTCCGTCGTTGGCCACCCAGACCTCGTACTCGCCGGAGAGCCACGCCTCGTAGAGCCGCGTCATGTCCGGCTCGTCGTCCACGACGAGCACGACCGGCGTGCCCTCAGCGCTCATACCGGTAGCGTTTCGCGGGCGCACGGTTAACTGTGTTGACGTAACCCGAACGTCCGGGAAAGCGTTATCACGGGCGGCGTGAAACGTCTCGGCGTGCGTCTTACGACCGGCCGCGGCGGCCTCTTGCTACTCGCCGCCCTCCTGTTCGGAGCCGCGGCCGTCACCACCGGGTTCGTCGTCGAGCGGACGCTCACCACCGCGGAGACGCCGGTGGAGAGCGTCATCGTCGGCGTGAAGCTCGCCGTGCTCGTCGTCCCGACGCTCGCGCTCCTCGTCGTCTCGCGCGGCGTGGACGCGTCGTCCGCCCGCTCCGTGCTGGAGTGGGGCGTCATCGTCGGCGTCTCCGTCGCGGGCACGGCGGCCGTCACGAACGTCCACATCGGCACGTCCCCCCACTCCGGGATTTCGTTCGCGGTGTCCGTGCTCACCGCGATGAACGTCGGATGCCTGCTCGGCGTGCTCATCGGCATGCACGCGGCGGACGCCGACGAGAACGCTCGTCTCGCGAACGAACGCCGCGACGACTTCGTCTTCCTGAACCGCCTGCTCCGCCACCACCTCCTGAACGCCGTCACCATCATCCGGGGGCGAGCCGAACTCCTCGAAGGCGACGTGGACGACGAGGGCGCAGAGCACGTGCGCGCCATCCGCCAGCGGAGCGACCATGTCGCGTCCCTCGTCGAGACCGTGCAGACTATCGCGAACGCGCTCTCCGAGAACACGAACACGACCCGCGTCGATATCGGGCCGCTCGTCCGCGACATCGCCGGCGCGCACCGTGATTCCGCCGCTGGCGCGAACGTCGAGGTGGACGTGCCGTCGAACACGTTCGCGGAGTCGAACGGGTCGCTCCGCGTGGTCTTCGACCACCTCGTGGAGAACGCGGTAGAGCACAACGACGCCGACGACCCGGTCGTCCGCATCGACGTCACCGAACGCGGCGACGACGTCGAGGTGCGGGTCGTGGACAACGGCTCGGGCTTCCCGGAGCGCGTGCGCGAGACCGCGTTCGAACCCGGGGACGCCGGGGACAGCGCGCTCGGCCTCTACGCGGTCGGCGTCATCGTCGAGGACTGCGGGGGGAGCGTGGACATCACGGAGACGGACGACCGCACCGAAATCGTCGTCACGCTCCGTCGCGCGTCGCCGCCGACGTGACACCGCGGAACTCGAAGCGCGCGCCGCCGGACTCGCTCTCCGTCAACTCGACCCGCCAGCCGTGCGCGTCGGCGATGCTCTCCACGATGCTCAACCCGAACCCGGTTCCCGCGTCGCTCGTGGAGTATCCGTGTTCGAACACGCGCCCGCGTTTCGACGGCGGGACGCCGGGGCCGTCGTCGGCCACGAAGAACCCGTCGTCGTCCGGGAGCGCGCCGACGGTCACGGTCGCGTCAGGGCCGGCGTGCGTTCGCGCGTTCTCGAAGAGGTTCCCGAGCAGTTCCAGGAGGCGCTCGCGGTCGGCGGACACCACGACCGACTCGTCGGGCGTGACGAGCGTCCCCGCGTCCTCGGGCGTGACCTGCCACGCCTCGCGCGCGGCGTCCGCGAGCACGACCGCGGTCTGGTCGCCCGCGAGCGTGCCCTGTCGGGCGAGCGTGAGCACGTCCTCGATGAGTCTGTCCATGCGTTCGAGGGACTCGGCGACGCGTTCGAGCGGTTCGTCCTCGCCGGTCTCGCGCGCGAGTTCGAGGAAGCCGCTCGCGGTGTTCAGGGGGTTGCGGAGGTCGTGCGCGACGATGCTCGCGAACTCGTCGAGTCGCTCGCGCTCGGCCGCGACCTCCGCCTCGCGCGCGACCCGGTCGAGGACGGTGGTGGTGTTCGCGGCGAGCACGCGGCCCGTCGTCACGGCCACGCCGTCGAACGCGTTCCGCTCCCGACTTCCGAAAATGAGCACGCCGAAGTCGCCGAGCGGGAGGATGAGTTCGCTCCCCAGCGGCGTGTCCGGGTTCGCGCGCCCCGCCGCCGCGCTCAGGTCGTTGTACACGCCGGGTTCGCCGGACGCGAACACGTCGTACGCGAGGCTCTCGCCCTCCCGGAGCGGCGGATGGTCGCCGACTAGGTCTCGGCCCTCGTCCGTCATCACTTCCGGTCGGAGACACCGCGCGTCCGTGTCGTGGCGGAGCGCGCCCGCGAGCGGCATCTCCAGGGTTTCGACGGCCGCCGCGACCGCGCGTTCGAGCACCTCGCGCTCCGTGGTCGCGTTCGCCATCTCCCGGGTCGCGTCGTGCAACGCGGAGAACGCGCGCTCGCGCTCCCGGAGGTCTTGCTGTCGCTCGATGCGCTCCACGGCGACGTGCGCGTGCGAGACGAGGATTTCCGCGAGTTCCTCGTCCGACTCGTCGAACGCGTTCGGTTCGAGCGCGACCGCCTGGAACGCCCCCCATTCGCCCATCGGAACCGAGAGCGCGGACTCGTAGGGTCCCTGGGGGTCGGCGTCGTCGCTCTCCGAGACCCGGTCGGTGATGATGGTCTCGCCCGCCTGGTACGCGGTGCCGAGCAATCCCGCGTCGGACGGCATGTGCGTGAGGTTGTCCTCGGGGAGTTTCTCGGAGGCGTACTCGACCTCGAAGTGGCCGTCGCGCACGCTGTCGATGACGGAGAGGTCGAGGTCGAGGATGTCCTCCGCCGCCCGCACGGTGCGCTCGCAGACCTCGCTCACGGTCGTCGCGCCCTCCAGTTCCACCGCGACCTCGTGGATCGCCGCTATCTTCTCCCTGCTCTCCGCGAGTTCGCGGCGCGTCTCGTAGGACTCGTCGGGGAGGAGAATCGTGCGCGCCGCGGGTTCGCCGTCGAGCGTCGCGGGCGCGGTCGCCGCGAGCACGCGGAGCGGGTCGCCGTCGCGGTCGCGGAACGTGAGCGCGGTCGTCGGCGCGGACGTGCGGTCGTCGAGCACGCGCCGCATGCGCTCGGTCGCCCGGTCGCGGTCTCGCGGGTGAACGGGCGCGGTCGCGGGGTTCCCCACGATTCGCGCGGGGTCGTCGTACCCGAACAGGTCGGCCGTCGCGGTGTTCGCCCGGCGGACGATTCCGTCCGCGTCCGTGACGACGATGGGGACGGGTGCTTCCTCGATGAACCGCGTGTAGTCCTCGGCGTCCCCGGGGTCGTCCGGGAGCGCGTCCGCGAGCGTTCGCGTCCAGTCCCAGTCCGCGCCGGCGTAGACGGGCGTCGCGTTCGCCGCCGCCACTTCGTCCGGCGACGGGTCGCCGTCCGTGAGGACGATCGCCGCGACGCCTCGGGCGTCGTCCGCGGCCGCGACGACGCGCTCCCAGTCCGCGGCCGCGGCGTGACAGACGACCGCGCGCACGCTCGGGTCGAGCGCGTCGAGCGCGGCGTCGGCGTCGCTCACGACCGTCGCGTCGTAGGCTGTGAGCGCGTCCGCGAGCGCGTTCCGGTGGTGGTCGGGCGCGAGTGCGACCACGCGGGAGACCGCCATGCGTTACGAATCTAACATGCAGGTGTCCGGTATAAGAGTTCGGACTGGTGTTACGTTCGGGGCCCGTCCAGCCACTCGTCCGCCCACGCCTCGATTTCGTCGAACACGGGGCACAGCGACGCGCCCTTCTCCGTCAGCGAGTAGTACGTCGCGACCGGCGCGTCCTCCTCCAGGCGTCGGTCGACGAGCCCGTGCTCCTGGAGGTCGTCGAGTACGCGGGAGAGCGTGCGGGAACTCGCGTCCGTGGAGCGCTTGAGTTCGTTGAACCGCTTCTCGCCGTCGAGGAGGTCGTGGAGGACGACCAGCCGCCACTGGCTCCCGATCTGTTCGATGGAGTCAACCACGGAGCACGGCCCCTCGCCCGCGACCTGCGTCGGTTCGGATGACATGACTGTTATCTGGTAACCCCTACGTCGGGAAGCCCATAAATAGGTTCGCCACCGAATCAGGTAACACGACGAAACTATGAGCCGACAGACCGAACTCCCCACCGCGTCTCGACTGAACCGATGAGCACGAGCGACCCACACGGCGACCAGCAGGTCGTCACGGCGGGCACCGACCTGAGCGAGGCCGACGCGGCGGTCGTCCTGTCGCACGGCCGCGGCGCGACCGCGCAGAGCGTCCTCTCCTTCGCGAACGAACTCCCCACGGACGGCGTCGCGTACCTCGCGCCGCAGGCCGCGCGCAACACGTGGTACCCTCAGGCGTTCACCGCGCCCGAGGAGCGCAACGAGCCGTGGCTCTCCTCCGCGCTCGCGAAACTCGACAGCGTCGTCGAGACCGTCGCGGACGCCGGCATCGACCGCGAGCGCACCCTGGTTGGTGGGTTCAGTCAGGGCGCGTGTCTCTCCTCCGAGTACGTCGCCCGGAACCCGACGCGGTACGGCGGCCTCGCCGTGCTCTCCGGCGGTCTCATCGGTGACGCCGTGAGCGAGGACGACTACCCCGGGAGCCTCGACGGCACGCCGGCCTTTCTCGGGTGCAGCGACCGCGACCCCCACATCGACGCGGAGCGCGTGCGGGAGACCGACCGCATCCTCACCGCGATGGACGCCGAGGTCGATACCCGCCTCTACGAGGGGATGGGGCACACGGTCATCCCGGACGAGCTGGACGCGGTCCGGTCGCTCGTCGAATCCCTGTAATCGTCAAGAACTGGAGCGCGCGCGAGCACCGAATACGAAAATTCCAAACTTCTACTAGTGGATTTTTCTCCGGCGCGCCCGCCCCTCTCCTCAACGAGTGCCCAATCATTAATACACAATTAATGTCTATGGCATCTACGCCCTCTTGCGGTTTCCTCGCTCGCGCCCTCGAACGGGCCGGGCAAGAATCTGTCCGAGGGACAGCCTTATATACTAATCCGGCTGTGGCGTGTATTACCATGTCCAACGACACTGGTGCGTCCTCTGACACCCGTCAGGGGGGTCGAGTTCTTCCAGGGCACATTGAGTGACCAGTCCGAGATCTCGGACGCACGCATCTTCGACACGACGCTGCGAGACGGCGAACAGTCACCGCGGACTTCGTTCGACTACGACGACAAGCGCGAGATAGCGGCGCTGCTGGACGAGATGGGAACCCACGTCATCGAGGCCGGGTTCCCCGCGAACTCCGACGCGGAGTTCGAGGCCGTGCGGGACATCGCGGCCAACACGGACGCCACCGTCTGCGGGCTGGCGCGAGTCGTGGACTCCGACGTGGAGGCCGCGCTCGACGCCGGCGTCGGCCTGGTGCACGTGTTCGCGTCCACCAGCGACGTCCAAATCGAGGACTCCATGCACTCGACGCGCGAGGAAGTCCTCGAACGCTCGGTCGCGGCGGTCGAACAGGTTCGTGACGCCGGGGCGAACGTGATGTTCTCCCCGATGGACGCCACGCGAACAGACCGGGACTACCTCGTCGAGGTCGTCGAAGCGGTCGACGACGCCGGCGTGGACTGGATAAACATCCCGGACACGTGCGGGGTCGCGACGCCGCGGCGGTTCGCCGACCTCGTCGCCACGGTTCGCGAACACACGGACGCCGGCATCGACGTGCACACGCACGACGACTTCGGGATGGCGACCGCGAACGCGCTCTCCGGCTTCGAGGCGGGCGCGACGCAGGCGCAGGTGTCCGTGAACGGTATCGGCGAACGCGCCGGGAACGCCGCCTACGAGGAGGTCGTGATGGCCCTCGAAGGCGCGTACGGCGTCGAGACGGGTATCGACACGACGTACATCCGCGAGCTCGCCGACCTGGTCGCGGAGAAGAGCGACATCCCGATTCCCGCGAACAAGCCCGTGGTCGGCGCGAACGCGTTCAGCCACGAGTCCGGCATCCACGCCGCGGGCGTCATCGAGAACCCCGCGACGTTCGAGACGGGCGTGATGGATCCGAGCGACGTGGGCGGCGAGCGCGAACTCGTCCTCGGCAAGCACACGGGCACGCACTCCGTGCGCGAGCGCCTGCACGAGTCCGGGTACGCGCCGAGCGACGACCAGGTAGTAGCCGTGACGAAACGATTGAAGGAGTACGCGGCGGAGAACGGACGCGTCACCGCGTCCGACCTGGAGCGGTTCGCCGACGAGGCGGACGTTCCGACGGAGCGCGACCGCGCGGAGGTGGACGCATGAGCCGCCTGCGCGAACGCAACCGTTATACTCTCGGGCCGCGTCAGGGTGTATCGTATGACACGGTCGCGCGCTCCCCTCGGGTCGCCGTTCGGGAGCGCCGCGGCCGCCGCGTCGATTCGCGTACGGGCCGCTCCGGCCCACTAGCTCGCTTCTCACCCACGACGTATCGTCCGCGAATCCCGACCAGTCAGCGACCGATGTACGACACACCCACCCAGACCGATGAGTAGCGAACGAACGATAGAGCGAGAGGCGGACGCACAGGCGGAGAGCGCACAGCCAGTCACGTCGGGCGCGGAGTCCGTCGTGCGCGCGCTGGAGAACGCGAACGTCGAGACCGTGTTCGGCGTGCAGGGCGGCGCTATCATGCCCGTCTACGACGCGCTCTACGACTCCGCCATCTCGCACGTGACGATGGCGCACGAGCAGGGCGCGGCGCACGCGGCGGACGCGTACGGCCACGTCACCGGCACGCCCGGTATCTGCATGGCGACCTCGGGGCCGGGCGCGACGAACCTCGTCACCGGCATCGCGGACGCGGGGATGGACTCAGACCCCGTGCTCGCGCTCACGGGCCAGGTGCCGACCGAGTTCGTCGGGAGCGACGCGTTCCAGGAGACGGACACGACGGGCGTCACGCGCCCCATCACGAAGGAGAACTACTTCGCGACCGACCCCGACGACGTGGGGGATACGGTCGGCGAGGCGTTCGCGATGGCGGAGCGCGGCCGGCAGGGGCCGACGCTCGTCGACCTGCCGAAGGACGTGACGAACGCGGACACCGACCGCGAACCCGGGCCGGCGCGCCTGCCGGACACGTACCGGCCGGCGACCGAGGCAGACCCCGCGGACGTGGACGCGGCCGCGCGGGCGTTCGCGGACGCCGAGCGGCCCGTGATTCTCGCGGGCGGCGGCGTCATCAAGGCGGAGGCGAGCGACCGCATCCGCGACCTCGCCATCGAGAACGACGTGCCCGTGGTGACGACGATGCCCGGTATCGGCGCGTTCCCCGAAGACCACGACCTCTCGCTGTCGTGGGCGGGAATGCACGGCACGGGGTACGCGAACCTCGCGCTCACCATGTCCGACTGCATCTTCGCGGTCGGCACGCGGTTCGACGACCGGCTCACGGGCGGCGTGGAGTCGTTCGCGCCGGACGCCGAGATAATCCACGTGGACATCGACCCGGCGGAGATCTCGAAGAACATCCAGGCCGACCACGGCCTCGTCGGGGACGCGTCGGCGGTCGTCCGGCAGTTCGCTGACGCGCTCCCGCGCGCGCCGAACACCGAGGAGTGGGTGGCGACGTGCTGGACGTGGAAGAACGACTACCCGCTCGACTACGACATCGACGAGGACGGCCCGGTCAAGCCGCAGTTCGTCGTCGAGGCGGTCGATGCGGCGACGGACGACGACACGCTCGTCACCACGGGCGTCGGCCAGCACCAGATGTGGGCGGCGCAGTACTGGACGTTCACCGAACCCCGGACGTGGGTGTCCAGTCACGGATTGGGGACGATGGGGTACGGCGTCCCAGCCGCCATCGGCGCGCGGTACGCGGCCGACGACGACCAGTCCGTCGTCTGTTTCGACGGCGACGGCTCCTTCCTGATGACGTGTCAGGAGCTCACGGTCGCGGCGCGCGAGAACCTCGACATCACGGTGTTCGTCCTGAACAACGAGTTCATCGGGATGGTTCGTCAGTGGCAGGACGGCTTCTTCGACGGCCGCCGGATGGCCTCCGAGTACGACTGGATTCCCCAGTTCGACGTGCTCGCGGAGGCGTTCGGCGCGACCGGCTTCCGCATCGACGACTACGACGAGGTCGAGGACACCATCGAGGCCGCGCTCGCCGCCGACGGGCCGTCGGTCGTGGACGTCCACATCGACCCCGAGGAGGACGTGTTCCCGATGGTTCCGTCGGGCGGCGACAACGGCCTGTTCGCCCTGCGGGGTGACCACCTGTGAGTGACGGACTGCAGGGGCCCGCGCCCGACGAACGCCCGCGGCCCGAGGGCCGGCGGAACAGCCAGGGCATCCGCATCGACCCCGCGGTCGAGGCGGAACCGCAGCCCCGGCGCACCACAATCACGGCGCTCGTGGAGAACGAACCCGGCGTCCTCTCCGAGGTCTCCGGGCTGTTCAGCCGCCGCCAGTACAACATCGAATCCCTCACCGTCGGCACGACGCAGAACCCCGAGTGGTCGCGCGTCACCGTCGTCGTCGAGGAACCCGACCCGAACATCGAACAGATAGAGAAACAACTCGACAAGGTCGTGCCCGTCATCCACACGCGCGAACTCGGCGCGGACGCCGTCTCCCGCGAGCTGGTGCTCGTGAAGCTGGACGCGGACGAGCCGGAGCGCGTGCACGCAATCACGGAGATGTACGACGGCACGACCCTCGACGCGGGCCCGCGAACGGTCACGGTCGAACTCACCGGGTCGGAGCGCGAGATCGACGACGCGCTCGACGCGCTCCGGCAGTTCGGCATCCGCGAGATAGCCCGCACCGGCAAGACCGCGCTCGCGCGCGGCGAGACCAAGACCTCCATCGCCCCAGACAGACTCAAATGACTGACTTCGAGAACCCCGTCTACTACGACGAAGACGCCGACGCATCGCACATCCAGGAGAAGACCGTAGCCGTCATCGGGTACGGCAGTCAGGGTCACGCGCACGCCCAGAACCTCGCGGACTCGGGCGTGGACGTGGTCGTCGGTCTCACGCCGGAGTCGAGTTCGCGGAGCGCCGCGGAAGCGGACGGCCTCCGCGTCGCGACGCCCACGGCGGCCGCCGCGCAGGCGGACGTGGTGAGCGTGCTGGTGCCCGACACGGTGCAGCCCGCGGTCTACGCGGACATCGAGGACGAACTCGACGCGGGCGACGTGCTCCAGTTCGCGCACGGGTTCAACATCCACTACAGTCAGATCGAGCCGCGCGAGGACGTGGACGTGACGATGGTCGCGCCGAAGTCGCCCGGCCACCTCGTCCGCCGGAACTACGAGAACGACGAGGGGACGCCGGGCCTGCTCGCGGTCTACCAGGACGCGACGGGGGACGCCCACGACATCGGCCTGGCGTACGCGCAGGCGATCGGGTGTACGCGCGCCGGCGTCATCGAGACGACGTTCCAGGAGGAGACGGAGACCGACCTGTTCGGCGAGCAAGCCGTCCTCTGCGGCGGCGTGACGGAGCTCGTGAAGACGGGCTACGAGACGCTCGTGGACGCCGGGTACAGCCCCGAGATGGCGTACTTCGAGTGCCTGAACGAACTCAAGCTCATCGTCGACCTGATGTACGAGGACGGCATCGGCGGGATGTGGCACTCCGTGTCGGACACGGCGGAGTACGGCGGACTCTCCCGCGGCCCCGAAATCATCGACGAGGACGTCCGGGAGAACATGGAGGACGTGCTCGGGCAGGTGCAGGACGGCACGTTCGCCCGCGAGTGGATTCTGGAGAACCAGGCGGGTCGCCCGAGCTACGACCAGCTCGTCGCCGCCGAGGAAGCCCACGACATCGAGGCCGTGGGCGCGGATCTCCGCGAGTTGTTCGCGTGGAACGACGAACAGGAACGAGAGACACCCGAGGCCCCAGCGGACGACTAACAATGACCGACGAACCCAGCATGCAGGAGATCTCGCACACGCACACCGACACCGCGCACAGCCGGCGACGGCTGTACGCGCGCGGCGAGACCGTCGCGGCGGACGGCGGGCGGCGTGATGCGACGGCCGACCGACGGCAGGAATCGATGGCGGACGTAACTCACGCGACGCGAGAGGAGCCGAACCGCGTGTTCGAGCGCGGCGGCGAGTTCGAGGATGAGTAGCGGGACGCTCTACGATAAGGTCTACGACCGCCACAAGGTCACGACGCTCCCCACCGGCCAAGACCAGTTGTTCGTCGGCCTGCATCTCGTGCACGAGGTGACGAGCCCGCAAGCGTTCGGGATGCTCGAAGAGCGCGACCTCGACGTGGCGTACCCGGAGCGGACGCACGCGACGGTCGACCACATCGTTCCCACCGGTAACCGCGACCGGCCGTACGCGGACGACGCCGCGGAGGAGATGCTGTCCGAACTGGAGGAGAACGTCCGCGAGGCCGGTATCGAGTTCAGTCACCCGGGGACGGGTAATCAGGGTATCGTGCACGTTGTCGGCCCCGAGCAGGGGCTCACCCAGCCCGGGATGACCGTGGTGTGTGGCGACAGTCACACGGCGACGCACGGCGCGTTCGGCGCGCTCGCGTTCGGCATCGGCACGAGCCAGATTCGGGACGTGCTCGCGACGGGTACGGTCGCGATGGAGAAGGCGAAGGTGCGGCAGGTGCGCGTCGAGGGAGAACTCGGGGACGGCGTCTCCGCGAAGGACGTGATTCTGGAGGTCATCCGTCGGCTCGGCACGGACGGCGGTACGGGCTACGTGTACGAGTACGCGGGGAGCGCCATCGACTCGCTGTCGATGGAGGGCCGGATGAGCATCTGCAACATGTCTATCGAGGGCGGCGCGCGCGCCGGCTACGTCAATCCGGACGAGAAGACGTACGACTGGCTGCGCGAGACTGACGCCTTCCGGGACGACCCGGAGCGGTTCGCGGAGTTGAAGCCGTACTGGGAGTCGATTCGGTCGGACGACGACGCCGAGTACGACGACGTGGTCACCATCGACGCGAACGAACTCGAACCCATAGTGACGTGGGGGACGACGCCCGCGCAGGGCGTCGGCGTCACCCAGCCCATCCCCGAGCCCGAGGACTGCCACAGTCCGGAGACGGCGCGGCAGGCGCAGGAACACGTCGGCGTCAGTCCGGGCGAGACGATGGAGGGCTATCCCGTTGACGTGGCGTTCCTCGGGTCCTGCACGAACGCCCGCCTGCGTGACTTGCGGCGGGCGGCCGCGGTCGTTCGCGGCCGCGAGGTCGCGGAGGGCGTTCGCGCGCTCGTCGTCCCCGGTAGTCAGCGCGTGCAGGCCGCGGCGGAGGCCGAGGGCCTGGACGAGGTGTTCCGCGAGGCCGGGTTCGAGTGGCGCGACCCCGGGTGTTCGATGTGTCTCGCGATGAACGACGACCAATTGGAGGGCGACGAGGTGTGTGCGTCCTCCTCGAACCGGAACTTCGTCGGCCGGCAGGGCTCGACGGAGGGCCGCACCCTCCTGATGAACCCGAAGATGGTCGCCGCGGCGGCGGTCACCGGCGAAGTCACGGACGTGCGGACGATGCGGGAGGTGACGACCGCATGAGCCAGGGTCCCGCCGACACCGTGAAACGGGTCACGGGCACCGGGATTCCCGTGCGCGGCGACGACATCGACACCGACCAGATAATTCCCGCGCGCTTCCTGAAGGTCGTGACGTTCGACGGTCTCGGCCAGTTCGCCTTCTTCGACCAGCGATTCGACGAGGACGACGAGCCGCTGGAGCATCCGTTCAACGAGGAGCGCTTCCAGGGCGCGTCCGTGCTCGCGGTGAACGCGAACTTCGGTTGCGGGTCGAGCCGGGAGCACGCGCCGCAGGCGTTGATGCGGTGGGGTATCGACGCCATCGTCGGCGAGTCGTTCGCCGACATCTTCGCGGGGAACTGCCTCGCGCTCGGCATCCCCACCGTGGTCGCCGACCACGACACCGTCACCGACCTCCAGGAGTTCATCGACGAGAACCCCGACGCGGACGTCGAGGTGGACGTCGAGAACGAGACGGTGTCGTTCGGTGACCGGACGGTGGACGTCGAGGTGGACGACGCCCAGCACACGGCGCTCGTGGAGGGCGTCTGGGACACGACGGCGCTCCTGAAGTCGAACGCGGACGCCGTCGAGGAGACCGCGCGCAGCCTCCCCTACACGGATGTCTGAGGAGATCGCGGTCATCCCCGGGGACGGCATCGGGTCGGAGGTCGTGCCGGTCGCGGTGGACGTGCTGGACGCCGTCGGCGACTTCGAGTTCGTGCACGCGGACGCGGGGGACGCCGTCGCCGCCGAGACGGGAACGCCGCTCCCCGCGGAGACGCGGGCGTTGGCGGCGTCGGCGGACGCGACGCTGTTCGGCGCGGCGGGCGAGACCGCGGCGGACGTGGTGCTCCCGCTCCGCGACGCCGTCGGGTCGTTCGTGAACGTCCGGCCCGCCCGCGCGTACCCGGGCGTTGACGCGCTCTGCCCCGAACTCGACATCGTCTTCCTCCGGGAGAACACGGAGGGCGTCTACACGGGCGACGAAGTCCGCGAGGACGGCCGTGCGACGCTCACGCGCGTGGTGACGGAGGACGCGAGTCGGCGGCTCGCCGAGTACGCCTGCGACTACGCGCCCGAGGGGTTCCACGTCGCGCACAAGGCGAACGTGATGCGCGAAACCGACGGCCTGTTCCTCGACACCGTCGAGGCGGTCGCGCGCGAGCGCGGCGTCCCCACCGAGTCGGTGTTGATGGACGCGCTCGCCACCCACCTCTGTCTCTCCCCGGGCGAGTTCGAGGTCGTCGTCACGCCGAACCTCGCGGGAGACGTGTTGAGCGACCTCGCCGCCGGCCTCGTCGGCGGCCTCGGCCTCCTGCCGTCGGCGAACATCGGCGGCGAGCGCGGCCTGTTCGAGCCGGTGCACGGGAGCGCGCCCGACATCGCGGGCGAGGGAATCGCGAACCCCGCGGCGACCGTGCTGTCCGCCGCGATGCTCCTCGATTTCCTCGACCACGGGGACGCGGCCGCGTCGGTGCGGAGCGCCGTCGAGTCCGTGCTCGCGGACGGCCCGCGCACGCCCGACCTCGGCGGGGACGCCGGAACGGACGAGGTCGCGGACGCGATTCTCGACCGCGTCTAGCCGCCTCCCTGTTGTGTGCGAACTTATTTCACGGATACCGTCGTACGGGCAGTCGTTATGCCGACTGACGGCCTGTCGCGTCGCCGCCTCCTCGCGCTCGCGGGAGTGGCCGGCGTCGGTGGACTCGCCGGCTGTAGCGAGCAGTCCCCGACCACGACCCGACGAACGTCGACGACCGGGACGACGGCGGGTGCCGTCGCGTTCGCGCTCAGCGACCTCTCGACGCCCGCGGACGTGACCGCAGGTGACCCGTTCGACGTGTCCGTGGGCGTACGGAACCGCGGAGACGTGGCGGGGGAGACGACGGTTGTGCTGGAACTCGAGGCGTACACGGCGTCGAAGCGGGTCGCGCTCGACCCCGGGGAGACCGAGCGCGTGGCGTTCAGCGTTCCGGGCGACCTCGACGCACAGTCGTACGCGCTCTCGGTGTTCGAGCGCGAGAGCGGTGCGGAAGTCACGGGGGAGGTCGTCGTCTCGGAGCCGGTTCCGCGCCTCGAGAACTTCGTCGGCGTGGAGGGAACGCAGTTCGTCGTGGACGGCGAGCGGTTCCGGTTCAACGGCGCGAACAACGACATGCTCGCGCGGACGCCGCGCTGGTACGTCGACCGCGTGTTCGAGGAGGCGGCCGCGCTCGGTCTGAACGCGCTCCGGACGTGGGTGTACGCGGGGAAGTGCTACATCGGGTCGTGCGCGGGCGAGAACACGAAACTCATCCCGGAACCCGCTGAGGACGGTTCCGACGCGCGCGAGACGCTCCCCGAACTGAACGAGACTGTGCTCGAACGCCTCGATTACGCGATATACAGGGCGAACGAGACAGGGGTCCGTCTCGTTCTTCCCCTGCTCAGCAACACGGACAGCCACACCGGAATCACGGATTTCGTGCGGTACAGCGCTAGCGCGTCCGACCACGACGACTTCTACACTGACGAGCGGTGCCGGAGGTTCTACCGGACGTACGTGGAGCGCATTCTCACCCGCGAGAACACGCTCACGGGCCGCGAGTACCGCGACGACCCCGGCATCCTCCTGTGGGAGCTCGTGAACGAACCCGACCTCCTCGACAACGACGGCGACACCGCCCTCATGGACGACTGGATCGGGGAGATGGCGGCCTACTTGAAGTCCGTCGACGACACGCATCCCGTGTCGACGGGCGAGATTGGGATGTACGAGGATTCGAATCCTGACAGTCTGGAGGGGAAGAACGACCAGGGGATGGCGTTCCTCCCGAACCACCGCCACGACGCTATCGACGCCGCGACGGTTCACATGCATCCGTCCCACATGGGGTTCACCGTGGAGAACGACGCGGGCGTCGAACGCTGGAAGCCCTGGGTCGCGAACCACGCGCGGGACGCCCGCGAGGAACTCGGGAAACCGCTCTACGTCGGCGAGTTCTCCGCCGGCGACGAGAACTATACCGTGGATCGTCGCGACGGCGACTGGGAGCGACAGGACGAGCGACGCGCGAATCGGTACCGCGAGATATTCGGTGAGTTCCGCGAGCACGACGTTGACGGCGCGCTGACCTGGACGTTCATGATACCGTTCGATTACGCCACTGACCCGGTGGACGACCCGGACGAGTGGAACGCGGGCGACAGCGTCTACCCGCGGGACACGCACTCCGCGAGCGCGCTCGCCGAGTACTCGAACGCGATAGGTGCGCGTCTCGGCCATCCCGTTCCGGAGTAGCAGCCCGAACGCTTACCCGACGCCTTCCGCTATCCTCGC
This sequence comes from Salarchaeum japonicum, assembly GCF_020614395.1. NCBI lineage: Archaea > Methanobacteriati > Methanobacteriota > Halobacteria > Halobacteriales > Halobacteriaceae > Salarchaeum > Salarchaeum japonicum. The sequence continues at coordinate 1,609,468 of NZ_CP085324.1, read as the reverse complement.
CCGATGAGCGGGCACGCTCCCTCACCCACGCCCGTGGTCGAACTCGCGGCGGTCGGTATCGCGTTCGCGCTCGCGGCCGTCCACCTGTTCGGCCGCCGCCTCCGCGTGCTCGACCACTTGCCGCGGAGCCGCTGGCTCTCCGTCTCCGGCGGCGTCTCCGTCGCGTACGTCTTCGTGCACGTCCTCCCCGAAATCAGCCGGGCCGCCCGGCACGTCGGGGACGAACCGCTCGGCATCGGCTTCCTCGAACGCCACGTCTACCTCGTCGCGCTCGCCGGCTTCCTCGCCTATTACGGCGTCGAACGCGCCGCGAAACGACACGCCACTGACTCCCTCGACCCCGCGCAGGAGAGCGAGGAGGGCGAGCGCGTGTTCTGGATGCACGTCGTCGCGTTCGCGCTCTACAACGTCCTCGTCGGCTACCTCCTCCTCCACCGCGAGGAACCCGGCCTCACCAGCCTCCTCCTCTTCGGGGTCGCGATGGCGCTCCACTTCCTCGTAAACGACTGGGGGCTCAGGAACCACCACGGCGACACCTACCACGACTACGGCCGCTGGGTGCTCGCCGCCGCCATCCTCCTCGGCCTCGCCGTCGGCTTCGTCGTGCCGCTCGACCGCCAGGCGCTCGCCGTCCTCTTCGCGTTCCTCTCCGGCGGCGTCATCCTCAACGTCATCAAGGAAGAAGTCCCCGCGGAACGCGAAAGCCGCTTTTCCGCGTTCGCGCTCGGCGCTATCGCGTACACCGTCGTCCTCCTCCTCGCCTAACCCCAGCGCGCCCTGTGACGAACGCTCCGCCTCCCCGCGTTCGCGAAGCTCGTCCGACGGATTGCTATGATTCAGGCACCGTGGGAGTGTCTTCAAAACGGTGAGAAACGGAATGGGCGCTGCAGGATTTGAACCCGCGGCGTCTTGGTCCGAAGCCAAGTGCTCTGTCCAAGCTGAGCTAAGCGCCCGCACGTGTAGTTGTCGGCGCTGCGTGTTTGACGGTTTCGATTCTCAGTAGGTTTGGGCGAGGGCGTCGAGGGCGTCGTGGTGGTGGGTGGAGTGGGGGGCGGTGAGGGGGCTGACGGAGACGTGGCCGTCGAGGACGGCGCGGCGGTCGGTGCCGTCGGGGTCGTCGATGTCACCGGATTCCATGTGGTCCCACATGCGGTCGTGGATGGTGACGTGGGTGGCGTCCTGGCGGCGGGCGGTCATGTCGTAGGCGTCGCTGGGGCGGGTGATGCGCATGTCGCCGGATTCCTGGCCGGCGATGGGTGCGTTGACGTTGAGGTAGTCTGCGTGGTCGAAGACGCCCGCGCCGAGGGCGTGTTCGGCGAGGTATTTGGTGGCGTGGGCGGCGGTCTGGTAGCCGTCGGTGGTGAGGTCGCGGGAGCCGACTTGGCCGGGTTCGAGGAGGCGGGAGACGGCGATGGCGGGGACGTCGAAGAAGGCGGCTTCGACGGCGGCGGAGACGGTGCCGGAGCGCCCGAGGACGTACGTGCCGAGGTTCGCGCCGGCGTTGCAGCCGGCGACGACGAGGTCGGGGGTGGGGCCGAGGGCTTCCATGCCGGCGACGACGCAGTCGGCGGGCGTGCCCTGGACGGCGTAGCCGTGGTCGCGCTCTTCGACGTGGACGTCAGTCGACATCGCGCGGCCGGTGGCGCTCTGGTCGCTGGCGGGCGCGACGACGGTGACGTCCCCGATTTCGCTGAGGGCGTCGCGGACGGCGAGCAGTCCGGGGTTGTCGATGCCGTCGTCGTTCGTGAGGAGGATGTCGAGCGACTCGCTCATGGTAGGTGGTTCGCGCGACGGGGGATAAGTCCCGGCGTTAGCGCGCGCGGTCGACGACGGTGTCCTCGTCGACGACGACGTTGTAGGCGGCTTCGTCGTCGTTCCAGAGGACGAGGCCTTCCTCGATGGAGAGCACGCTCCCGTAGGGGGCGCGGGAGAGCGCGGCGTTCAGCGCGTCCTCCTTGACGTGAACCGCGTACGCGTCCTCGGTCTCGCTGCCGTCGCTGATTTTGTAGACGGGGTTCGCGTCCTCGTCGGCGAGGTTCGCGCTGAGTTTCGCGACGAGGAGGTTCACGCGGTTCGTCACGTGCGCGTCGGCGTCCGCGAGTTTCGCGACCCGGGATTCGTCGAGCGAGACGTCGTATCGGCGTTCGCCGTCCGTCCGCAGGAGCGAGTACGAGAACTTCACGGTCTCGTTCAGGAACTCGCTCGGCCGCGGCGCGTTCTCTGCGAGCCGGCGCTGGAATCCCGGCGGTTCGACGTCGGGTCGGTGGTCGAAGCTCCAGCCGGTGTCGGTGGGTCGTTCGCCGGGCCAGAACCGGACGGTGGGGCCGTAGACGGTCGCGCCCCGGGATTCGAGTTCGCGTTCGGTCTCGCGGAGGCCGATGCTGGTGTTGCGGTCGGCGGGCGCGAGCGCGAGGAACGTGCCGTCGGGCGCGAGCGCGTCGAGGAGTTTCTCGCCGACGGCGACGGGGTCGTCGAGTTCGGAGAGCACGCTGCACGCCATGACGAGGTCGTACTCGCCGGCCGGTTCGAACGCCTCGATGCGTTCTCTCGTGATTTCGGCGTGGAAGTTCGGGCCGGTCTCGTCGAGGAGCGGTTCGAGCACGTCTGCGGCGTCGCTCGGCTCTATGGCGTGGTAGTCCACGAGCGCGTCGTCGGGGAGGAAGTCGTGGAGGCCGAGCGCGGGGCCGCCGACGCCCGCGCCCACGTCGAGCACGCGGAGGCTACCGGGAATCCGGTCGTCCCGGGCGAGGTAGTCGAGCGGGTACTGGACGGCCGCGTAGTAGTCCGGGAGGTGGTAGACGCCGTAGCCGAGCGCGGCCTCGTAGTCGTACTCCACGGGATGCTGGCGGTAGTAGTTCTCCTTCAACCGCCGAATCGCCTCCCGCAGGCGCTTCCCCGACTCGCCCTTCTGCCAGTTCCGCCCGTACTCGTCGAACAGGAGGTCTTCGAACGCGAACGCGTACCCGTCCGGGAACTCCGTGACGGATTCGAAGTGCGGGCGGACGGGCGCGTCGTCGGCGGGGACGAACGTGCCGTCCTCGCGCTCGACGAGGCCGAGGTCGGCGGCTTCGTCCCGGAGCGCGAGCGCGACGACGCGGTGGTCGGCCTCGACGTAGTCCGCGAGTTCCTCGGGGTCGAGCGGCCGAACGCCCCGGAGGTACTTCGCCGTGTCCCGCAACCGTTCTCTATCGACCGGCATCCTCGTACACCTCCGCGAACTCCTCGTTCGCCAGTCGCTCTGCGGCGTCCCGGATGTCCTCCGCGCCGTCGAACGCGTCCTGAATGTCGCCGTACACGCGCGGCGTTCCGCTCGTCACGCGGTCGGCGAGCGAACGCAGTTCCTCGTAGACGGGCGTCTCCAGGCCGTCGGGCACGTCCTCCGCCGTGAGCGCGAACGCGAGAATCGCGGCGTGCGTCCGGCCCTGCACGGTTCGCATCGCGTCGTCGTGCTCCTCGGGTTCGACCTCCACGAGCGTGTTCCCGGCGTCTTCGAGCTCGCGGAGCACGCCGTCCGTCGCGGGGCCGCCAGCACCCGTCGAGACGGCGACGTTCCCCGGCGCGCTCTCTCCCGCAAAGAGCGGGTGGAGGCTCACGCGCTCCCGAGCGGGCGCGGCGCGCGCCATCGCCGCGAGCGGGCCGGTCATCTGTCCGGTCACGTCCACGACGGCCTGCTGGGCGCGCCCCGCCTGCGTCTCGATAACCTCGGCGGCGGCGTCCATCGGCACCGCGACGCAGACGAGTCCGTACCGGGTTTCGCCGTCGAGGCTGGCGACGCTCCCCCGCTCCCCCAGGGCGTCCGCGGCGTCCCGGGCCGCGGACTCGTCCACGTCAGCGAACGCGACGGCGTTCGAGACGGTTCGCGCGAACCACCGCCCCATCTCGCCCGCGCCGACCACGAGTACGTCCATCACCAGAGCGTACCGGACGACCCGGCAAAAGGCGTTCGTTCGTAACAAGAGTCTTAGGGCCAGCGGGAGTACTGACGGGTATGACGGAGCGGCCGACCGTCCTCGTCGTGGAAGACGAACGCGACCTCGCGGCTCTCTACGAGTCGTGGCTGTCGGCCGACTACGCCGTCCGCGTCGCGAACACCGGCGCGGAGGCGCTGGACGCCATGGACGCCACGGTCGACGTGGCGCTCGTCGACCGCCGCCTCCCCGAGATGGACGGCGACGAACTCCTCGCCGCACTCCAGGACACCAACCCCGGTCTCCGAGTCGCGCTCGTCTCCGGCATCGAACCCGACTTCGACATCATCGGCCTCGGGTTCGACGCGTACGTCGTCAAACCGGTCTCCCGGACGGAACTCCACGACGTGGTTCGACGGTTGCTCACGCGCGCCGTGTACAGCGACGAGATACGGGAGTTCTTCGCGCTCGCGTCGAAGCGCGCCGCGCTCGAAGCCGAGAAGTCCGAGGCCGAACTCGAAGAGAGCGACGCCTACCACGACCTCGTCAATCGCATCCAGGCGCGGCGCGCCGAACTGGACGACCTGCTCTCCCGACTCACCACCGACGACTTCGTCGCGGTGTTCCGCGAACTCAGCGACGAGGTTCGCGAGTAGTCCGCCAACGACTATTTATCCGTTACCCCGTTACGTCGATCCGTATGGACGGGAGTGCGCGCGTGCTCTACATCGGCGCTGGTGGCGGCGTTCGGGAGCGCGCCGACCGCACCGAAGCCCACCGCGATACCCTCTCGGTTCGCGTCGCGGACACCGAGTCTGACGTGTTCGACGCTCTCTCCGAGGAGCGCGTGGACTGCGTGGTGAGCGAACACGACCCGGACGCGCTCGACGGTATCGCGTTGCTCTCGGGCGTGCGAGACGTCGACCCCGCCGTGCCGTTCGTGTTGTTCACGGCGAACGGGAGCGAGTCGGTGGCGAGCGCCGCCATCGACGCGGGCGTGACGAACTACGTCCCGCAGTCGGGCGACGACGCGTACGCCGACCTCGCGGACGCCTGTCAGTCGGCCGCCGACCAGTACCTCGCGGAGCGGGACGTGGCGATGCTGAACGACCTCGCGCGCAACGTCTACGAGCGCATCACGGACGCGTTCTTCGCGGTCGACCGGGACTGGAACTTCACGTACGTGAACGACGAGGCGGAGGGCTTGCTGGACGTGCGCGCGGAGGACGTCATCGGCGAGAACATCTGGGACGAGTTCGAGGAAGCGGTCGGGTCGCCCTTCTACACGGAGTTCCACCGCGCCATCGCGACCCAGGAGGCCGTGACGTTCACGGAGCGCTACGACCCGCTGGACGAACACTTCCAGGTGCGGGCGTTCCCGTCCGAGGACGGACTCTCCGTGCACTTTCACGCCATCGACCCGGAGAGCGACTCCGAGGACGGCGCGCACCTCCTCGAACTCACGAACGTCCTCTCCTACGACCTCATCGACTCCATCGAGCGCGCGCAGACCTCGCTGAACGACGTGCGTGAGGGCGACCGCGAGGCGATAGACGACGTGGCGGCGGCGCTCGACCGGATGGACGACCTCGTGAACCACTCCATCACGCTCGCCGCGAACCCGGACTAGAGTTCGAAGTCGAGCGGGTAGTCGGTGAAGTTCTCGTAGCCGTCCTCGGTGACGACCACGATGTCCTCCAGGCGAACGCCCCCGATATCGGGGTCGTAGAGGCCGGGTTCGATGGTGACGACGTGTCCGGGTTCGAGTTCGTCGGTCGCGTTCGTCGAAACCGAGGGCGCTTCGTGGACGTCCAGGCCGACGCCGTGGCCGGTGCTGTGGATGTAGCCCGTCTCCGTGCTCGGGTCGCTCCGGAGCGTGGGGTAGCCGGCGTCCTCGTACACGTCGCAGACCGCGTGGTGGACGTCCTCACCCGTCGCGCCGGGTTCGAGCGCGTCGAACGCCGCGTCCAGCGCCTCCCGCGTGATGTCGTAGAACTCGCGGGCCTCGTCGGTCGCGTCGCCCTTCACGAACGTGCGCGTCATGTCCGCGTGGTACTTCGTCTCCTTGTCCCGCGGGAAGATGTCGATGATGATGGTCTCGTCCGCGCGGAGCGGCCCGCTCCCGCGGTCGTGCGGGATGGACGCGGACTCGCCGCAGGCGACGATGGTCTCGTCGAGCGAACAGCCGTGACGGAGGAGCGTCACCTCGATCTCCTCCTTCACGCGCTCGGACGTGAGCGGGTCGCCCTCGTAATGGAGCACGCCGTCGCGCACGGTCGCGGCCTCGATGAGCGTCTGCGCGGCCCGCATCGCCGCCTCGTTCGCGTCCTGCGCGGCCTTCACGTGTTCGACCTCCGCCGCGGTCTTCGTCGCGCGAATCGTCCCGACGGTGTCGTCGTCGTCCACGTCCACGGAGACGCCGTGGTCGCGGAGGCCGTCCGCGGTGGCGAGCGGGAATCGCTCGTTCACCAGCACGGACTCGACCCCGAACTCGTCGAGGAACTCGGCGTACAGGAGGTCGCGCGCCGTCGCCGTGTCGTTGTTCGCGCGCTTCTCCTGGTAGTCGTAGTCCGCGTACCGCCGCACGGCGTCCGCGCGCGACTCGCGTTTCGCCCGCGTGAACTCCAGGCCGGAGACGAGGAGCACCGTCTCGTCGGGCGTGTAGAGGCTGACGAAGGGGTCGCTCGCGTCGAACCCCGAGAGGTAGAGCTGGTCGGAGGTCGAGGCGTCCGCGTCGAGCAGGTAGCCGTCCGCGTCCGCCGCGTCGAGCGCGTCGTCGAGCGCGCCGAAATCGGGTTCCATACTCGTGGCGTCCGCTGGCGCGAGTAAAACCCTACCGCCTCCGGAACGCCTACGTGCCGGCCGGCCGACTCCCCGCCATGGACGTCACGGTCACATCCTCCCGCGTGCACGGGGACGCGGACGCCCCGCCGTCGAAGAGCTACACGCACCGCGCGATTCTCGCCGCCGGGTACAGCGACGGCGCGCGCGTCCGCAACCCCCTCGACAGCGCGGACACGAAGGCGACGATGGGCGCGGTCGACGCGTTCGGCGGCAGCCTCGTGGAAGTCGCGGACACGCTCGAAGTGGCGGGGTTCGACGGCCGGCCCGACGTGCCGCCGGACGTGCTCGACTGCGCGAACAGCGGGACGACGATGCGGCTCGTCACCGCGGCCGCGGCGCTCGCGGACGGTATCACCGTGCTCACGGGCGACGCGTCGCTCCGGTCGCGCCCCCAGGGCCCGCTCCTGGACGCGCTCGACGCCCTCGGGGCTCGCGCGGAGAGCACGCGCGGGAACGGCCAGGCCCCGCTCGTCGTCGAAGGCCCCATCGAGGGCGGCCGCGTCGAGATTCCGGGCGACGTGTCGAGTCAGTTCATCACCGCACTCCTGATGGCGGGCGCGGTCACCGACGAGGGCGTCGAAATCGACCTCACGACCGAACTCAAGTCCGAACCCTACGTCGACCTCACGCTCGACGTGCTCGACGACTTCGACATCGACGCGGAGCGCACCGCCGACGGCTACCGCGTCCCCGGCGGCCAGACCTACCGCGCCGACGAGTACCAGGTGCCCGGCGACTTCTCCTCCGCGTCCTACCTCGTCGGCGCGGGCGCGCTCGCCGGCGACGATTCCGTCACCGTTCACAACGTCTACCCGAGCGAGCAGGGCGACAGCGCCATCCTCGACATCGTCGAGCGGATGGGCGCGCGCGTGGACTGGAACCGCGACGAGGGAACCGTCGAGGTCGAGCACGCGTCGCTCTCCGGCGTCGAGGTCGACGTCGGTGACACGCCCGACCTCCTCCCGACGATTGCGGCGCTCGGCGCGGCCGCGGACGGCACCACACGCATCACGAACTGCGAGCACGTCCGGTTCAAGGAGACCGACCGCGTGGACGCGATGGCGACCGAACTCGCGGCGCTCGGCGCGAGCGTCGAGGAGGAACGCGACACCCTCACCGTGCACGGCGGCCGGAGCGACCTCACGGGGACGACGCTCTCCGGGCACGGCGACCACCGCATCGTGATGGCGCTCTCGCTCGCCGGCCTCGTCGCGGACGGCGACACCACCATCACCGGCGCGCACCACGTGGACGTGTCCTTCCCCGGCTTTTTCGACACGCTCTACGACCTCGGCGCGAGCGTCACGCTCGACTGAATCCCCCACGCTTCTTACCGCGCGGGTTCTCGCGTCGATATGCTTCGCTCCAGCCTCGCGGACACGCTCGCCGGCGACGAACTCGAACCGGGGTTCGTCCGGCCCGCGTACGACGACTACTGCTTCGCGCACGTCCCCGGCACCGCCGCCGCCGTTCTCGACGAGGACGTGGGTCCCGCGCTCCCCGACGACGTGCTCCAGAACGTGGACGACGACGCCTCCACGGTCGTCGTCCTGCTCGTGGACGCGCTCGGATTCGAGCACGCCAGCCGGCTCGCGGACTCGAACGGCCTCATGGGCGGGTTCGTCGAACACGGCGCGGTGACGCCGCTCACCTCGACGTACCCCTCGGAGACGGCGGCGTGCATCACGACGATGCAGACCGCGCGCTACCCCGTCGAGCACGGCCTGCTCGGGTGGAACGCGTACGACCCCGACGCGGACACCGTCTACAACTCGCTCCCGATGACCGCGAAGGACGGCGGCGACCTCTCGCTCACCGCCCGCGAGCGCTTCGACGGCGACACCGTCTTCGACCGGCTGGACGCGGCGGGCGTGGACTGCCACACCGTCCAGGAGCACGAGACGCCGACGGACGCGGCGACCGACCACCACTGCGAGACGGTCGGCGAGTTCGCCGCGACGCTCGCCGAGGTCGTGGAGGCGGCCAGCGAGGAGGAGCGGTCGTACGTCTACGCGTACTACTCGGGCGTGGACGCGACCGGTCACCACGTCGGCCCCGACCATCCCGCGTACGACCTGGAGGGGCACGCGGTGCTGTCCGCCGTCGAGCGCGCGCTCGCGGACGTGTCCACGGCCGCGAAGGACGAGACGTTGCTGACGCTCACCGCCGACCACGGCCAGGTGGACACGACCGGCGAGAAGCGCACGCTCGACGCGCTCGACGGCGTGCTGGGCGAACTCCGGCGCGACCGATCGGGGACGCCGCTCGTGCTCGGCGGCCCGCGGAACGTCCACTTGCACGTGGACGGCGACCGCTCGCGGGTGCGGGCGGCGCTCGACGGCGAGGACGCGCTCGTGTTCACCAAGGCGGAGGCGCTCGACAGCGGCCTCTGGGGGCCGGGCGAGCCGGGGCCGGTGTTCGAGCGGAACTGCGGCGACCTCGTCGTCGTCCCCCGCGAGGGGATGCTGTGGTACGCCGCGGAGGAACACCAGCTCGACCTCGTGGGGATGCACGGCGGCCTCGACGCCCGCGAGATGCTCGTGCCGTTCGCGGCGGCGGGGCTCGCGGACATCTGCTAGCACGGGACTCTCGGGCGGGCGCGTCGGTCGAGTCCCGGGATTTCGCGGGGCCGGCGCGCGCGGCGGTTACGTCACGCCCGGTCTGGCCGCGCCCTCGTATTTGAACGGTCGGTTGCGTGGAGTACAAACCCTAAATGCGCCCGCGACAGAGAGGGTGGTATGAACGGAAATCGGTTCGGGCGGCTGTTCCAGGTGACGACGTACGGGGAGAGCCACGGCCCCGGCATGGGCGTCACCGTCTCCGGCTGTCCCGCGGGTCTCGAACTCACCGAGGAGGACGTACAACGCGAACTCGACCGCCGCAAACCCGGGCAGTCGATGATAACGACCTCGCGCGGCGAACCCGACGAGGTGTCGATTCAGTCCGGCTTGCAGGACGGGTACACGACGGGGACGCCCATCGGGATGACCATCGAGAACAAGGACGCGCGCTCCGGGAAGTACGAGCCGTTCATCACGGCGCCGCGCCCGAGCCACGGCGACTTCACGTACTCCGCGAAGTTCGGGACGCGGAACTGGGGCGGCGGCGGCCGGTCGTCAGCGCGCGAGACCGTGAACTGGGTTGCCGCGGGCGCTATCGCGGACAAGATTCTGGAATCCGAGGGCGTCCAGGTGAAGGCGCACGTGAACCAGATCGGGGACGTCGAGGCTCCCGAGGTGTCTTTCGCGGAGATGCTCGAACACACGGAGGAGAACGACGTGCGGTGTGCGCACCCCGAGACCGCCGAGCGGATGCAGGAGCGCATCGAGGAGTACCAGGAGGCGGGCGACTCCATCGGCGGTTCCATCTACTTCGAGGTGCAGGGCGTGCCGCGCGGGCTGGGCGCGCCCCGGTTCGATTCGGTGAGCGCGCGACTCGGCCAGGCGCTGATGGCCGTACCCGCGGCGACGGCGTTCGAGTTCGGCTTGGGCCGTGACGCCCGCGAGTACACCGGCTCGGAGCGCAACGACGAGTGGGCGTTCGATTCGAATGACGAGCCCGTGCCCGTGGAGAACGACCACGGCGGCATCCAGGGCGGCATCACGACGGGCGAGCCGATTTACGGCGAACTCACCCTGCACGCGCCCACGTCGATTCCGAAACCGCAGGAGACGGTGGACTGGGAGACGGGCGAGGAGAAGACCGAGCAGGTCATCGGCCGCCACGACCCCGTCCTTCCGCCGCGCGGCGTGCCGGTCGTGGAGTCGATGCTCTCCCTGACCATCGTGGATTTCATGCTGCTCGCGGGCCGCATCAACCCCGACCGGCTCGACGGCCAGCCCGGCGAGTACGACACGGACTACCACCCGAGCAGTCCGCGGAGCGAGTAGTCACGCGCGCCACGCGGCGAACGCCTCGTCCCCGAACCGGAACGCGCGGTCGGCCTCGCTCCCGCGGAGCGCGTCGTCGACGACGCCGTCCGTCGTCCGCAGTCGCACTTTCTGTATGCCCTCCTCGAAGAACGGGAGGGTGTTCCTGAGCCCGCGGTTCCGCGGTTGCATCACTTGCTCGGGGAGGAGGCGGGCGTCCGCGTCGTCGGTTCGCTGTACGACGAGCGTGGCGCGGTCGCCGCCGTCGTCGGGCGTGCTCGCGCGGACGAGTCGGTACTCGCGCTCGATGGACACGTCCTCGGTCGGCGTCACCGAGGCCGCGGGCGCGTCGAGGTCGAACAGCGCGGCGTGGGTCGGGCCGTTCTCGCTCGCCATGTTCACGTGGAAGGCGTAGCGGCCGCCGCCGAGGTGGCCGGGCGCGATGGCGTCCTCGCACTCGACGCGCGGGCCGTCGAACGCCTTCAGCGTCCACGTGTGCGTGTCGCCGGGCGCGAGCGGCGTCAGCGGGACGGGAATCGCCCACGGCGCGATGCGATACCATTCGCCCTCGAACTGCTTGGAGAGCGTCCAGTCGTAGACGTTCCCGGAGAGCGGTTCCGTGCGGTGGTTGTGGAGCGTGAACGACACCGCGGCGGGCGCGTCCACCCGTTCCGCGCTCGGTCGGAGGAACGCCTGCGTCTCGGGTGTCGCGTCGTGATACCACGCGGGCGACCGCTCGTCGAACGCGGGCGGGGTCGCGTTCTCGAACGCTGACCCCTCGGTCGGCCCAGGCTGTGAGGTCTGCCAGACGGAGAGCGTGAGCGGGTCGTCCGCCTCGCCGAACGCGTACCGGCCCGTCGGAATCGCACCCGGTTCGCGCGGCACGACCGCGAACTCCCCGACGAGCGTCTCGCCGGAAGCAAGTTCGACCGCTTCTGGCTGCCAGCGGTCTGTCCGCGAGTCGAGATACCAGCCGGAGTCGGCGCGAGCGACCGCCGGCGTCCGCCCCGCGAACTCGTGGCCGTCGGTCGGCGCGAGGTAGAGCGCGTGGTCGTAGTCGCGCTCGCGGAACCCGTGCGGGGTCGGCGTGAACGGCGACACGTCGCCCAGGCGGAGCGTGGTGTCGTAGTCGGTGTCGTTCGTGAGCGTCGCCGTCACCCGCGCCGGATGGTCGGCGGTCGCCGTCGCGGACAGCCACGCCCGCACCACCAGCCCGCTCGGGAGGCGTCGGCGGCCGCCGAGCAGGCTCATCGTCCGGTCGCGCGTCTCGAACACCGCCGTCGTCGCGTCGGCGAGTCCGGTATCCGGCGGCGTCGGCGCGTCGGCTGGGGTGGGCGTGGTCGTTCGCGTCGAGTCGCCGTCGCCCGTCGTCGTCCCGTTCGTCGCGTTCCCGCGTTCGTTACAGCCCGCGAGCGCCGCCGCGCCGCCCGCGGCGAGCGACGACAGCAGGGCACGTCGCTTCATATTCGTCCGTCGCCCACGAGGGGTAAGCGCCTTGTGGAGACGAAAACGCCCGTTTCAGTCTGTGGCGATGCACCTAACCCGCTCGCCGCCCACGGCTTCGGTGATGGACGCCCGGCAGGAAACCCAGCGGAACCCGTACGGGATGGACGAAGACTGCACGAACTGCGCGCGCGCCGCCGAACGCGACCGCGTCGTGCACGGCTACGGCGACGCGAGCGCCGACATCGTCTTCGTCGGCCACACCCCCAGCGAGGCCGCCGAAGCCGCCGGCGTCCCGTTCGTCGGCGACGACGCCGGCGAGCGCTTCCAGGACATCCTCGGAAACCTCGGCCTCAACAACAGCCTCCCCACCAGCACCACGCCCGAACTCGACAACGCATACCTCTGTTATCTCGCGCGGTGTCGCCACCCCGACCACCCGCCGACCGACGACGAACTCCAGGCCTGCGACCCCTTCCTCACCGCCGACGTCCGCATGATAAACCCCGAACTCATCGTCCCCGTCGGCGAACGCGCCCTCGACGAACTCGCCCGCGAATACACCACCACTCCCGCCGGCGAACTCAGCGTCGACGACCACCACGCCACCAGCGTCCGCGGCCGCGGCTTCGAACTCGTCCCCATGAAACACCCCGGCCGCATGACCGACACCGAAAAAGAACAGTTCATCACGTACTTCCTCGACCTCCTCCAGACCGACTACCGCCAAACCAAGGGCCGACGCGGCCGATAACACTGGACTTTCACGGGTGAAACTGCGCGAATCAGTGTCGGGAAAACGCGGTGAGGCTGGGATTCGAACTCGGCCGAGACGGTCGCTCACGTCGTTCGCGCTGCGACTCGTCTGCTCGAATCCCCGTCTTCGATTCGCGCTCACGGGCGACGAAGACCCACGAGTCTTCGTCGCTGTTCGCGCAGAATGCGGTGAGGCTGGGATTCGAACCCAGGAGGCTTGCGCCACCGGTTTTCAAGACCGGCGCAATAGGCCGCTCTGCCACCTCACCTCGTGCGTGTGGAGTCGGAGCGCGCACTTTACGGTGTCGTCTCTAGGCGCGCTGGAGGCCGTCGTCGGTGAGGTGGACGCCGAGTTCGGCGAGGTACTGGGTGGTGTGGGTGGGGACGATGCGGCCGGCGCGGCGGCGGGCGTCGAGGGTGGGGAGGAGGGTTTCGAGGTCGGTGCCGGTGCGGACGAGGGGTTGGTGGGAGAGGAAGTCCACGTCGCCGCCGGCGTCGCGGGCGCGGGCGGTGAGGGTGTCGAGTTCGGGGGTGGTGTACGCGCCGGCGAAGTCGATGGGCTGGGTGAAGCCGGCGTAGTGGACGCGCCCCCCGTCACTTGGGCCGAGGACGGCGTCGCGGCGGCGGAGTTTCATCGCGGCGCTGTCGAGGTCTTTGCGCGCGAGGAGGGGGGCGCGGGGGTCGACGACGGCGACGGAGGATTCGTCCTCGTCGCGGAGGAGGTGGGTGACGGTGTTGCCGACGCGGGCGTCGTAGCTGGAGCCGACCTGCACTTCGAAGCGGGCGTCCGCGGGGTCTTCGAGGGCGTCGGCGACGACTTCGCGGAGGTCGGCCTCGGGTGGCCGTCCGGTCTCGTGTTCGGGCGGGATGTCGTCGGCGGGCGGGTAGTTGACGAGGAGGCTCCCGCCGCTGGTCGCGGCGGCGACGCACGCGTCTTTCAGCATCGCCTCGTAGAGGCCGGTGGCTTCGGATTCGGTGAGCGGGGACGTGTCGGGGAGGTCGGGGAGGACGAGGCCGTCCCGTGGCGGGTCGGCGAGCAGGACGTGAACGGTCATACGTCCCCGTGGTGGGGCGAGCCCTAAATGGCGATGATTACGGCTAAGGCGCTCCGGGGTAACGTCCGGGTATGGACTGGCGAACTCTCGCGGGCGCGCTCGGGGTGCTCGGCATCCTCGTGGGCGCGCTCGGCGCGCTGGTGTCGCTCGGAACGAACACGCTCGCGGCCCCCGCGGGGTACACGGTCGCGGCGGCGGGCGCGACGCTCGCGGTCGGCTGGGGCGTCGTCGCGGTCGTCGCGTTCGTGGGCGCGGGGAGTGCGGCGACGAAGACGACGCCGTACTGGTAGCGTCCCGCGAAAGATGGCTTTTTGACCCCCGGCGTCGAACCCGTGCGTATGGACGACATGTACGACCCGTCGGGCCGGGACTGGCCGCACGACCCGGACGGCGAGGAGGGTAGCGAGGGCGGACGCCAGTACGGGATGGCCGTCCTGTCGAAGAAGGTCGACGAGGAGGAGGACTTCCCGCTCCAGAAGGACGCGTTCGTCGAGGAGTACGGCGATGACCCCGTCCGCATCAACTACGAGAAGGTCGTCTCGGTCTCCGAAATCTTCGAGCACGTCGAACCCGAGGAGTTCGAGACGAAGGTGGAGTTCTGGAAGAAGGTCGGTGACGGGATGCGCTCGGGCGACCTCTGGGACTTCCAGCCCCAGACCTAGAGCTGGTTTTCCGCTTCGCGCGCCGCCCACTCGGCGAACGCGCCCGTTTCCGCTTGCACTTTCTCTTCGAGGAGGTTCACGGCGACGGAGTTCGCGCCCTCCGGGATGATGATGTCGGCGTTCTTCTTCGTCGGTTCGACGAACTGCTCGTGCATCGGTTTCACCGTGGAGAGGTACTGTTCCATCACGCCTTCGAGTTCGCGGCCGCGTTCGAGCACGTCGCGGTCGATGCGGCGGAGGATGCGTACGTCGGCGTCGGTCTCGACGTAGATGTGGAGGTCGAGCATGTCGTTCACGCGCTCGTCGTAGAGCGCGAGAATCCCCTCCAGGACGATGACGTCGGTGGGTTCGACGGTGACGCGTTCGTCCTGCCGGAGGTGTTCGCTGAAGTCGTACTGCGGCATCTCGACGGCCTGCCCGGAGAGGAGGCTGTCGAGGTGGCTGCGGAGGAGGTCCCACTCGAACGCGTCCGGGTGGTCGTAGTTGGCGTCCGCGCGCTCCTCGAAGCTCATGTGACTGAGGTCTTCGTAGTAGTTGTCGAGGGGGACGCGGGTGACGGCTTCGCCGACGTTCTCCGTGATTTCGCGGGCGACGGTGGTCTTCCCCGCGCCCGTTCCGCCAGCGATGCCGATGGCGAACGAGGGAATGGTCATTACTCACTGGGAGTCCGGACTGGCGTTTACAGTCTTCGGCTTCGGGTCGTGCCCGGCATGGCGTCCCACGGGCCTAAGGCTGTCGGGGAAACGGTTTAGTCCCGATGTGTGGTACAGTATAGCATGAATGCGTTGCCCGTGCGGGAGGTGATGGACCGCGACTACGTCGGCGTGAGCGAATCGGACAGCCTCCACGCCGCCGTGCGAACCATCCGGGAGGCGGACGCAACCGGCGCGCTCGTCCTCCGCGGCGGCGACGCCGTCGGCTACCTCTCGACGAGCGACGTGCTCGACCACCTCGCGGACGACGGCGCGCTCGACGGCGCGGTCGGGGACGCGATGACGGACGTGCCGCCCTCGCTCCGCCCCGAGGCCGCCGTCGAGGACGCCGCCGCCCGCCTCACGTCCGCGAACGCCCGGCACGTCGTCGTCGCCGACGGTGACGGCGTCCTCGGCCTCGTGGACGCTACCAACCTCGTCCGCGCCGGCCCCGACCCCGCACCCCCCGCGAGCGACGAGACGCCGGACGCCGCGCGGCCCGACGACCGGGTCGGCGAACCCGACGACGCGTACTCCCACCGGAGCGTCTGCGAGGTCTGCGGGTCGCTCGCGGACAGCCTCTCGAACGTGAACGGCCAGCTCGTCTGCCCGGACTGCCGGACGGTTTAGTCGATAGTCCGGGACACCCAGCCGGTCGCGCCCCGCGGATACGGCTCGTGGTACTCACGGGACTGCACCGCGTTCGTCCCGTCGGTCGCGCGCACCACGACCTCGTGCTCCGTGCCGGGCGCGTCGTACGCGAACCGCCAGCCCCGCCACGCGTCCGCCGCTCGCCCGCCGAGCGCCGGGTCGTCAGCGTCCGCCGGCACCCGCGCCGGGAGGGGGTCGGTGAGGTCGGTGTCCGCCCACGTCCGCCCGCCGTCCGTCGAGACCTCGACGCGTTCGACGCCGCGCGTGCCGGCGTACGCGTGCCCGGCGACCTCGATTCGCCCGCCGTCGCGGGTGACCGCGTGGAGTTTCGCGACGGTGTTCACGGGGCCGGTGCCGTGCCAGCCGCGCTTCTCCCAGTAGCCCTCGACCGGCGTCTCCGTGACTTCGAGTTCCGTCACCCACTTCACGTTCACCTCGCCCCAGTGGCCGGGGACGAGGACGCGCGCTGGCGCGCCGTGCTCGCGCGGGAGCGGGAGGCCGTTCATCCCGACCGCGAGCAGGCCGTCCTCGACCGCTTCGAGCGGCACCTCCATGTAGAAGCCGTCCTTCGCGCGCAGTACGACACAGCACGCGTCCTCGGTGACGCCGGCGTCGTCCAGGAGTTCCCGGACGGGGACGCCCGTCCAGAGCGCGGTGTCGAGCTTCGTCCCGTTCAGCGGGTCGCTCACGCACCGAAGCGTCACGAACCGGTGCTCCGTGGGGAACGACCGCACGCCCGCGAGGTCGTGCGTGCGCTCGGACTCCACCGCGCCGGTCACGTCGAGCGTCCAGCCCTCGCGGTTCGGCGTCGGATTGACGGCGTTGATATCGACCTCGTAGAACTCGGTGCTGACGAGCGGTTCGAGGCCGTCAACGTCGAACGACGCCGCGAGTGCGCGGTCGAGCAACCGCCCCTCGGTTCCCGTGGATGCCGCGCGCTCGCCCGGCCCGCCCGTCCCGGAATCCGCGGAGCCGACGAGCCACCCGCCGAAGGAGAGACCGGCGGCGCTCAGCGCGCCCGCGAGCACCGACCGCCTGTCGGTGTCCACGCCTCCCGGTTTCGGCGCGCGGAGGCGGGACGCGGCGACGATGAGCGTCGCGCCGGCGGCCGCGGCGACCGCCGACCCGGGCGCGCCGACCAGCCCCCAGCCGACCGCGAGCGCGCCGGCGGCGACGAGCGGTTCGGCGGGAAGTCGCGCGTGGTCGGCCGCGAGCAGGGCGCACAGAACGGGGACGGCGTAGAGCGCGACCGCGGCCGCGAGCGCGGACAGGAGGACGAGCGACTGCGCGGCGCTCCCCAGCGACTCGATGCCGACGCGGACGAGCGCGGCGGGCGCGGCGTCCACGAACGCGGACGCGACCGGTGCGGCGACGAACCGCGGGGTGCGGCCCGCGACCGCGTAGGACGACGCGAGCGCGGCGACGCCCGCGAGCCCGGCGAGTCCGAGGCTGGTCGCGCGCGCCCGACACGCCCTCGCCGCCCGCGCAACCACGCCCATGTCTGGTAAAACTTCACACGGTCGCGTGAAGCGTCTTTCGCCAAAGGCAACGCCTATACGCCCCCCGGAGTAGGCTTCGAGTGATGGCGATTCGGACTCTCGACGACCTCGACGCCGCCGGGACGACAGTCGGCGTGCGCGTCGACATCAACAGCCCGCTCGCGAACGACCGCTCGCTCGCGGACGACGCCCGCCTGCGCGCGCACGTCGAGACGCTCGACGAACTCCTCGACCGCGGCGCGCGCGTCGCCGTGCTCGCCCACCAGGGCCGTCCGGGCGGCGACGAGTTCGCCCGCCTCGAACCCCACGCCGACCGCCTCGACGAACTGCTCTCGGGGCCGGTGTCGTACTGCGACGCCACCTTCACGGTCGGCGCGCGCGACGCCGTCGAGGCGCTCGACGACGGCGAGGCCGTCCTCCTCGAAAACACGCGGTTCTACAGCGAGGAGTACATGGAGTTCGACCCCGAGCGAGCGAGCGAGACGTTCCTCGTCGAACGCCTCTCGTCCGTACTCGACGCGTACGTGAACGACGCGTTCGCGGCCGCGCACCGCAGTCAGCCGAGCCTCGTCGGGTTCCCGTCCGTGCTCGACGCGTACGCGGGCCGCGTGATGGAGGCGGAACTCGACGTGCTCGGGAACGTGAACGACCAGCCAGACCCCCGCGTGGACATCGTCGGCGGTGCGAAGGTCGCGGACTCCATCGACGTGGTGCGCCACGTCCTCGAACACGACCTCGCGACCGAAGTCCTCACGACGGGCGTCGTCGCGAACGTCTTCATGCTCGCCGCGAGCGTGGACATCGGCGATGCGAGCGCGGCGTTCGTCCGCGAGGAGGGCTACTGGGACCAGGTGGAGCGCGCCGCCACCCTCCTCGACGGCCACCGCGACCGCATCCGCCTCCCGCTCGACGTGGCGGTCGAGCGCGACGGCGAGCGCACCGAAATCGCGCAGGACGCCCTCCCGCCCCGCGAGGACGAGTCCGTGCTCGACATCGGCCACGACACCATCGAAGCCTACTCGGAGGTCGTCGCCGACGCGGGGACGGTCGTGCTGAACGGGCCCGCGGGCGTGTTCGAGGACGACACGTTCGCCGCGGGGACGCGCGAACTGTTCACCGCGGTCGCGGAGTCGGACGCGTACAGCGTCGTCGGCGGCGGTGACAGCGCGGCCGCGATTCGACGGTTCGGCATCGAGGGCTTCGACCACGTCAGCACG
Source organism: Salarchaeum japonicum (assembly GCF_020614395.1). Taxonomy (NCBI): domain Archaea; kingdom Methanobacteriati; phylum Methanobacteriota; class Halobacteria; order Halobacteriales; family Halobacteriaceae; genus Salarchaeum; species Salarchaeum japonicum. The sequence continues at coordinate 1,590,872 of NZ_CP085324.1, read as the reverse complement.
GGCGGCGGCGCGGCGCTCCGCATGCTCACCGGCGAACCCCTGCCCGCGGTGGACGCGCTCGACCAGTGACCGCGATAGAGGCGGCGACGACCGACGACTTGGACGCCCTCGTCGAACAGTGGGCGGCGCTCGTCGAAGGCCAGCGACGCCACGGAACCCACCTGCTCGCCGCCGAGAACCGCGCCGCCGCCCGCGGCGTGCTCGGCCAGCGAATCGCCGCCGACCAGCTCCGCGTCGCCCGCGACGACGACATTCTCGGATTCGCGACCTTCTACCTCGAAGACGGCCTCTACGACCAGGACGCCACCCGCGGCATCGTCGAGAACGTCTACGTCGAACCCCCGCACCGAAACCAGGGTATCGGCTCCAGACTCCTCGACGCCGCCGAAACCGAACTCGAAGCCAGGGGGGCGGACACGCTTGCCATCGCCGTGATGGCGGACAACGACGCCGCCCGCGCCCTCTACGAGTCCCGGGGATACGCGCCCCACCGCGTCATCCTCGAAAAACCGGCGGAAAACGATACCCACACAAACCCCGAGAGCTAATCTCGACTCGCGCCAAGGGAGCTTGGGCGGTTCAAGCACTCGATTTGTAATCGAGAATTCGGGGGTTCAAATCCCCCCCTTGGCTCTTCTGTCCGAACGAAGTGAGGACGAAGAGCAACAGGTGGGATTCTGAACCAGGGAACGGAGCGTAGCGGAGTGACTGAGGTTCAAATCCCCCCCCCTTGGCTCGTACCTTTTTACTTCGTCGGGTGCGCTACGCACACCACTCCTCGCAAAAAGCTACGCTAAAAACATCCCGCGCTCGCTTCGCTCGCGCGGCGGGAGTACTGGACGTTCCGCCGCTTTATCGCTGTGAGCGGCGGAGGATGAGTGGGCCGATTGCGAGGGTGCGTTTGGCGATGGTGGCGATGCGGGCGATGTAGGAGACGAGGAGGAGGAAGGGGAAGACGGAGACGGTGAAGGCGGCGGCGACGAGGAGGAGGACGTTCTGGACGCCGAGGGTGGTGCCGGGGACGGGGCCGGTGCCGAAGAAGCCGAGCATGCCGCCGGTGACGACGAGCGCGGGGACGGAGACGTAGAGGATGAGCTGGGAGAGGTCGATGAGCGCCCACTGGAAGTAGAGGGTCTTGATGTGTTCGCGGGCGGGGCCGAACATGGAGAGGGCGGTGTGGAGGTCGTCGAGGAGGCGGTCGGCGTCGTCGGTGACGTCGTCGGCGTACTCGTTCTGGAGGCGTTCGACCTGGAATATCTTCCAGCCGTAGTTGAAGTCGAGGGCGGCGTGGAGGACGCTGAATTCGCCGAACTGCGCGCCTTCGAGTTGGTCGCGGACGGCGTCCGCGTTCCCGGTGAGGCTGTCCGTGAACTCGTCCACTTCCTCGCGGAGGTCGTCGCTGTCGCTGCCGGCGACGGCGTCGCGGAGGGCTTCGGCGCGGCGCTGGGTTTCGTCCACGAGTTCGCGGAGGAACGCGGAGGGGTCGACGGGCGAGGGGTGGCCGTACATCTCGCCGACGAACTCGCGGAAGTCCATCGTGTTGCTCATGCGGTCGTGTTGGTCGCCGAGCGGGCCGTTCTCCTGGGAGATGACGAGCTGGCTGATGGTGACGATGAGGGTGGTGCCGGTGATGATTGCGCCGAGCATCGTGGAGAAGATGGTGGCTTTGGTGTCGCCCGTGCCGAGGTTCGCGGCGAGGTCGTTCACGCTCCCGACGGCGACGAACGAGACGAACACGAAGACGGCGAGCGCGCCGGCGACGAGGAGGCGGTTCGCGCTCAACAGCACGCGGAGTTTGATGTGGCTCTCGTCCGCGCGTTCTCGCATCGTGTTCGCGGTGGAGATGTCGGCGGTGTCCTCGGCGGTCTCGATGTCGGTGTCGGACTCCGCGTCCACGTCCACGTCCCGGTCGGGGGACGCGCTCATCGCTCCACCGGGCGCTTGAGCACGAGGAACTTCGTCCCGCCGTCCGCGTAGTCGATGGTGTCCACGAGCTCCCAGCCCTCCGCGCCGAGTTCGTTCAACGCCTCCTTCGGGTCTTCTGCTTCCTTCTGCGTCGCTCCGCGGGGCGGCCGCAGGGTCTCGTACTCCCACTCCCGTGGCATACGGACGAGAACCCGCGCGGCGCGGAAAGGCGTGGCGGCTCCCATGGGACTCCGCGGGAGTCCTCGTGGCGAACGCTTACCACGCCGCGCGCAGAACGCCGCGTATGGACGACTCACTGAGTCCGGGACTGGGAACGTCGGGGAACGACGAGTTCGCGCAGTGCGCCGCGTCGGTGGAGACGGCGCTCGAACTCGGCTACCGACATATCGACACGGCGCAGATGTACGACAACGAGGCCGCCGTGGGCGAGGGCGTCGCGAACGCGGACGTAGACCGCGAGGACGTGTTCGTCGCGACGAAAATCCATCCGGACAACCTCGCGCCAGAGGACGTGCGTTCGACGTTCGCGGAGAGCCTCGACCGGCTCGGCACGGACTACGCGGACTTGCTGTACGTGCACTGGCCGATGGGCGCGTACGACGCCGAAGCGACCCTTCCCGTGTTCGACGACCTGTACGAGGACGGCCGCGTGGAGAACGTCGGCGTGTCGAACTTCTCGCCCGACCTGCTCGCGGAGGCGGTGGAACTGCTGGACGCGCCCGTGCTGGCGAACCAGTTCGAGTGTCATCCGTTCCTCCAGCAGGAGGCGTGGCGGGCGGCCTGCGAGGAGCACGGGGTGACGCCGGTCGCGTACTGCCCCATCGCGCAGGGCGAGGTCGTCGGGCATCCGGTGCTCGAATCCGTCGCGGACGACCACGACGCGACCGCCGCACAGGTGTCGCTGGCGTGGCTGGACGCGAAGGGCGTCGTTCCGATTCCGAAGGCGACGGGCGACCCCCACCTCCGGGAGAACTGGCACGCCCGCGACCTCGACCTCGCCGACGGGGAGGTCGCGCGCATCGACGACATCGAGCGCGAAGAACGCCTCATCGACCCCGACGCGGCCCCGTGGAATCGGTAGACTCGGAAGACTGAAACGCCGACCTCGCGTACGTCCGGTGTGGCTCGGCCGCTTCGATTCAGGTACTCCGGCGAGCGATGGAGCGACCGGCGGGTGCGTCGCGACTTGCTCGGCCCGCTCGACGACAACATCGGCGCGACCGCTCGCAGTCCCCGGTTCAGTCCGCCGCCCGAGTACCGCGCGCGGCGCTTCGAGATGGCGAACGGCGACCTCGCGGTGTTCGCGTGGCACGCCGATGACTCGGGCGCGTACTGGCTCGGGAACACGGAGACGCCGAGCGCGCTCTGGCGCACCGACAAGCGCGACTTCGAGGACGCGCCCTATCCGATTGCTCGATGGGCGCAACGCGAGTTCCTCGACACTCTCCTGGCGGAGGAACCGTGGCTCGAACCCTATCGGTACCTCGCGTGGTTCTTCCTGCCCGTCCTGTGCTCGAAGGACGGCCGGGAGACGACGCGGGCGTTCTTCCGCGAGCACGCCGCGGGGTTCCGGGACGCCGACCGGGACGACGCGCTCGCGTTCTACGACGACTTCCTCAAGACGGGCGTGTTCGAGGACGAGCGCCACGAGATGGCGGCGAAACTCGGGACGAGCGCGGAGTTCGACCTGGTGCGGATGAGCGCGACGATGAGCGAGTTCAACGTCGCGTACGTCCTCACTGAGGCGGGCTACGACCTCACCCCGGAAATCGAGGTGTCCACGGGGCACTCGCTCGACTTCCGCGCGGACGACCCCGCGGGGAACGGCGTGCTGGTGGAGGTGACGCGGCCGAACCCGCCGTCGCGGCGCGCGGCCGATTCGCCGATAGCGGCCGTGAAGGAGACGGTGGACACGAAGACCCGGGGGCAGCTCCAGGAGCACGGCGGCGGCGCGGTGCTGTTCGTGGACTGTTCGAGTTTCCGCGAGGGCGACTGGCGGCGGATACTCGACGACCGCCCGGACGTGGGGCATCGGCCGGCGGTCGTGTTCCGCCTGCGGCCGGACGGAGCGCTCTCCGGGTACGCGAAGGGCCGCGTTCCGCTCGACGTGGACTTCGTGCTGGAATCCGCGACTTCTTAGGGGAAGCGGCCCCACCCGCGAGTAGATGAGTGAGTCCGCCTGGGAGTCCGTGTTCGGGTTCGAGGAGCCGTACGCGAACCAGGCGGACGCGATAGAGACCGCAATCGATGTCGGGAAGCGCCGCGGATTTCTCGCGATGGAAGGCCCCTGTGGAACGGGGAAGACGATGGCGGCGTTGACCGCGGGCGCGACGCTCGTCCGGGAGACGAGTCGGTTCGAGCGCGTGCTCGTCGTCACCCCCGTGAAGCAGCAACTCCAGCAGTTCGTGGACGACCTCCGCACGATGAACGCCGGCCTCGACGAGCCGATGAACGGTGTGTCGCTCGTCGGGAAGCGCGACCTGTGTCCGTACGGCCGCGAGGACGTGTTCCCGCGGGACGCGAGCACGCACGAGCGCTGCGACGACCTCCGGGAGAACACGGCGGCGCTCGTGGAGGGCGGCGAGGGGAAGACGCGCGGCACGCCGACGGGCGAGGCGACGGCGGCGCTCCGGCCCGAGGACGCGCTGGAGGACGCGTGGTGGGACGCCGGGACGGCGCGCCGGCTCGCGCGGGCGGCGCGCCACGACGACCCGGAGACGCTCTCCGGCGCGCTCTCCACGGCGGGCGCGGCGTCGCCGTACGTCCGCCACCAGCCGAGCGCGCCCGACGAGGTGAGCGACGAGGACACGCTCTACTGTCCGTTCGAGGCGGACTGGTACGGCCGCGAGAAGGGGTCGCCGCTCGGGTTCGACGCCGGCGAGAACCACGTCGTCACGGTGGACGAACTCCTCCCGGAGGCAGTCGAGTACGGGACGTGCCCGCACCGCGCGCAGTCAGTCCTGCTCGAACACGCCGACGTTATCGTGGGGAACTACAACCACCTCTTCGACCCCGGGACGCGCCCGCTCCTCGACGGCCTGCTGGACGAGGGAACGTTCGTGGTGGTGGACGAAGCCCATCGGATGGAGGAGCGCGTGCGCGACCTCCTGAGCGACCGCATCGGCCGACACACGCTCGTCCGCGCGCGAAACGACTTCCAGACGCTCCTCCAGTACGCCCGGCAGAGCCACGAGAACGAGCGCGAGTTCGACCAGAAGCTCGCGGACTACGGCGCGACCCTGGACGCCGTCGAGGACGCGAAGAACCTCGTGGACGACGTGGTCGGCTGGCTGGACGACCGCGTCGAATCACACCTGAGTAGCGAGTACGGGACGCTCGCGCCCGACCGGCTTCCCGAGCGCGACCTCGAAATCCCGCTGCGCGACCCCGAGGCCGACGAGGTGGACGACCTCACCGAGTGGGCGGAGGACGCGGGGTACACGGGCGGACTGTGGCGGTCGCTCGGCGAAGTCGGGTCGGCAGTCGAGGCCGTCCTGAACGAGGGCGACAACGACCGGCAGTGCGTCTGCACGAGCGTCGGCGTCCTCCTGAGCGCGTGGTGGGAGCGCGACCACGTCTCCTTCTTCCGCGAGATAGAACTCGAACACGCGCCCGCGGACGCGGGGTCGGTCTCCCGGACGTACGAGGAGGCGTACACGCCCGCGCTCGTGACGTTCAACTGCATGCCCGGCGACCAGATTCGGGGCGTGCTCGAAGAGGTCGGCGGTGGCGTGCTGATGAGCGCGACCCTCGAACCCATCGACGTGTTCCGCGAGGTCGTCGGCCTCGACGCCCTGGAGAGCGGCGACGACCGGCCGGTGGTCGAGCGCACGTACGACATGGTGTTCCCGGAGTCGAACCGCGCGAGTTTCGTCGTGGACGCCGCGCCGTTCACGCGCTCGAACCGCGGCGAACCCGGGGAGGCGACGCGGACGCGCGACCAGTACGAGTACGTCCTCCGCACCGTCGCGCGAAGCCCGGGGAACGTTCTGGTGTGTATGCCGAACTACCGGGAGGCGGCGTGGGCGGGCGAGTACCTCGCGGACGCGGTGGAGAAGGACGTGCTCGTGGATTCGAGTTCGTCGAACGAGGCGACGGACGACCTGAAGGCAGAGTTCTTCGCCGGCCCGGGGAAGGTGCTCGTCACGAGCACGCGGGGGACGCTGACCGAAGGCGTGGACTACGACGGCGAGAAACTCGCGGCGTGCCTGGTGGTGGGGATTCCGCTCGTGAACATCGGGTCGCCGCGCGTCCGCGCGGTTCGGCACGCGTACGGCGAGGCGTTCGGGGAGGAGCGGGCGTTCGAGTACGCGCTCACGGTGCCCGCGGTTCGGCGCTCCCGACAGGCCATCGGTCGCGTCATCCGCGGACGCGACGAGGTCGGGGTGCGCGTGCTCGCGGGCCGCCGGTACGTCGAGGGCGCGCGCCACTCCGTCCACGAGTACCTCTCGCCGGAAGAGCGCGCGGAGTTCGTGCGGATGACACCGGAGTTCCTCGGCGACCAACTCGACACGTTCTGGCGCGACCACAAGTAACGTGGTTCTCGGGCACGTACCGCGCGTATGGTCGAAATCAGGACGCCCGACGAGCGGTCGTGTCTCCGCTGCGGGCGACGCGAAGTGTGGGACGAGGACGCCGGCGCGTGGCAGGTCGGCGACGACGAGGTCGGGGACGTGTACTGCATCCACGACTGGGACGTGACGGGCGAGTTCACGCCGGTCGCGAAACCGTAGCGAACCCCTCGTTCGTCCGCCGGACGTGTCCGGTGTCGCGGAGCGACCGCAGGACGGTGAGGAGCGTGAGCTGTGAGAGGCCGAGCGCGCCCTGGAGGTCTGTGAGCGACGCGGTTCCTTCCGTTCTGAGGTAGAGGTAGACGAGTTTTCCGCGCGCCGACTCCACCTCGTTCGGTATCTGTCGTTGACTCATTCGTCAGTCGGCGAAACGGGTACGACGAACATAAACACTAGCCTCGACGTTCGTCGAAACACGTGGGTTTTAGCGCGCGCGCCGCCTACCTGTGGGCGTGACCGAGCGACGCCACGACCGCCTCGACCGCCACCCGACGGTCGGCCCCCGGAACTCCCTCCGCCACTGGCCGGACGCCGTCCACCCGCTCCGGGTGGCGCTCAACTACGTCGTCGTCGTGCTCGCGCGCATCACGCCGAGCATGCGACTGAAGAACTGGCTCTACACGACGCTCCTCGGGATGACGGTCGAACCCGGCGCGGCCTGGGGGCTGGAGGCGACCCCGGACGTGTTCTGGCCGCACCTCATCACCGTGGAGGCGGACGCCATCGTCGGATACGACGCGACGGTGCTCTGCCACGAGTTCCTCCAGGACGAGTACCGCACGGGCGAGGTCGTCATCGGCGAGCGCGCGATGATAGGGGCGGGCGCGGTCGTCCTCCCCGGGGTCGAAATCGGCGCGGACGCGCAGGTCGCGGCGAACAGCCTCGTCGCGGAGGACGTGCCCGACGGAGCGACGGTCGCTGGCGTCCCCGCGGACGTCGTGGATTAGTCGATGACGCGAACGACGCCCGAGCGCATCACGAGGTGGTTCGGGATGACGTACTCCGTCCCGTCGTCCTCGATGCGCGTGACGAACACGTCCACTTCCTGCACGAACCCCTCCATGTCCTCGACGCGAATCGTGTCCCCGATGCCGTAGGGTTCGGTGAGCAGGAGGTAGAGGCCGGCCGCGCCCGCCGCGAGCAGGTCGCGGGTGGCGACGACGGTGAGGACGACGGCGGCGGCGAGGTAGGCGGCGAACGCGACGACGAGCGCCGTCGTCGCGACGCCGAGCTGGCTGAGCGCGACGAGCGCGGCGACGAACACGACGCTGTACCGGGCGGCGACGGGAATCACGCCGATTTCGGGGAGTTTGACGCCGCGGAGGCGTTCGCTCACCGCGAGTTCTGCCTTGTCGCCCGCGACGAGACCGACGACGAGCACGACGAGCGCGATGGCGACGTTCGGGAGGTACCCCGTCACCTGCACCCAGAGCGCCGCCGCGAGCAGGGGGTTGACGACGCGGAGCGCGAGCACGATGGCGACGCCGTAGATGACCCAGCCGGAGACCCGGGCGACGAACGCCGTCGTCGTCGTCCCGAAGTTCCGCGCGGTGCGCTCGACGCTCGTCCCCTCGACGGCGTCCCCGACGCCGAGCGCGTCCATCACGCGCTCGTTCATCCGGCGCGCGACCACGCCGGTCGCGAACCCGAGCGCGACGATGACGGCGGCGAGGATGTAGTCGTAGTTCTCCGCGACGAACTGGGATACGTCCATCAGTACGCCTCCGGGTCGAGTTCGAGAACCAGCTCACCGCCCTTGAACGCGCGGACGAGCCCGTCGCTCTCCGAGAGCACGACGGAGACGGCGTTCGTGTCGCGCGTGATGGACGCCGCGGCCATGTGGCGGGTGCCGAGGCCCTTCGGGATGTCCACGCCCTCCGCGCTCGGTTCGAGGTAGCGGTACGCGGACGCGATCTTCCCCGAGTCCGTGATGACGAACGCGCCGTCCAACCGCGAAAACTCCTTCAGCATCACGTTCACGATGGGGTCGCCGACGTGCACGTGACTCTTCTCGAACGGATTGTAGCTCAGGGGACGGCTCTTGTTCATCACCTTCCCGGCGTCCCCGACGACGAACAGCGCGCCGACGGGCTTGCCCTTCTGGCCCTTCCGGCCGAGTTCGATGACCACGTCCAGCACGTCCCGGATGACGCTCGGGTCGGCCCGCGAGTTCACGAAGAGGTCGTAGATGCCGGAGTGCGCGGACTCGTCCGCCCGCACGCGACTCATCGTGTCGATGTCGTCCCCGAACACGCTCGTCGCGCACGCGAGCAGTTCGCCGTCCTCCACGAGGCCTTCGTCCAGCGCGCCCTCGATGCCGAACCGCACGCGCTCCGTCACCTCCGCGAACTCCAGGGGGAGTTCGACGAACTCGTCCGCGCCGACCGCGTTCTCCTGCGCGACGACGACCACGTCGGTGTCCTCCAGTTCGGTCGCGCGCTCGTAGTACGACCCGCTCGGCGAGAACAGGAAGAGCGCGTCGACGCCGTCCACGAGGTCGGTCGCGAGACCGGGGAGCGTACTCATTGCTCGTACGTCGTGTGCGGGTTACGAAAAGGATTGTGGGCTGTCGGACGCCCGCCGCCCGTTCAGTCGTCGAGGTACGCGCGGATGCGGTCGTCGTCGATGTGTTCGAGGAGTCGGTCGTGCGCGCGCTCCCGGAGTTCCGCGATTTCGTCCGGGCCGCGGCGGGTGGCGAACGCGTCGTCGATGTACTGCTCTCGCAGGTCGTCGTCCGCACCGTCGGGCGTGCGGTCGTCGTACCACTCGCGCCAGCGCTCGCGTTCGCCCCAGTCGCCCGCGAACTCGGAGTCGGGGCGGAGCCAGTCGTAGTGCTCGCGCACGCCCTCCGGGTAGCCCTCGTTCGCGCGGTGGTCGGCGATGAGTTCGCGCGCGACGTGTGCGCCCGTCCCCGCGGCGACGATTGCCTGGGCGTTCCGCTCGCCCGCGGGGGCCGCGACGTACAGGCCCTCGACGCCCACGCGGCCGTCCGGGTCGGCGTACTCGGGGTCGAAGTGCTCGTGGGTCTCGCCGTCGTGTTCGTGCTCGTGGAACGCCTCGTCACCGAGCATCTCGCGGAGGTAGCCGCCGTCGTACCACGCCGCCGCGACCACGTACCGGGTCTCCACGCGCCGGCCCTCCTGGGTCTCCACCAGGAAGCCGTCCTCGCGCTCCGCGACGGACTCGACCATGTCGGAGACGAGGTCTGCGCCCGCGGTCTCGGCGTGGTCGTGCAGGAGGTCGCGGAGCGTTTCGGTGTCGATACCCGCCGGGAAGCCGGGGTAGTTCTCGATGAACGCCGCGCGCGCGAGCGCCGCGTTCCCCCGGTCGAACACCACCGTGTCGAGGCCGTACCGCGCGGTGAACACGCCCGCCGAACAGCCGGTCGGGCCGCCGCCGACCACGACCACGTCCCGGTTCATCTCAGAACTCACCGTTCACGATGGCGGAGACGCGCCCGCGGTCGAACAGCTCCTCGTCCTCGCCGAACGTGTCCGGGAACAGGCCGCGCGCGGCGGTTTCGAGCTGGAACAAGTGGATGATGGGGCCCTGGTAGGTGAGGCCGCCGTAGAACACGCGGCCGTCCTGAACGGCGGTGAGACGGCTCGCCACCTCGTCCTCCTCCATGTGGGAGACGATGTTCTCCTGGAAGTAGGCGTCCGAGATGTTCCCGGAGAGCCGCACCGCGATGGCGTCCGGGTCGATGTCGAGCAGGGTCTCGTAGTCCACGGTCGCGCCGCCCGCCTGCGCGTCCGTCACGCCCGCGTTCGCGAGCGCGTCGTCCACGCCGAGGTCGCGCCACTGCTTCGACGCCGTCCCCTCACCGACGAGGTAGGGGTAGAACGAGTCCGGGGGAACGCCCGCCGGGTAGAGCAACGCGATTTCGGGCGTCTCCTCGGGGATGCGGGACTGCACGTCCGCGACGACCTCGTCGTGGTAGGCCTTGAACGCCTCGTAGCGCTCGCGCTCCTGGAACAGCTCGGCGAGCTTCTCGAACGCCTCGTACAGCGAGTAGTACTCGTAGTCGTGCCAGTCGTACACCTGCGTGAAGATGGTGTTCCCAAAGAACGGCGCGACGCCGCTCGAAATCTCGTCCACGTCGCCCTGACTCCACTGCAGGCGATTCATCATGAAGTTCGGGTCGATGACGTGCACGTCCGCGTCCACGGAGTAGAATATCTCCTTGCCCGTCCCGTCCTGATAGAGCGTGGTGAGCGACTCCGTGTCCACGGAGACGCCGTCGAGTTCGGCGTAGTGATGCGTTCCGTACCGGGAGGGCACGCCGATGCCCGCGAGGCCGTCCGCCTGCCCGAGCGCCACGCCCATGTCCGCGTAGTCGCCCGTGTACGGCACCCACGACTCCGGGACCTCCTCGAACGTCACGTCGCCCACCGGCTCCATCGACACCGTGTACGACGCGTCCTCGGTCGTCGTCGTGGTCTGCTCGGTCGTCGATTCGGTCGTCGTCTCCGTCGTCGATTCGGTCGTCGTGCCGTCGCCGCTCTGACAGCCGGCGAGCAGGCCGGCCGCGGCGAGCGCGCTCCCGTCCTTCAGGAACGCCCGGCGACTCCGATATTTCTCATCCATACCTGTTTAGGCCAGCCTAAACACTAAAGCAGTTTCGAAAATTCGGCGAGCCTAAACCTACTCGGGGTCGGGGACAAACCACTCCCTCGTCGCTTCGCTCCTCAGTGCGCGGAACCGGATTCGAACTATCGCCAGACTCACTTCGTTCGTCTGACTGAGTTCGAATCTACTCCGGCGATTTTCGCCCTCGCGGTGCTCGGACAGAAAATGCGTGGGACCGGATTCGAACCAACGCTGAACTCGCTTCGCTCGCTCAGCTAACCTCGAATCCACTCATTGCGCATTCACTCCTCACTTCGTTCGTCGTAGAATGCGCGGGACCGGATTCGAACTCAGTCAGGCGCGCGGAGCGGAGCGAGCACGTCTGACGCTGGTTCGAATCCACTCCGGCGATTTTCGGCCTCGCGGCGCTCGGACAGAAAATGCGCGGGACCGGATTCGAACCGGCGAAGGTCTACACCATAGCGTCCTAAGCGCTACGCCTTTGGCCTGGCTTGGCGACCCGCGCGCACTCCCCGATAGCGCTGTCCGGCACAAGTACGTAACGCATCCCTCCGTGGGTTTAAATCCGGGAGCGCCCAAGACCGGGTATGTATCGGGCGGGCGACGAGGTAGACCAGCGGGAGTGGCTCGCGGAACTCGACGCGGTCGCGGAGCGCCTCGAACTCGGGAGCGCCGCGCGGTCGAACGCGCGCGACATCTTCCTCTCCACGCTCCCGGACGAGGACCGCTCGAAGCGGGCGGCGCTCGCGGCGAGCGTGTACGCCGGCGCGCTCATCGCGGGCGACCAGCGCTCGCAATCCCGGGTCGCGGACGCCGCTGACGTCTCCCGGCTCTCCGTGCAGGGAAAGTGGAAAGACCTCGTGGAGGAAGCGGGGTTCGACGCGCCGGACTGGTAGGTTACTGTTCGCGCGCGCGACCGTCGCGTTCGGGCGTGACGTTCCCGTGCTCGTCGATTTCGCCGTTCACGATGCGGGTCGAGGAGATGATGTCGCCGTCCTCCGCCGTCACGTGCTCGACGACCTCGATGTCGAGCGGGTCGAACCCGCGTTCCGCCCGCAGTTCGTTGATGCGCTGTGCGCCCGCCTCCGTCTCCGGGGAGACGATGAGCACGTCGAACTTCTCCTCCGTCGCCGCGATACCCGTCGGTTCGTCCAGGCGTCGAATCTCGACCTCGCGGTCGAACTCGTCCGCGAACCGGGAGAGTTCGCGTTCGAGGTCGGTCTTCCGCTCGCTGAACGGCCGCACGTACCGGTCCTCGTTACGGGTCTTCGGCGCGAGGTCGTCGCTCGTCAGTCCGACCGTAACGTCACCGAGCTCGAACGCCCGCTCGAAGAGCGCGCGATGGCCGTCGTGAATAGGGTCGAATGTCCCGCCGAGGGCCACGTTCATACCCCGGGGGAAACGCCGCGCGTGTTTATCGGTTGGGGTTCTCCTGCTCCGCGTTCGTGCCTTCGACCTCGATGTGGACGGGTTCGTTCTCGTCCGCCGCGTCCTCGTCCTCGCCGAGGTATCTGTCGAGGTTGAACACCGTGTTCAGTTCGTCCTGCACGCGCCCGACGACGCCGCCGACGAGGTCGCTCGGCGCGATGGCCGTGTACTCGTAGGGGTTGTTCCCCGCGCCCTCGCTCTCGCGTTTTTGGCGCTCCACGGTGTCCTCCTCGTTCAGCTCCGCGAGCGCCTCCCGCACCGTGCTCGGGTAGAGTCCGGTGCCTTCCGCGATTTCCTCGCTCGTGCTGTTCGGGTGCTGGCGGAGGTAGACGTAAATCTTCGCGCGCGTCTCCGTGTCGAGCACCCACGAGAGGATGTTCACCACGCGGTCGTCGAATCCGGCCTTCGCTCGGTCCCGGGCGTTCCGGGCGTCCTCGCTGTCCTCTGAATCAGACATGTGTCGGCTCTTGTGCGACGAAAGCCGTCCAGCGATTAAAACGCTTTGCTCAGAGGAGAATCGAGTCGTAGAGCGCGCGAGCGCCGTCTTCCCCGCGAATGCGGCGCTGGCGTTCCGCGCCGCTCTCCCGGTCGTACACGTCGCGAAGCCCCGGCACGTCGAGGCGTTCGGCCTCGCGCTCCACGACCTCGCCGAGGGAGACGACGCCGCCCTCGGGTTCGAGGAAGGACGCGTCGTGGCCGTGGCGAACCGCCCGCCACTTGTTCTCGTCCAGAACTTCCCGCCGCACGTCCGTCCCGGGTTCGCCGTCCTCGTAGCGCTCCGCGAAATCCACGACGAGCGCGTGCGTGTACTCGACGAACGTCTCCACCACCGAGGGGTCGTGCTGGCCGTCCGGCGCGCGGACTTCGACCGTGCCGTGGCCGGAGTGCGGGCGCACGTCGAACCAGAGTTCGCCGCGGTCGTTGATACTGCCCTGAGAGACCATTCGCTCCTCGTAGTCCTCGAACGCGTCGTAGTCCTCGAACGCGGTCGGCATCCCCGTGTTCGGGAGGTTCTCGAAGACTTTCGCGCGCGCCGACGCCAGCCCCGTGTCGAACCCGTTCCAGAACGGCGAGTTCGCGGAGAGCGCGAGCATCACCGGCAGGTACCATCGAATCTCGTTCGCCACCCACACCGCCTTGTCCGGGTCGTCCACGCCGACGTGGACGTGCAGGCCCGCCGTCGTGTTCCGGTGCTGGGGGTACTGGATGCGCTCCAACTGCGAGCGGTACCGCGGCTTCTCCGCGTGCTCGTGCTCGCGCCACCGCGCGCCCGGATGCAGGCCCGCGCCGGCGATACCGAGGCCGTGCGACGCCGCGTACTCGACGAGCGCTTCCCGAACCTCTCGAATCGCGTCGCCCGCCTCCTCGATGCCGTCGAGGCGCGGCGTCTGCGTCTCCACCACGAACTTGAACAGTTCGTGGTCGAGGCGGCCGTCGAGCAACTCGGGCGGGTCGCCGTCGTACACCAACTGGTCGCTCCCCGCGGTCGGCACGCCCGACTCGTCGACCACGAAGAACTCCTCCTCGACGCCGAGCGTCCCGAGTTCCGTGAACGCGTCCCGCGAACCCGTCACCATTCGCCCGTCAGTTCTCCGCCCGCGAATAAATAAGCCCGGATGCCGGCGAGCGCTCGCCGCACGCCCCCGCCCTACTTCGGTCGCGCGACCACGCCGAGGTGGTCTGCGTGGTACGGTTCGAGGCGCTGGGTCTCCAGCACCTCGTACGCGGATTCGAGGTCTGCGAGCACGTCCGCGAACACGTCGTCGGGGTCGCGGGTCACGTCCTCGCTCCGGGCCTTGAACGCCGCGAGCAGTCGGCCGTCGTCCGCGAGGAACTCAGCGTTCTCCACGGCGACGCGCGCCTGCCCGCGGGTCGCCACGTCCTGCACCACGGCGTCCACGTCAGCCTCGACGACGTGCGCGTACGTCTCCGGCTTCCGCGCGTCCTTCAGGAGGGGGAACAATCGGTTCCGTGACTCGGCCACGTCGAGCAGGTCGCGGACGGGCCGCGGCGCGAACTCCACGGCGTACGTCGGCCCCGCGAAGTCCGCGACGTGGCTCACCGTCGTCCCGTTCGCCGCGCCAAGGTAGAGCACCGTCTCGCCGCCCGCGAGGCCGGTGTCCATTTCGTGTTCGAGCATCGCGCCGAGTTTCGACCGGTTCGGGTTCCAGCGACGCCATCCGTCCTCGACCGGTTCGCCGTACACCGGTTCGCCCCGGGTCGCCAGCCACGACGCCTCGCTCCCGTCGAACGCGCGGCGCTCGACGCCCTCGGGGCGGCTCATTCGTCACCCCGCGAGCGGATGCGCTCGATGCGCTCGTCCAGTTCGTCCTCGAGTCCGGGCCGCCGGTCGCCCGAGTAGTGGTCGATGCGCGCCGCGATGCTCAGCTTCCCCGCGAGCGCCCGCGCGGCCGACCCGCGCTCGTCCGGCCGCGTCCCCCGGACGTACTCGTGGACGTAGATGACGCCGTGCTTCGGCGACGGCGCGTGCCCGCGGAGATGCGCGAACAGCGCGTCCTCCGCCCCGAGCACCTGCACCGTCCCGGACGGCATCTTCGCGAGCGACTCCAGGCCGCCCGCCTGCTCGACGAGCCGCGCGGCGAGCGTCGGTCCCGCGAGCATCGAGAGGTTCGGCGCGACCACGCGCGCCTGCTCCTCCACGTACGATTCGAGGTCTGCGCGCTCGTTCGCCAGGTCGCGCACGCGCTCCGCGAGCGACACCACGCGCTCCTCCGTCACGTCGTCGGGGTCGCGCGCCGCGACCTCCCGCGCGTACTCGACGCCCGTCCCGGACTCGTCGAACAGGCTCCCCGCCCACTCCGCGACGCGCTCCGAGAGCTCGTTCACGGTGCTCGTGAGGTCTTCGACGCCCCTGACCGCGTGCACCAACTGCTGGTCGTCCGCGCGCTCCCGGGTCTGAACTTCCGTCCGAGCGGACGCCACCGTCGCCTCGTGGAGCGCGTCGTAGTAAGCGTCCTCGGTCGCCGCGAACCCGGACTCGACCGCTTCACTCGGCCAGTCCGCGGGCGCGTCCGCCGACCCGTCGCGTACGCTCGCCGCGAGCGCGCCCACGTCCTCGGCGTCGCCGCTCGCGAACCATCCCTGCGTCATACACTGGACTGCACGCCGTCCGCGTAAAAACCTACGTCTTCGCCTACCGCGGTTGCTCGCGCCCGCCCTCCGACGGGACGACGCGACGCACGCGACCCTCCGCGCCCGACTTCAGCTTCACGTCCGCGCCGTTCGGGTCGGCCTCGCCGAGCACCGTCGCGACCTCGCCCCGAATCGGCTCCTTATCGTGGCCCTGTTCGATTTCGACGGTCATCCCGCGCTCCACCTCCCGGGGTCGTGGATACTCGGGCTTACCCGGAGTTGTTCGACGCCACCCGAAAGAGCGTGGCGGCCAACCTTCATGCCGGCCCGTCGCGTTCTCCGACGCATGCCGGAGCGCGAACTCGACCAGCTGTTCGACGAACTCGAAGCCCTCGAAGCCGCGGTGGACGAGGACGCGCGCGAACGGGTGGCCGCCGCGCTCGACGCCGCAGAGGACGTGGAGGAGGAAGTCGCCTACCTCGAAGACCGCGGCGCGTTCGGGAACGTCATCCGCGGGTACGACCGCGCCGACGTCGCCGAAACCTTCCTCGGAAGCCTCCTGTTCGGCGTGCCGATGGCCGTCGAGGGCGGAACCACCGAGGTCGGCGCGTTCTTCGCCACCCACCCCGCCTTCCTCCTGGGGACGGTCGCGGCGACGCTCGCCGTCGTCTACGGTGTCCTCTACGTCGCCGACTTCCAGGACGTCCGCGTCAAAGACCCCCTGTTCGGGTTCGTCCCCCGGCGGTTCGTCGGCGTCGTCGCGGTGTCACTCTCGACCGCCGTCGTCCTGCTCACCGCGTGGGGACGTATCGACTGGGCCGACCCCGCGGTCGCGCTCGGCGCGTGCGTCGCCGCGTTCTTCCCGATGGCCATCGGCGCGGCACTCGGTGACATCCTCCCCGGAAGCTAGCGCGGAAAGGACAACCGTTAAAACTGCTCCCGCGACTAACCCGAGTATGAGCGAATCAGAGACCCGGCAGGCGCGCAAGTGCGTCTCCTGCGGGATTAACATCTCCGGCACGACCGCCGCCTCGTTCAAGTGCCCGGACTGTGGCCAGCAGATCTACCGGTGCTCGAAGTGCCGGAAGCAGAGCAACCTCTACGAGTGTCCTGACTGCGGATTCCGGGGGCCGTAACGATGGGGAAGGTCGCCGCACGCATCAAGGTCATGCCGCAGAGCCCCGAAGTCGACCTCGACGCGCTCACCGAGCGCCTCGAAGACGCGCTCCCCGAGGGCGCGAAGATCAGCCGAACCGACCGCGAGGACGTCGCGTTCGGCCTCATCGCGCTCTTCCCGACCGTCATCATCCCC
Source organism: Salarchaeum japonicum (assembly GCF_020614395.1). Lineage (NCBI taxonomy): Archaea > Methanobacteriati > Methanobacteriota > Halobacteria > Halobacteriales > Halobacteriaceae > Salarchaeum > Salarchaeum japonicum. The sequence goes on along the minus strand of NZ_CP085324.1, from coordinate 1,573,952 downwards.
GACGAAGCCGGCGGCACGGAAGCCGTTGAGGACGCGTTCCGCAACGTCGACGACGTCGAATCCGTCGACGTCGACGAAGTCGGCCGGATATAAGTCCGCGAACTTCTCCCGATTTCCCGTTTCGCGTAGTCGCTACTCCGCGTCCGCGAGCGATACCTCGAACCCCCACTCGGTCTCCCCGAGGTAGTTCGAGGACTCGAACCGGTACGTCGCGGCGGTGAGGCAGTCGCTCTCCGGGCCGCCGAGCAGGGCGTACGTCCCGCGTCGGGTTTCGCCGGGCGCAAACTCGACGTCGTTCACGACCTGCACGGTGGCGATACCGTCGGTCGCGCGCCAGCACGCGTCGTCCTGCGGTGCGTTCGGCACCACGTCGTTCCCCACGCCGCCGGGCGCGAGCAGGGCGGTCGCGTCGCCGTCGCCGCGCTCCCCGTAGAGGGTCGACCAGGGAACGATAGCGCCGAACTGCCACGTCCGCGCGGCGTCCGCGGTGTTCGTCACCGCCACCTGCACCGTCGGCGGATAGAACTCCGTGGCGTCTGTCGCTCCGGTCACCGTCACGTCCGCGTCAACGTCGTCCGGGAGGTCGTCGAGCGTCACGTCCTCGACGACGAACCGCGTCCGGTTCGCGGGTGTCGTGGTCGTCCCGTCGGTCGTGGTTCCGTCCGTGGTCGTGTCGTCGCGTCCGGTGGCGTCGCCGAGACAGCCGCCGAGTGCGGTCGCGCTGGCCGTCGCGCCGAGCGTTGCGAGGAGGGCACGTCGCTGCATACTCGGGAGAACGCGGGAATGGGATAAACAGTCGGCGGAGGCTCAAAAAGCGACTTGTGTTATTCGAGCGCGGCCGTGATGGCCTGGTCGAGGTCGGCCTTGAGGTCGTCCACGTTCTCGATGCCGACGCTCGCGCGGATGAGCGGGTCGGTGAGGCCGGCGGCCTCGCGTTCTTCTTTCGGGATGGCGGCGTGCGTCATCGCCGCGGGCTGTTCGATGAGGGATTCGACGCCGCCGAGCGACTCCGCGAGCGTGAACACCTCCGTGCTGGAGACGAACTCGCTCGCCTCCTCCAGGCTCGCGTCGAGTTCGAAGGAGAGCATGCCGCCGAAGTCGTCCATCTGCTCGGCCGCGAGGTCGTGCTGGCGGTGGGATTCGAGGCCGGGATAGTAGACGTGCTCGACGTGCTCGTGCGCTTCGAGCCAGTGCGCGAGTTCGTTCGCGTTCTCGCAGTGGCGATCCATCCGCACGGGCAGCGTCTTCGTCCCGCGGAGGACGAGGAAGGCGTCGAACGGCCCCGGGGTCGCGCCGACGGAGTTCTGGTAGAACCCGAACTCCTCGTCGAGTTCCGCGTCGTCCGTGACGAGCGCGCCGCCGACCACGTCGCTGTGCCCGCCGAGGTACTTCGTGAGCGAGTGCGAGACGATGTCCGCGCCGTGTTCGAGCGGGCGCTGGAGGTAGGGCGTCGCGAACGTGTTGTCCACCGCGCAGAGCGCGTCGTTGTCGTGCGCGATGTCCGAGAGCGCGTCGATGTCGTTCACGCGCATCAGCGGGTTCGTCGGCGTCTCCACCCAGAGGAGTTCCGTGTTCTCCTGCATCGCGTCGGCGACGGCGTCGTGGTCGGTGGTGTCCACGAAGTCGAACTCCACGTCGTACTTCTCGTACACCTGCGTGAACAGCCGGTGGGTTCCCCCGTACACGTCGTCGCCCGTCACCACGTGGTCGCCGGCGTCGAGGAGGTTCATCACGGTGTTGATGGAACCCATCCCGGAGGAGAATGCGCGGCCGTGCTCGCCGCCCTCCAGGGCCGCGAGGTTGTCCTCCAGGTCGCTCCGGGTCGGGTTCCCGGTTCGGCTGTACTCGTAGCCCGTGTGCTCGCCGGGCGCGGACTGCTCGTACGTGGAGTTCGCGTAGATGGGCGTCATCAGCGCGCCCGTCTCCTCGTCGGGTTCCTGGCCGGCGTGGATGGCGCGCGTCTCGAAGTGCTCGTCGTCGTCCATACCGATGGATGGAGGGAGTTCGTGTTAGACCTGTCCCTCCCACCCGAGACTGCCGGCGTCTCCGACGCGAACGCGTAGCGTGCGTTTTATAACTCCGACGGAAGTACGAACCTGCATACGACTATGCCGAGTTCAAACGGACCCCTCAACAGCACGCGGAAGAAACTCTCCAACAAGCCCCGAGAGCGCGGCACGTCGCCGCCCCAGCGCTCCGTCGCCGAGTTCGACGAGGGTCAGAAGGTACACCTGAAAATCGACCCCTCGACGCCGAACGGTCGCTTCCACGCCCGATTCAGCGGTCTGACGGGCGAAATCGTCGGCGAGCAGGGTCGCTCCTACAAGGTCAAGATCAACGACAACGGCAAGGAGAAGGTCGTCCTGGCGTACCCCGCGCACCTCCGCGCGCAGAACTAGCATGACCATCTTCAAGGAGACGCTCGACGAGGAGTTCCTCACCACGTCGGAGGCGAAGGCCCTCCTGGAGGACATCGAGGCCGAGCGCGCGGCCGACGAAGACCGGGAACTCCGGTACGAACTCGCGCGCGCCGTCGAGCACACGAACCGGTTCGCCGTGCTGGAGGCCGAGGAGTCCCGCGAACTCGTCGAGGAACTCCTCGAACTCGACACCATCGAGGAGCAGGCGGCGTTCAAGGTCGCTGACCTCCTGCCGCGGAGCCGCGACGAACTCCGCGCGGTGTTCGCGCAGGAGCGGTACGCGCTCTCCGGCGACGAACTCGACGACGTGCTGGACGTCGTCGCGAAGTACGCGTAACGCGTCCGACTTTTTAAGTATCGCGTGGTTCTAGGGCGAGTATGAGCAGCGAACGCGACGAGACGTCGGAAGCGGTAGTGCTCGATGTCCTGCACCACGGCCGAAGTAACGGCGGTGCGTACAGCGGGTCGCCGCTCGCGTACGCGGTCGCCGCGGACGACTTCACGCTCTACGAACTCAGCCTGCGCGAGGACACCGACATCTCCATCGGCGACTCCGTCCAGGTGACGCCGGACTTCGACGCGGGCATCGAGCGCGGGCACACGGTCGCGTACGAAGACCTCACGGACGGCGCGCGCTCCGAACTCGACTACGTGGTGGAGGAACTCGTGGAGGAACACGAACAGCGCTTCGTGGACTTCTTCAACGACGCACAGCCGCTCTCCCTGCGCCTCCACCAGCTCAACCTCCTGCCCGGCATCGGGGACAAACTCCGGGACAACGTCCTGGACGAGCGCAAACGCACGGGGCCGTTCGAGAGCTTCGACGACCTCGAAGACCGCGTCTCCGGCCTGCACAGTCCGAAGGAGACGGTCGTGGAGCGCATCATGGAGGAGCTACAGAACCCGGACGACGTGAAGTACCGATTGTTCGTCCGGAGAGAGTAAGGGCCGCCTGCGAGTACTACGCGTATGACCGAGTACCGGAACCCGGACGCCCTGATTCGGCGTGCGGGCCGCGGAAACCCCGACTTCGACCAGCACTTCCTCGTGGACGACCGCGTGCTCGACCGCATCCCGACGTACGCGAGCGAGTTCGACCGCTCGCACGTCCTCGAAATCGGCGCGGGCACGGGCGCGCTCACCGACCGGTTGCTCGACGCCGCAGACCGCGTCACCGCAATCGAACGCGACCCCGACCTCGCGGCGTTCGTCCGCGAGGAGTTCGCAGACGCAATCGACCGCGGCGACCTCACCGTCGTCGAGGGGGACGCGCTCTCGGTCGACCTCCCCGCGTACTCGTGCTGTGTCTCGAACCTCCCGTACAGCGCGTCGAGCGAACTCACGTTCCGCCTGCTCCCGGCGGGGAAGCCGGCGGTGCTGATGTACCAGCGGGAGTTCGCGGAGCGGATGGCGGCCGACGCGGACACGAGCGAGTACGGCCGGCTCTCGGTGGCCGCCCAGCACTACGCGGACGTGGAGGTCGTCGAAATCGTGCCGAAGGAGGCGTTCGACCCCCAGCCGCGCGTGGAGAGCGCCATCGTGCGCCTGACGCCGCGCGACCCGGACTACGAGGTGCCGGACGAGGACTTCTTCCTCGACTTCGTGAAGGCCGTGTTCACGCAGCGCCGGAAGACGATGCGGAACGCGATTCGGAACACCGCCCACATCTCGGGCCTCGACGCCCCGGACGCGGTCGTGGACGCCCTGGACGACGAGTTGCTCTCGGCGCGCCCGGAGAAACTGGAACCGCGACGGTTCGCGGCGGTCGCGAGCGTCGCGTACGACCACGGTGACCCGTCGTGAGCGCGCTCGCGGACCTGACGGACGCGGTGCAGTCGCTCGGCCCCGCGGAGCGCGCCGTGCTCTCCGTCGCGGTGCTCGTCCTGCTCGCGCTCGGCTGGCGGGCGTCTCGGCGGTTCGCGGCGAGCGCGCGCGAGAACCGGAGCGACCGCATCGTGGACGTGCTCCTCGTCGTGCTCGTGCTCGCGTTCGGCGCGCTCGGCGTCGAGGCGTTCCTCGTGCTCTGGGGCGCGCACCCGCTCGCCGTGGACGCCGTGCAGGCCGTGACCGACCGCGCGGAACTCGGCGTCCGCCTCGTCCTCACGGCGGTTCTCCTCGCGGGCGCGTACGTCTTCACGGAGTTCCTGCACGGCCGCGTGGACGACTTCGTCGCCGACCGCGAGAACATCACCGACCACCAGGCAGAAATCACGTTCCGCCTCCTCCAGATTACGCTGTACGTCGGCGCGCTCATCACCGCGCTCGGCATCTGGAACGTGAACCTCTCCGGCCTCCTCATCGGCGCGGGGTTCGCGGGTATCGTGTTCGGCATGGCCGCCCGGCAGACGCTCGGCGCGGTCATCGCGGGGTTCGTGTTGATGTTCGCGCGGCCGTTCGAAATCGGTGACTGGGTGAAAATCGGGTCGAACGACGGCATCGTCACGGACATCACCATCGTGAACACGCGAATACAGACGTTCGACGGCGAGTACGTGATGCTCCCGAACGACTACGTCGGCTCCGAGGAGGTCGTGAACCGCTCGCGGAAGGGCCGCCTCCGCCTGCACGTCGAGGTCGGCGTGGACTACACGACGGACGTGGAGCACGCCATCGAGGTCGCGGAGGAGACCCTGAAGGACGTAGAGGACGTGCTGACGGTGCCGCAGCCGCAGGTCGTGCTCACCGAGTTCGGGGATTCGGCGGTCGTGCTCGACCTCCGGTTCTGGATAGACAAGCCGAGCGCGCGCCGGAAGTGGCGCGCGCAGACCGCGGTCATCTCGCAGGTGCACGAGGCGTTCCGCGAGGCGGGCATCACCATCCCGTTCCCGCAGCGCGAACTCAGCGCGCGCGACGACGGGATGGGCGTCCGCATCCCCGACGACTACGGGCCCTCGGGTGACGACGGTGAGTGACCTCGCGGACCGCCGCGGCGTCGAGACCGAGGTGTATCAGCCGGCGGAGGACTCGATGTTGCTCGCGGACGCCGCGGTGGCCGAACTCGCGGCGGACGCGCGCGTGCTGGAGGTCGGCACGGGGTCGGGCGTCGTCGCCGAACGCGTCCGGGACGCGGGCGCGAACGTCGTCGCGTCGGACGTGAACCCGCACGCGTGCCGGCAGGCCCGGGAGCGCGGCGTCCCGGCGGTTCGCGCCGACCTCGTCGCGCCCTTTCGCGACGGTGTCTTCGACGCGGTGCTGTTCAATCCGCCGTACCTCCCGGAAGACCCCGCGGCGGAGCGCGACGACTGGATGGAGGTCGCGCTCACGGGCGGCGAGACGGGCCGCGAGGTCGTGGAAGCGTTCCTGGACGACGTGGCGCGCGTGCTCGCGCCGGACGGCTACGTTCTCCTGCTCGTCAGCACGCTCACGGGCGTCGAGGAGGTCGTCGCGTACGCCGGAGACCGCGGGTTCTCCGCCGTCGCGCTCCGCGACGAGTCCTTCCCGTTCGAGACGCTCACCGTCCTGAAGCTCGTCCGGTAACGCTTACTCCCCGGCCGTTCTCGTACGAGCTATGTCCGGTGCGTCGAAGTGGCGGTACGCGGTGTACGCGATGCCCGCGGTCACCGCCATCGAAGCAACGCTCGGCCTCTTCCTCGTCGCGGTCGTCGCGCGGACGGGCGTGTCCTTGACGGCGCTCGCGGTGCTCGCCGCGCCGTTCCTGCTCGCCGCGCTGGTCGTCCGCCTACTCCTCCCGATAGCGATTCGCGCGGACGCCCGCGCCGTCTACGAAGCGACTGGGGGAGCGTTCGACGGCGAGGTGTACGCGATGGCGGCCGTTCCGGGAATCTTCGTGCCCGTGGTGGACTCGCTCATCGCGCTCCGCTACCTCGGTCGGAGCCGCACCGCGTTGGATAACCACGAAGAATAAATTTAGAAGGAAAATATTAAACGAGGGTATGGCGTAGTTCGGGGTAGATGACAGTCGTCAGCACGACGCTCGGGCTGTTCCCGCTGCCCGACGACGCGCGAGAGCGCCTCGCCGACCTCAAGGGACACCAGAAAGAAGACCTCGTCTCCGGGGACGAAGCCCCCGACATCGAGGCCGTCTACGACGAAGCGCGCGACGACCTCCTCACCCGGCAGGCGGACGCCGACCTCGACCGCGCCGTCGAGGGGCAGGCGCGCTGGGACGACATGCTCGCCCATCCGCTCGCCGTCCACGAGAACGTCCGCACCGAGGGAATCGTCCGGTACTACGACAACAACAACTTCTACCGCGACCCCGTCGTCACCGGCGACCTCACGCACAGCGGCGACCTCGCGCGCGACCTCGAACGCGCGAGCGCGCTCACCGACAGCCTCCAGGCCGTCGTGCCCGGCCCCTACTCGCTCTCCCGACTCGCGACCGACGACCACTACGGGAGTTCCCAGGCGTTCCTCGCCGCGCTCGGCGACTTCCTCGCCGGCGAAGTCGAGTCCTTCCCCGACGCCGTCGAGACCGTGTTCGTCCTCGAACCCAGCCTCGCCACCGAATCGCTCGACGACGGCGAGGACGAGCGCGCCGCCGCCGCCATCGACACGGTCGCCGCCGCGACCGACGCCGAGGTCGTCGTGCAGTCCTACTGGGGGACGTACGGCGAGAAACTCCACGCCCACCTCCTCGACACCGACGTCTCGGCGCTCGGCTACGACCTCGTCACCGCGCACGACGACGCCACCTACCTCGTCCAGGAGTACGGCACGCTCGACTCGGTGAGCCTCGGCGTCGTGGACGGACAGAACACGCTCGTCGAATCCCCCGACACCATCGAAGAACGCATCGAGTGGTTCAGAGACCAGATTCCCGTCAGCGAGTTCGACACCGTGTACGCCACCCCTAACACCGAGCTGTTCTACCTGCCCGTGAACAAGTTCCAGGCGAAACTTCGCGCGCTCGGCGCGCTCGGAGGTGACCGCGAATGAGCGAGAACCGCGAGCAGTTCCGTCCCCCGGGCCACGAGAACGACCACTTCCTCCTCACCACGGTCGTCGGCTCCTACCCCAAACCGTCGTGGCTGAACCGCGCCCGCGACCTCCACGACGACCCGGACAGCGAGTTCGACGACGACGACTGGCGGGAAGCCCAGGACGACGCCAGCCGCCTCATCACGAACGAACACGAACGCGCCGGCCTCGACGTGGTCGTGGACGGCGAGATGCGGCGCAACGAGATGGTGGAGTTCTTCGCCCACCGCATCGACGGCTACGAATTCAACGGCCCCGTCAAGGTCTGGGGGCACAACTACTTCGACAAACCCAGCGTCACCGACGAGGTCGAGTACGGCGAGTCCTGGCTCGTCTCCGAGTACGAGTTCACCGCCTCGGTCGCCGACCGGCCGGTCAAAGTCCCCATCACCGGCCCCTACACGCTCGCGTCCTGGAGCTTCAACGAAGCCTACGAGGACGAGGAAGCGCTCGCGTACGACCTCGCCGACCTCGTGAACGAGGAAATCGAGAAGCTCGTCGCCGCCGGCGCGCGCTACATCCAGATAGACGAACCCGCGCTCGCCACCACCCCCGACGACCACGCCATCGTCGGCGAATGCCTCGAACGCATCGTCTCCGGCATCCCAGACGACGTGCGCATCGGCCTGCACGTCTGCTACGGCGACTACTCCCGCATCTACCCCGAACTCCTCGACTTTCCCGTCCACGAACTCGACCTCGAACTCGCGAACGGCGACTACGACCAGCTCGACGTGTTCAAGAACCCCGAGTTCACGAAAGACCTCGCGCTCGGCGTCGTGGACGCGCACGTCGCCGAAGTCGAGTCCGTCGAACAAATCGAGCGCAACATCCAGAAAGGGCTCGAAGTCGTGCCGCCCGAACAGCTCACCGTCAGCCCGGACTGCGGCGTGAAACTCCTCCCCCGGGAGGTCGCGTACGGGAAGATGGAGAACCTCGTCACCGCCGCGCGGAACGTCGAGGCGAAACTCGACAGCGGCGAACTCACGCCCGACCTGAATTAGGCCGCCGCGTCGGACGCCGACTCCTCGTCCGCTTCTTCTTCCGTGCCGCGTCGTCGGTCGATAGTGAGCGCGAGCAGGCCGGCGAGCGCCGTGAGCGCGGACTGCACGCGCACGGCCTCCACGTACCAGTCGGACGGTTCGAGGTCTTCCGGGTTCTCGTAGCCGGCGAGCAGGAGGCGCTTCAGGGGGTCGATGACGCGACGCGGGAACAGCGCGCCGAACGCGCCGCTCACGACCGCAAACGCCGCGAACAGGGTGCGGGACATTGCACTCGAACGTTCGGCCCGCACCCGGAAAAACGACGCGGGCTACCGGACGCCGCGGACGAGGCCGCCGAGCGTCGAATACAGGAGCGGGACGGCGAGCGCGACGTACAGCACCTGGCCGGTGTCGAGCGCGACCCCGAGACTGCCGTAGCCGGCGAGCAGACCGAGGAAGACGCCCAGGGAGAAGAGGCCGACGAGGAAGCCCGCGAACGCGCCGCGCGCCGGCGACCGCTGGCCGAACCCGGCGATTGCGCCGCCCGCGAGGAACCCGACCCAGGAGAGGTGGCCGAGCACCACGGCGACGACGGCTCCGGCGACGAACCACGCGACGTTCGCGCGGGGGTTCGCGCGCCACGCGGTGTTCATCGCTCGCCCTCCACGAACTGGATCGCGGTTTCCCCGGGTGCGACGGGAAACGGCTTGTACTCGGTGTCCGCCCACAGTCGGAGCTGGTCGCTGTAGTGCTCGCTCCACACCTCGCCGTCGTTCCCGCCGGGAATCACGCACACGGAGCGGCCGCCGGGCTCGCACACCATCCGCCAACTGCTCCCGGTCGGGCGCTCCACCGCGTAGTTGTTCACGGTCGCCCGCGAGCCGTCCGTCGGATACTCCGGGTAGTTGAGGAACTCCTGGCCGAACGGGTGCGTGATGGCCTCGGTGGTGTTGTAGTCGCCGTACGTCCCGTAGCCCTCCGCGTCGATGGTTTCGACGGCCGCGTCGAACGCCGACCGCATCACCGCGCGCCGGGAGCGCTCCGCGAACCACTCGCCGTCCGGGTCGAGGTGCTGCACCACCCAGTCGCGGGGATAGTAGTCGGCGTCCACCCCCGCCGCGTCGAACCGGGATTCGAACAGTTCGCGTTTGTACTCGTCGAAGAAGAGCGCGAACGCGAGCGCCGCCGTCGAGTCCCGATTCATGTGGCCGTCCCATTCGCGGAGCGCGCTCGCGTACCCCGGATAGTCGCCCGCGATGGCGTCCGCGAGCGGCCCGACGAGCCCCTCGACCCGACCGTCGTAGGCGTCGTCGTGGAGACCCTGCATGAACTCGAACGTCACCGGCTCCGCCGACTGAACGCGCTCGTCCAGGCGGTCGTAGATGCGGATTCCCCGATACGGGTCGGAGTAGGACTCCGCGAGGTAGTGCGCGGGCGTGTCGGTGACGCGCTGGTTCGCCGTCCCGACGTAGTCGGGGTTGACCACGCCGGGTTTCTCGTCGAACGGCACGAACCCGCGACTCCAGTCCGTCGTGCCGTACGGTTCGAACCCGTCCCACTCGCCCTCGCCCGCCGAGCCGTCGAATATCGCGTCCCCGCGGACTTCCTCGCCGTCAATCGTGCGAATCGGAATCTGGCCGGTCGCGTAGTAGAGCGTGTTCCCCTCGGTGTCGGCGTACACGAGGTTCTGGGTCGGCTCGTCGAACAGCTCGGTCGCCGCGAGCACGTCCGAGAGACCCGTGCTCCGGTTGAAGTCGTAGATGGCGTCCGTCGTCCGGGTGGCGGTGAGGCCCGTCCACGCGACGGCGACGCTGTACCCCTCGCGTTCGAGGTAGGGGCCGTGCCGGGTCGTCCGCCGCGTAATCGTCCGGTCGGGCGCGTTCGCGACGGGAATCGTCACCTCCTCCGTCTCGAACGCCTCCCACTCGCCCCGATACCGGTATTCGCCGTTCCGAGTCTCGTACTCGTAGACGTCGAGGACGTCCGCGCCGACGTTCGTGAACCCCCACGCGCCGTGGTCGTTCTCGCCGATGACGACGAACGGCACGCCCGGGAACGTCACGCCCCGCACGGTGTAGTCGGGCGCGTCCAGCGTCTGCTCGAACCACACCGGGGGAGCCATCAGGGAGAGGTGGGGGTCGTTCGCGACGAGCGGCCGCCCCGACTCGGTGAGGTCGCCCGACACCACCCAGGAGTTCGACCCGACGCCCGGCGGACTCTCGAACCCCGACAGCCACCCCGCGAGGCCGCGCGCGTCCCCGCGCGGCGTCCGAACACTCTCCCGAATCGTCTCGGGCCGCCCGCCGTCGTCGCCTCGGAGGATGGGTGCGTCGTGTTCGAGTCGGGCGGGATAGAGCGCGTTCGCCGTCTCCGCGCCGAGCGCGTCCGCGGCCGCCGCGTTCCGCAGCGTCTCGAAACTCCCCGTGAGTTGCCACGCTATCTGCTTCTCCATCAACACCGTGTCCGCGGGCGTCCACGGCGCGGGCTCGTACTCCAATAGCCCGAACTCCACCGGAAGGGGTTCGCGTTCGATGCAGGCGTTCACGCCGTCCGCGTAGGCCTCGACGAGCGCCGTCGTCTCCGACCCCGCGAGTTCCGCCCAGGTCGCGTCGGCGGCGCGCGCGAAATCCATCCGCCGGTGGAACTCGTCCGAATCCAGCGTCGCCTCACCAACCACCTCGCTCAACTGCCCGCGCATCTGGCGTCGCTGTAAGTCCAGTTGGAACAGGCGGTTCGCGCCGTGTACGTACCCCGTCGCGAAGTAGAGCGCGCGCTCGTCGTCCGCCTCGATAGTCGGGACGCCGTACTCGTCGTCGTACGCGACCGTCGCGGGCCCGTACGGGCTTCGCACCCGGTCGTTCGTCCTGTCCGCCGCGTCCGCCCACGCACGCCCCGAGAACGGCGCGAACCGCCGGAGATAGCTCGACACCGGCGACATCGCGCCCGCCGCCGCGCCACCGCCGACGATGGCCGCGACGAGCCCGCGACGAGTCAGCTCACTGTCCATAGCCCACGCTAGGCTACCTATTACGATAAAAGGATAGGCGGAATCGGTCGCGGGCGACCTCAGTGGTCGTCAGCGTCCTCGTACACCCACTGCGTGGTGGCGAGGTCCCAATCGACCAGTTCGTCCTCGTCGAAGAACAACTCGATTTCGCGCTCGTTCGCGCCCTCGTCCTCGTGGTCGCTCCCGTGGATGAGGTTGTGACCGAGGTCGTTCCCGTAGTCACCGCGGATGGTGCCGGGAGCGGCCTCCTGCGCGTCCGTCGCGCCCATCATCTGGCGAACCTGCCGGGTCGCGTCCGCGCCTTCCCAGACCATCGCGAAGACGGGGCCGGACGTGATGAACTCGACGAGACCCTCGAAGAAGGGCTTGTCCTCGTGCTCGGCGTAGTGCTCGTGCGCGAGCTCCTCGTCGATCTGCATGAACTTCCCGCCGACCATCTTCAGGCCCTTGTCCTCCAGGCGACCGACGATGTCGCCGATGAGGCCGCGCTGCACGCCGTCGGGCTTCACCATCACGAACGTCCGCTCGTCGTGGTGGCTCATTCGTTCTCCCCGCCCTGCGCCTGGCCTTCTTCGGTCCACTCCAGGTCACGCGGCTCGCGACCGAGGTCCGCGTTCTTCTCGCACTTGGACGAGCAGAAGTGGACGGTGGTGCCGTCGTTGTAGACGAACATCGTCCCCGTGCCGGGTTCGATGTCGCTACCGCAGTAGTCGCATTCTCGTGTCTGGGGCATTATTGACCTCCGATGGGGTCAGCCTCGCGAGCCGTCTCGCGGAGCTGGATGACGTCGCCGACCCGGACGGGGCCGAGGCAGTTCCGCGTGATGATGCGGCCCTGGTTCGACCCTTCCTGGAGTCGGCACTTCACTTGCATCGCCTCGCCGTGCATCCCGGTCTTCCCGACGACCTCGATGACTTCGGCGGACGTGGAGTCGCTTGCTGGTTCTTCCGCGCTCATGAGTTATTACTTGAGTTCCTCGACTTTCGCCGAGATGTCTTCGACGTCCTCGTCGGCGTCACCGGCGTCCACGACGGCCGCGGCGGCGGAGCCGACTTCGAGACCGGCGGCGTTCCCGAGTTCGTCCTGCGTGTCGACGAACACGTACGGAATCCCCTTCTCGTCCGCGAGCTCGGGGATGTGGAGGACGATCTCCTCGGGGGAGACGTCTTCCGCGACGAACACGAGGTCTGCGTTCCCGCGCTCGATGGACTTCGTCGTCTCGTTCGTACCTTTCTTCACGCTCCCGGTGTCGCGAGCCACTTCGAGGGCTTCGAGGGCTCGTTCCTGGAGGTCCGCTGGGACATCGTAGTTGACGTACACTGGCATAGTTGTGTTCACCTAGTTGCCGTGGCGGGCTTGCGCTCCCCTGCCGGGTCAATCCCTAACGGCTAGGAGCATCATCGACCCCCACTGGCTGTACTACTACCGTGGGGTTCCTATGCTTAAAAGCGCTTTCAAAGCCTCGCGGGAACGGGTTTCTCGCTCCTCGTCCGTGCGACGCGAACCCACGCCGCCCGCTACTTTTACGTCGTTTGGGAGTACAATTCAGGGTGTGAAATTATCTATCGGAAACGTACTCGAGACCGGCTACGAGAGCGTTCGTCAGCGCAACGGACTGCTCCTCTTCGGTATCGTGTACGCCCTGACGGTCGTCGAGTCCGTCTTCGGAACCGCCTCGTCGTTCACGTTCACCCTCCCGGGCGGCGAGGAACTCACGGTGGACTCGACGGCGATCGTTGAGGTGTCGCCGCTCGTCGACAGCCTCATCGCGCTTCTTGTCGGCGTCGCCGGACTCCTCACGACGGTCGCCGCGCTCCGCGTGTTCGCGAGCGACGAGACGGAACGCCTCCCGCTCGCGGCGTTTACGCGCCGCGGCGTCTGGACGTTCGCGAACGTGTTCGTCGGCGCCATCGTCTTCGCCGTCGTCGTCGCCCTCGGATTCGCCGCGCTCGTGCTCCCCGGTCTCTACCTGCTCTCGGCGCTCTTCCTCTGGGCCGTCTTCGTCGCCGTCGAGGACGAGAACTTCTTCGAGGGATTGCGCTCCTCGTGGCGCCTCACGTCCGGCCACCGCCTCCAGACGTTCCTCCTCGGCGTCGCGTTCCTCATCATCGCGTTCCTCGTCAACATCGTCACCGTGATTCCGATTACGGTCTTCGGCGCGTCCGAGTTCGACTTCCTCGTCACCAACTTCGGGTCCGCGTTCGTCACCGTGTTCGGTAACGGCGTGCTCGTCGCCGCCTACCAGCAACTCTCCGCCGACGAGTCGGGGCCAACTCCCGGCGTGTAGGGCGAAACTGCCTTGCCCGCCTCGGCCGAACGCCCGATAATGGTTCGCGAGGTCGCCGCCGCGCTCCGCGAGGAGGCGGAGTCCGTGAACGAACGCCGCATGCTCGTGCTCACCGGGTCCCGCGAGTCGTGTCTGGACGCCGCGGACGCCGCGCTCTCCGCCGCCGACGTGCCGCGCGACGACGCCACGCACCTCGGGACGGTCGGGAGTCTCGACTGCGAGCGCCTGCGGCCCCGTGATTCGGACGCCCTCCTCGGAACGACGCGGACGGCGGTCGTGTACGACGCGCACGACGAGTGCCGGCCGAACGCGCTCGGCCGCATCGCCGGCGCGGTGGACGGCGGGGGACTCCTCGTCCTGCTCGCGCCCGACCTCGACGACTGGCCGCGCGTCCGCGAGGACTTCGACGAGGGCCTGGCGGTACCGCCGTTCTCGCTCGCGGACGTGACCGGGCACTTCCGCCGCCGGCTCGTCGACACGCTCCGCGCGCACCCCGGAATCAGCATCTACGACGCGGACGCCCGGTCGCTCGAACGGGACGGCCGCACGCGTCCCGCGCCCCGGATTCGCCCGCCGCCGCCGGAACCGCCCGCCAACCACGACTTCCCCGAACGGGCGTACGACGCCTGCCGAACGCAGGACCAGGTGGACGCGGTGCACGCGCTCGAAGCGCTCCGCGAGACCGGACAGGCAGTCGTCGTGGAGGCCGACCGCGGCCGCGGGAAGTCGAGCGCCGCCGGCATCGCGGCCGCCTGCCTCGCCGACGAGGGACTGGACGTGCTCGTCACCGCCCCACGGAAGCGGAGCGCGAGCGAACTGTTCGAGCGCGCCGCCGAACTCGACTGTGACAGCCTGCGCTTCGAGAAACCGCCCGCGGCCGCGGGGCTGCCGGGCGACCCCGACGTGGTGTTCGTGGACGAGGCCGCGGCGCTCCCCGTCCGCCTGCTCGAAGACTTCCTCGACGCCGACCGCGTCGCGTTCACCACGACCGTCCACGGCTACGAGGGCGCGGGCCGCGGGTTCGACGTGCGCTTTCGCGACCGCCTCGCCGACAGCGACCTCGAACTGACGGACATCCGGATGACCGACCCGATTCGGTACGCCGCCGGCGACCCAGTCGAGGTGTGGGCGTTCCGCGCGCTCCTCCTCGACGCCCGCCCGCCCGTCGACCCGCTCGTCGCCGACGCCACCCCCGCGGACGCGACGTACGACGCGCTCGACAGCGACGACCTGCTCGCGGACGAAACCCTGCTCCGGGAGGCGTTCGGCCTGCTCGTCTACGCGCACTACCGAACCGAACCGAACGACCTCGCGCGCCTCCTCGACGCCCCGAACCTCCGCGTTCGCGCGCTCCGCCACGACGGCCACGTCGTCTCCGTCGCCCTCCTCGCACGCGAGGGCGGCCTCGACGAGGGGACGCGCGCGGAGATGTACTCGGGCGGCCGCATCCTCGGGAACATGATACCGGACGTGCTGACGAGCCAACTCCGGGACGAGGACGCCGCCGTCCCCGTCGGCTGGCGCGTCGTCCGCATCGCCACCCACCACGCCGCGCGCTCCCGCGGGTTCGGCGGCCACCTCCTCGACGAACTCCGGAGCGAAGCCGCGGGCGACCTCGACTGGGTCGGTGTCGGGTACGGCGCGACCCCCGAACTCGTCTCGTTCTGGGACGAGAACGGCTTCGACACCGTCCACGTCTCCACCACCCGGAACGACACGAGCGGCGAGTACTCCGCCATCATGCTCGACCCGCTCAGCGAGGCCGGCGAGACGGTTCACGGTCACCACGCCGCGTGGTTCGCGGAGCGGATTCCCGGCGTGCTCGGGGACGCGCTCACCGACCTCGACGCGGACGTGGCGCTCGCCTGCCTCGCCGCCGCCGACGCCCCGCCCGCGCTCTCGCTCACCGACCACCAGTGGAGTGTCGTCGTCGGCGCGTCCTACGGGCCCGGACTCTACGCCGCCGACCCCGCGCCATTCCGCGCGCTCGCCGCCCACCACCTCACCGGCCCCCACCCCGACCTCCTCACCGACCGAGAGGAACGCCTGCTCGTCCGGAAACTCCTCCAGACCGAGGACTGGGACGCGGTCGCCGATGACCTCGACTACCACTCCACGGGCCAGTGCATGCGCGCGCTCGGGAGCGCGCTCGAACCGCTCGTCGACGAGTACGGATCGCCCGCCGCCCACGCGGAAGTCCGGAGGTACGACTGATGGACGCGCTCGTCCTCCTCGCCTTCGGCTTGCTCGCGCTCGGCATGGTCGGCAGCATCGTCCCGCTCCTCCCGAGCGGCCTCACCGGCCTCGTCGGCGTCGCC
Organism: Salarchaeum japonicum; assembly: GCF_020614395.1. Taxonomy (NCBI): domain Archaea; kingdom Methanobacteriati; phylum Methanobacteriota; class Halobacteria; order Halobacteriales; family Halobacteriaceae; genus Salarchaeum; species Salarchaeum japonicum. The sequence continues at coordinate 1,557,996 of NZ_CP085324.1, read as the reverse complement.
GTCTACTGGTGGCAGACCGGCCAGCCCGGCCCGCTCGCCCTCGCCGCGCTCGTCGTGCTCGGCGTCACAGCCACCTTCGTGGACTGGTTCGGCGGTGCACTCGGCGCGAGCGCCGGCGGCGCGTCCACCAGAACCACCCTGATAGCCGCGGTCGTCGGCCTGCTCCTGCTCCCGCTCGGCGGCCCCATCGGCATCATCATCGGCATCGCCGGCACCGTCTTCACCCTCGAATACTACCGGAACGGCGACGGGGGGCGAAGCGTCAAAACAGCCGCGTACGCCACCGCCGGCGTCCTCGCGTCAGCCCTCGTCCAACTCGCACTCACCGGCGCGATGTTCGCGATACTCCTCGCCGTCCACTACCTCTAGGGGTGCGCGTAGTAGACGACGGACTCCTCGTCCTCGTGGCGGTCTCGCGGTTTGTCACCGCTCGACTGTTCCGTGGCGCGTTGCGCCACGTAGTCCACGCGCACGAACCCGACGCGGACGAACTGGAGCGTCTGGTCGGCGTCGTACTCGGCGAGGCCGGGTTCCGCGCGGCCCGACACGTCGCCGTCGGGCGTCCGCATCCGCACGGGGACGCTCTCGTCGGCGGGCACCCACTGCACCACGTCCACGTCTTGCTCGCGGACCAGGTCGATGTCGTCGTCCGTTACCGTCAGCGCGTCGCCGTCGTACGCGACGGGCCCGTAGCCCTTCAACCAGAGCTTCTCCCCGGGTTCGGGGAGGTCGTCTTCTTCGACGAGCACGGCGTCGCCGACGGGGATATCGCGCTCGCCGCGCTCCTCGTGCTCGGGGTGAACCGGGGGATGCGCGCTGTCCGGGCCGCCCGAAATGGGGAGTTCGACGCCGTCGGAGACGAAGAAACACCGCGGGCTCTCGTCGTCGATGCGGTCGCGGTTGTTCGCGTACACCGAACTCATCGCCAGATCCACGTCCGAGGTCGAGGTTCCGAGTTCAACCATCGCGTCCACGATGGCCTCGCCCTGGATACCCCGGCGCTTCGTCGAGAGCAGGGTGGGGACGCGGGGGTCGTCCCAGCCGTCGAACTCGCCGGCCTCGATCTTCTCCCGAATCGTGGACGTGCTCATCTTCACGTCGTACTCGTCCACCTGGACGTGCCCCCAGTGGACGACCTCGGGGTACTCCCAGCCGAAGTAGTCGTAGACGAACCCCTGGCGCTTCGCGGAGTCCTGGAGGTCGATACCGCGAATGATGTGGGTGACACCCGTGAGGTGGTCGTCGATGCCGGACTGGAAGTCGAGCATCGGCCAGCACCGGTAGTCCTCGGCCTCCGGACGCGGATGCGGCGTGTCGATGATGCGGAACGCGACGAAGTCGCGGAGCGCGGGGTTCTTGTGCGTGATGTCGGTCTTCACGCGCAACACCATCTCGCCCGAGTCGTACTCGCCGTCGACCATCGACTCGAACTCCGAGAGGACGGTCTCCGTGTCCTTCTCGCGGTGCGGGCACGCCTCGCCCGAGTTCTTCAACTCGGAGAACTCCTCGGCGGGACACGAGCACGTGTACGCGCCGTCCATCTCGATGAGGTCGCGGGCGTACTCGTAGTAAGTGTCGAGGCGGTCGGACGCCGTGATGACCTCGTCCGGCTCGAACCCGAGGTACGCCACGTCCTCCAAGACCTGGTCGTACACCCAGTCGAGCGGGCGTTTCGTCTCGGGGTCCGTGTCGTCGAACCGGACGAGCATCCAGCCGTCGTAGCGCTCCTTGTAGGAGCCGATGACGGCGGGCATCCGCGCGTGCCCGATGTGCCAGGGGCCGTTCGGGTTCGGCGCACAGCGCATCCGCACCTCGTCGTACTCCTCGACGTTCGGCAGGTCGGGGAGCGGGTGCTCCTCGCCCTCGTCCTCGGCGTCGAGTTCCGCGAGTCGCTCGGGCGCGAGTTCCTCCAGTCGCTCCCGTTTCTCCTCGGTCGAGAGCGCGTTCACGTCCTCGACGACCGGCGCGACGACGCCCGGAACCTCGTCGCCGTGCTCCCGGAACTCGGGGTTCTCTCCCATCATCGGCCCCATCAGAGCGCCGACCTGTGCGTCGCTCCCGTGCTTGAGCGCGTTGTAGAGCGCGTCCACTTCCGCCTCTCGGCGGACGCGCTCGCGGAGGTCTTCGTCCATTACCGGCGAGTAGCCGGGACTCGGGGAAATCGGTTTGGATTCTGCGGACAGACGACCACTCCCTCGCGCGCCGGTCGGTCGCCGTTTCCGCGGGCCCGACGCGCGCCACTCGCTACATACCCCGCGCTGGCCGCGGCCCCGTACTTGAACGCTCGCACCGACAACGGGAAACCGCTCGCCGCGAAGGACTGGGTATGTCGACGGTTCGGACGAACGGCGTCGAGACCTACTACGAGTCCCGGGGCGAGGGCCCCGTGGTGGTGTTCCTGCACGGCGCGTTCAGCGACCACCGCGTCTGGGCCGAACGCACCCGCTCGCTCGCGGACGAGTACCGGGTCGTCGTGTACGACCTCCGCGGACACGGTCGAACCGGCGGTTCCGACTGCAACGCGTACAGCATCGACACGTACGTCGACGACCTCCGCGCGCTCGTGGACGCGCGCTCGCTCGACGCCCCGGTCGTCTGCGGGCTCTCCATGGGCGGCATGGTCGCACAGCGCTACGCCGCTACCGGCGGCCCGCTCTCCGGTCTCGTCAGCGTCGCCGCGCTCTCCTCGCGCGCGCTGTCGCCCGGTGAGTGGGTGGAGCGCCGCGTCGCCCTCCCCGGCGCACTCGCGCTCACCAGCATCGTCGGGTTCGACGCCGTCCAACCGTTCGTCTCCTGGCTCTCGAACCGCGGCGACGACTTCGACCCCGGCGACCTCGACGAGAAAGCCCGCATCGAGAACGCGCACGCCGACGACTACTCCGGCGTTCCGCCGTCGGAAGCCGCGAAAGTCCGCCGCGCGCTCCTCTCGTGGGGAACGCTCCGCACCGACTACGCGAGCATCGACGTACCCGCGCTCGCGATGTGCGGCGGGAACGAAACCGCGCGAATGACCGCCCACGCCCGATACCTCGCGAGCGAGATTCCGAACGCCCGCTACCGAACAATCCCGAACGCCGGCCACAACGCCCACGTGGACAACCCCGAATTCGTCCGGGACGCGCTCACGGACTTCCTCCGAGAGACCACGTAGAACGAAACCACCAGTTCGGCCGCGGTGCGGTTGCGGTGCGGTTGCGGACGCGGGCGGTCGTGTACGGCGCTGTGCGGCGCGGTCGCTGTGCGGGTGTCGTTCCGATGCCCGACCGCGAGCGCCGACGGCGCTCGCGTCTTTTTAGCGGGGGTTTTACGGTGAGCGGGTCGCCTCCGGCGACCCCGAACCGTAAAAAAGTCCGTTAGTAGCCTCGTTCGATGAGGTAGTCGGCGAGGTCGTCGAGGGTGTCGTGGGCGTCGTTGTCGGGGAGGACGCTGAGGTGGTCTTTCCCTTCCTGGACGAGGTCTTCGGCGAGTTCGCGGGCGAACTGGATGCTGCCGGCGTCCTGGAGGGTGTCGAGGGCGTCGTCGATTTCGGCTTCGGTGACGTTCTCGGGGTTGTCGGCGTCTACGAGGCCGTCAACGTCCACGCCCTGTTCGCGGGCGTGGAGGGTGATGACGGTGCGTTTGCCTTCGACGAGGTCGCTACCGCGTTGTTTCCCGAGTTCCTCGCTTGGGACGGTGAGGTCGAGGACGTCGTCCTGAATCTGGAACGCCTGGCCGATGGCGCGGCCGTACTCGTAGAGGGCGTCGATGGTGTCCTGGTCTGCGCCGAGCACGATTCCGGGGACGGAGGCGGCGGCGGCGTACAGGACGGCGGTCTTCAGTTCGACCATGTCGAGGTACTCCTCGATGGTCACGTCGCCGCGGGTTTCGAAGTCCACGTCGTACGCCTGGCCTTCACAGATGTGGGTGCACGTGCACGCGAGCATACGGAGGGCGTCGAGGCCGCGCTCCGGCGGTGCGTCGGTGCGGAGCATGATTTCGAACGCCTTCGAGTAGAGGGTGTCCCCGGCGAGTATCGCGGTCTCGGTGTCGTACTCGCGGTGGACGGCGGGGACGCCGCGTCGGAGGTCGTCGTCGTCCATGATGTCGTCGTGGATGAGCGTGAACGACTGGATGACCTCGATGGAGACGGCGGCCGCCATCACGTCCACGGTGCCGTCGTTGAGCGACGGGAACGCCTGGTAGTCCTCGCTCAACGGTTCCACGTCGAGCAACGCCTCCCCGACGAGCATCGAGACGGTCGGGCGGAGACGCTTCCCGCCGGCTTCGAGGAGGTAGCGAGACGCCTCGTAGAGCCGTTCGGGTTCCGCCATCGGGAGTTCCTCGTCGATGGCGTCGTTCACTTGCTCCCGGCGGTCTTCGATGGCCGCGAGCACCGTTTCCTCACGTGCTTCCTGCGTCATTCTACGAGCTGAATGATGTTGCCGTTGTCGCTCAGGTGGAGGTCGCGCCCGATCTCGTAGCCCTCGCTCTTCGCGAGCCTCGCGTACTTCCCGAAGTGTTCGAGGTCGTGGTGCGCGGGGATGACGTGCTGGGGCTGGAGCGCGTTCAGCATCTCGTAGTGGCCTTCCTCGCGGAGGTGGCCGGAGACGTGGATGTCGTCGTAGATGCGCGCGCCCTGCATCCGAAGGAGCTGTTCGGACTGGTAGCGCTGGCCCTCGTTCGTCGGCTCCGGAATCACGCGCGCGGAGAAGATGACCTTATCGCCGCTCTCGATGTCGTACGGCGTCTCGCCGCGACCCATCCGGGTGAGCATCGCGCGCGGCTCGCCCTGGTGGCCGGTGACGATGGGGAGGAAGTTCTCCTTGCCCTCGTTCATGATGCGCTTGAACGCGCGGTCGACGCTCTTGCGGTGGCCGAACATCCCGAGGTTGTCCGGGAAGTTCACGCGACCCATGCGCTCTGCGGTGCCGGAGTAGCGCTCCATCGACCGCCCGAGCAGAATCGGCTCGCGACCGATCTCCTGCGCGAACTCGATGATGCTGGACACGCGGGAGACGTGGCTGGAGAACGTCGTGGCGACGATACCGCCGTCGTAGTCTTCCATGCTGTGAATGGTGTCCTGGAGTTCGCGGCGCGCGACGGACTCGCTCGCCGTCCGGCCCTTCCGGCCGGCGTTCGTCGTGTCCTCGATGTACGCGAGCACGCCCTCGTCCTCGCGGCCGATTTCGCGGAACCGCTTCATGTCGATGGGGTCTTCGAGGACGGGGTCGTGGTCGAGGCGCTTGTCGAGGCCGTAGACGATTGCGCCCTCGGGCGTGTGGAGGACGGGGTTGATGGCGTCGATGATGGAGTGCGTGACGTGCACGAACTCCAGTTCGCAGCGCTCGCCGATGGGCATCGTCTCGCCCGCTTCCATCTCGACGAGGTCGTTCTCGACGCCGAACTTCTGCTCGCTCTCGATCTCGTCCTTCACGAGTTCGAGCGTGAACGGGGACGCGACGATGGGCGCGTTGTAGCGGTGTGCGAGCTTGCTGAGCGCGCCGATGTGGTCGAGGTGGCCGTGCGTCGGCACGATGGCCTGCACGTCGCCCTCCAGTTCGCTCATGACGCGGTCGTCCGGAATCGCGCCCATGTCGATGAGGTCGAGGCTGTGCATCTGTTCGGTCTCGACGTTGTCGTGAATCAGGACCTGCGAGAGGTTGAGGCCCATGTCGAACACGACCACGTCGTCACCTGCTCGGACGGCAGTCATCTGCCGGCCGACTTCTTCGTATCCGCCGATTGTTGCGATCTCGATTTCCATTGTTGATCACTGAGAGCCGGGTGGCTCTATGAAACCCCCGCCGGAGTGGCGGCCGCGGGTCGCGGCGTCTTACGGCCGTCGTCCCGCCGCCGGTATCCGTCCGGCGGGACGCTTCTTAGGCCACGTTACGATTCCCGGTATTAAAAGTAGCAGGGTCTCGCGGGACACCGAAACCCGGATAGCGGTGTCGTTACCCGCGTACGGTGGTTCCCGCGTCCTCGCCGCGCAGGAAGTCCGCGAGGTCGTCCGGTCCGAACACTGACGCGGGCGCGTCGAGCGCGAGCAGCTCCCGAACCTTCCCCGCCATGCCGCCGGTCACGTCCGTGTCCTCGCTCCCGCCGAGCACGGCCGCCACGTCGTCGTAGGCGTCTACCGCCGGAATCACGTCCCCGTCGTCGTCGAGGACGCCGGGGACGGTCGAGCAGAGGCCGACGCGGTCGGCGTCCAGCTGGGCGGCGAGCGCCGTCACGACCTCGTCGCCGCTGAGGATGGTCGCGCCCGCGCCCGCGTCCGCGACCACGTCGCCGTGCAGGACGGGCGTGAATCCCTCCGCGAGCATCGTCTCGACCTGGTTCGCGTAGAACTCCAGGCCGTCGTCGCGGCGCGCCGCCGAGAACGGCCGGACGGGCACGCCCGGGACGCCCGCATCGTCGAGGTAGTCGAGCACCGCCTTGTTCAGCCGCGTCATCGAGTCGTGAATCTCCCGAACCGCCCGCGCGTCCCGGGTGCCGTCGGTCGTCGAGACGCCGTGTTCGTCCGCGTAGTAGTGCCCGAAACTCCCCGCGCCGTGCACGATAACGAGATCGTCCACGTCTGCCTGCCCGAGCACGCCGGCGAGGCGGGCGAGCGAGTCGAGGTCGACGGTCTCGCGCTCGTCCTTCTCCGTGATGACGCTCCCGCCGAGTTTGAGGACGATCATTCGACGCGCACCCCGTCCTGGGCGAGTTCCGCGCGGAACGCTCGCGTGCAGTCCGGCGTCAGCGAGAGCGCGGTCTTCGTGCCGCGCTCGCTGTCCAGCGCGACGATACAGCCGCCGCCGCCCGCGCCCGTGAGTTTCGCGCCGAGCGCGCCGCCGTCGCGCGCCGCCCACACCATGTTGTCGAGCGACCGCCCGGAGACGCCGAGCGCCGCGAGCAGGCCGTGGTTGAAGTTCATCAGCCGACCGAGCTCCGCGAGGTCGCCGTCCGTGAGCGCGTCCTCTCCCTGCCGGACGAGGTCGCCGATGGCCGCGACGGTGTCGTTCGCGAAGTCGTACTCATCCTTGAGCTTCCGGACGCCCGAGACGAGTTCGCCGGTGTCGTGGCTCGTGCCGTCGTATCCGACGACGAACGGGAGGTCGGGCGTGTCGAGCGTCCGGCACTCGTCGCCCTCGACGCGCACCGCACCGCCCATCGCCGAGCAGAACGTGTCCGCGCGCGACGCCTGTCCGGCCTGCACGTCGTACTCCACCTGGTACGCGCGCTCGGCTATCTCGCGGGCGTCGAGGTCGCAGCCGAGTTCCGCGGTCGCGGCGGCGATACCCGCGACGGCGACCGCCGCGGACGACCCGAGCCCCGCGCCGAGCGGGATGTCGCTCTCGATTTCGACGTTGAACCCCGCGTCCGGCGCGTCCGCGGCGTCCCGCGCCTGCGCGACCGCGGCGTCCACGTACCCGAACGCCGCCTCGATGAGCGGCGTCGGCACGTCCACGTCCGGCCGCTCGTCGCTCGACCCGCTGTACTCGACCGTGAACCCGTCGAGCGAGAGGTCGTCCGCGCTCACGCGGAGGCGGTCGTCCGCGCGGGCCTCTACCGTCACCGACGCCCGACGCTCGATGGCGCACGGAACCGCCGGCTCCCCGTAGACGACGGCGTGCTCCCCGAACAGATAGACCTTGCCGGGGGCGCTCGCAGTAGTCGACATACCCGAGAGTCCGGGCGACCGAGTGAAAGACCGTTCGGTTCGCACTCTCGGCGCTGTCGCTCGCCACCGGAGAAACAGGACAGAAACGAAAGAACCCCGCTAGATTTCGCTCTCGAAGTCTTCGAGGGCGTACGACGGTTCCGCGCCGCGGCGGTCGAGCGTCTCGTTCGCGAGCAGCCAGTAGACGACGCTGAGGGCGCGACGGCCCTTGTTGTTCGTCGGGACGACGAGGTCGACGTTACTGGTCTGGTTGTTCGAGTCACACATGGCGATGACGGGGATGCCGACCGTGATGGCTTCCTTCACCGCCTGCGCGTCACCGATGGGGTCGGTGACGACGAGCACGTCCGGCTCGATGTAGCCGTCGTACTGGGGGTTCGTGAGCGTCCCCGGGATGAAGCGGCCCGTACGGGCACGCGCGCCGACGGCGTCCGCGAACTTCTCCGCGGGGAACCGGCCGTACTGACGGCTGGAGGTGACGAGCACCTGCTCGGGGTCGTAGTTCGCGAGGAAGTTCGCGGCCGTGCGGATGCGCTCGTCCGTCTTCGAGACGTCGAGCACGTACAGGCCGTCGGTGCGGACGCGGTGGATGAACCGGTCCATGTCCTCGGTCTTCTGCTGGGTACCGATGTGGACGCCAGCGCCGAGGTAGTCCTCGACGGGGATGAGGAGGTCGGCTTCGGCGTCGCTCATGACGTCCTCCGCCGACTCCGTCGGTTCTGCGGCCGGAGCGTCCTCGGCGGCGTCCTCGGTGTCGGCCTCGACGGCCTCCTCCTCGGACGCGGCCTCGGCCGCGTCGGCCTCGGTCGATTCTTCGGGTTCGAGTTCTTCTTCGTTCTCGCTCATAGGGCTTCGTCCGCGATGCGGATGAGTTCGTTCAGCTTAGCGGTTCGCTCGCCGCCCACGGTTCCCGTCTTGATGAACGGGGCGTCCGCGGCGACGGCGAGGTGTGCGATGGTCGCGTCCTCCGTCTCGCCGCTCCGATGCGACACGACGGGCGTGTAACTGGACTCGACGGCGAGTTCGATGGCGTCGAACGCGTCGCTGAGGGTTCCGATCTGGTTCGGCTTCACGAGGATGCTGTTCGCCGCACCCCGCTCGATTCCCTCCTGGAGACGGTTCGTGTTCGTGACGAACAGGTCGTCGCCGCAGACGAGCGTTCGGTCGCCCACGCGGTCGGTGAGTTCCGCGAACGCCTCGTAGTCGTCCTCGTCCAGCGGGTCTTCGACGTACACGAGACCGTACTCCTCGACGAGGTCGGCGATGTACTCGACCTGCTCCTCGGTGGAGCGAGTCGTGTCGCCGTACACGTACGCGTCCTCGTCGGCGTCGTACAGCTCCGCGCCGGCCACGTCGAGTCCGAACTCGATGTCGAACCCAAACGCGTCCTCGACCTCGTCGACGGCTTCCGCCATCAACTCGAACGCCTCGGCGTCGCTGATCGAGGGAGCCCACGCGCCCTCGTCGCCTTTCGCCGCGGGCGTGCCGCGCTCAGTGAGGAGTTCGCCGACCGTCTCGTGGACGGCGGCGTTCGCGAACACGGCGTCCCGGACGTTCGGCGCGCCGACGGGTGCCGCGAGGAACTCCTGGATGTGGGTGGCGTCGGCGGCGTGCTCGCCGCCGCCGATGACGTTCCCGAGCGGAACCGGATAGTTCCGCCCGCGGAACGCGCCGCCGAGGTGCTGGTAGAGCGGCGCGCCGAGCACGTCGGCTCCGGCCTTCGCCGCCGCCATGCTGATGGCGACCGCGGAGTTCGCGCCGATGGTGGAGAAGTCGTCGGTACCGTCCGCCGCGTGCAAGGCCTGATCGACCTCGCGCTGGTCGGCGGCGAACGCCCGTCCTTCGAGTCGGGGAACCGCGTGTTCGCGGGCCGCGGCCACGGCCTCCTCCGCCGGAAGCTCGATGGCCTCGTACTCGCCCGTGCTCGCGCCCGACGGAGCCGCCGCGCGGCCGTGCCCACCGCTCTCGGTGTGCACGTCCGCCTCGACGGTCGGATTCCCGCGGGAGTCGAGCACCGTCCGCAGCCGAACCGACTCGATTCGCGTCATTGCTCTCTCCGAACCGTGAAGGGCAGCACGTCCGCGTCGTACTCCTCGGCCGCGATGAGGATGGGCTCCGTCTGGTCGGTGTCCACGAGTACGGGCGCCCCGTAGGACACCTGGAGCGCTCGCGCACCGATGATTCGAGCCTTCTCGTAGCGGTTGTACTCCCCCCTCATTGGTAGGGGCTCACGACGTCCACGAGGTCTTGGTGGCTGACGAACATCCGCCGGCAGCAGTAGCGGTCGAGCCCGAGGTCGTCGAGGACTTCCTCGGGGTCTTCGTCACCCTCCTTGGAGGCGGCTCGCGCCTTGAACTCCTCCCAGTGTTCGCCGATGACTTTACCGCAACTGAAACACCGGACTGGTACCATCATGGTTTGTATACCTCAGCGGTAGGACTTCTGGTAGCGCGCCCGAGCGCCCGGGCCGCCCCACTTCTTGGACTCGCGCTGCCGCACGTCGTTCACGAGGAGCGACCGGTCGAACTCCATGAACGCGTCGCGGAGTTCGGCGTCGTTCCGGAACTCCACGATGCCGCGCGCGATGGCGGTGCGGACGGCGTCAGCCTGTCCGGCGAACCCGCCGCCGTTCACGGTCACGTCCACGTCGATGTCGTCGCGGAGGTCGTCGCCCGCGATGCGGAACGGCTCCAGCATCTTCAGGCGCGCGACCTCGGGTTCGACGAGTTCGACGGGCGTGGAGTTGATTCGCACACGACCCTCGCCGTCGCTCACGGTCGCCCGCGCGACGGCGGTCTTCTTCTTTCCGCTCGTGTTGGTTACCATGTGACGTTAGCACCGAGTTCTTCGGACACTTCTCCGAGGGTGACGAACTTGATGTTCGACAGGCGGTCGAGGGAGGTTCCGTCGAGAACCTCGCCGTCCTCGTCGGTGTGGTTGCCGACGTAGATGCGGACGTTCTCGAACGCCTCGCGACCGCGATCCTGCTTGTAGGGAAGCATCCCGCGCACCGCGCGCTTGAAGATGCCGTCCGGTCGCTTCGGATAGTACGGTCCCGAGTCGGAACCGAGTTCCGCGCGCTTCCGGTACGTCGCGAACGTCGCTTCCTTGTTCCCCGTGATGACCGCCTCCTCGGCGTTCACCACGGCGACGGACTCGCCTTCGAGGGCGAGGTCGGCGACGTTCGACGCGACGCGACCCAGGATGCAGTCGCCGGCGTCGACGACGACATCCGCGTCGAATTCTGCGAGACTCATCGAATCACCCGGACGTTCGACCCTTCGGGGTTCTGCTGGACTGCCTGTTCTAGCTGGACGGTCTCGCCGTTCGCGTGCTCGATCTTCGTCTCCGCGCTGCCGGAGAAGTCGACAGCGGCGACCGTGACGGATTTCTGGAGCACGCCGGACCCGAGCACCTTGCCGGGCACGACGACGGTTTCGTCCTCGTTCGCGTACCGTTCGATGCGACTCAGGTTCACCTCTGCGTGCGTCCGGCGCGGCTTCTGCAGCCGCTCCGCGACGTCGCCCCAGACGTCCGCGCCCTCGTCGCGAGAGACGGACTTCAGCTCGGCGATGAGACTGCTGAGTCGTGGACTCGTCTTACTCATAGTTCTGACTGTGTGTAGTTAGGAGTGGAGTGCAGGGAGCAGGATTTGAACCTGCGAACCTCTACAGGACAGCGCCCTGAACGCTGCGCCTTTGGCCAAACTTGGCTATCCCTGCACGCCCGTTGAGAAGGCGTACCTCCACGTTGGCCCCCGCCCTTCATACCGATTTCGGTCCGACGGAGCGACCGCTCCGCCGGGGTTCGAACGCCGGTAGTGTGGGTCGGGGAGGTCATTTTGTTATAGTTGGACTGCCTGTTCGAGTTCGTCCGCGCGCGAACTCAGGGAGTTCACTGCGCGGAGCACCAGTTCGTCGACGGGCATCGAGCCGTCGGACTCGACGTGGAAGACGAACGCGCCCGGCACGTCGTGGAGTTCGACCTCCTTGCCCTCGTAGCGCTGGGTGAGGTCGTGGTCGAACTCCTCAGTCGGGACGAGTTCGCCGTCGTCCTCGATGACGCCCCGAACGATGTCGGGTTCGTCCTCTGCGTACTCGTCCGCGTCACCGACGACTTCGACGCGCTGGAGGTGGCGGTAGCCGACGCCCACGCCGCCCTGGTGTTTGGCGTGGTCGCGGCCCCGACCGAGCACGGCGTCCGCTTCGAGTTCCAGCCGCTGATCCTCCTTCAGCTCGATGATGGGGACGTTCTTGTCCGCCGGCTCGACCTGCGGGTCGTCGGAGACGAGGTCGCCCGAGTAGGCGACCCCGGGACCCTCGACGTCGAGCGCGAGCGTGACGCCCTCGCCCTCCTCGAACTCGCCCTCGGGCGTCGTGAGCGGCACGAGGCCCAGGCGGAGCGCGAGTTGCTCGTCGAACATCACGCTCGAGTTCTCGACGAACCGAACGGTGTCGATGGAGAGCGTCGGGACGTCCGCGATGATGGCCCGACGGATGCCGTTCGCGAACGCGGGCGTCGCGTTCCGAACGAGGAAGCGGGATTCCCGGTCGCCGTGGTCGATGAATTCGACGTCGAAGTCAGTTGCCATGTGTTAGAATCCCGAGTTCTTGGGGGGTCGCGTCCCGTCGTGCGGGATGGGGGTGACGTCCTCGATGCGGCCGATTTCGATGCCGGCACGGGCGAGCGCGCGAATCGTCGCCTGCGCGCCCGGGCCCGGGTTCTGCTGGAGGTTGCCACCGGGGCCGCGCACGCGAACGTGCACGCCCTCGATACCCTGTTCTTTCACGTCCTCTGCGATCTTCTCCGCCATCTGCATCGCCGCGTACGGCGACGCCTCGTCCCGATTCTGCTTCACGACCGCGCCACCGCTCGACTTCGCGAGCGTCTCCGCTCCCGTCTCGTCGGTGATGGTGAGGATCGTGTTGTTGAACGAGGCGTGCACGTGGGCGATGCCCCATTTGTCGTCTGTTTCTTCAGCCATGGTTTACTCCTGGTTGTCCGCTCGCGCGGGGTGAAGCTCGTCCGTGAGCGGGCTGGTTTCGTCGAACTCGATGGCGTCCTCCTCCGCGACATCGACCTTGTACGACGGCGCGGTGACGCGGTGGCCGTCGACCGTGATGTGGCCGTGCGTGAGGAACTGTCGCGCCTGCTTGGGCGTGTTCGCGAGACCCTTGCGGTACGCGACCGTCTGGAGGCGGCGTTCGAGCACGTCGGTCACGTCCAGCGACAGGACGGAGTCGAGTTCGTCCGTCTCGCCGAGGATGCCGATGCGCTTCAGGCGGGCGAGGAACTCCTCGCCCTCCCGCTCCTCCTGGTTCGTGGTGCCGAGGAGGTCACGCGCCTCGCGGCGGTACGAGCGCAGTTCGGACTGCGCGCGCCAGAGTTCTTCCTTGTTCTTCAGGCCGTAGCGGCCGAGGAGGTCGGACTCCTCGGCGATGCGCTCGCCCTGGTAGGGGTGGTTCGGCGTCTCGTAGAACTTGGTGTTCTCGCCGGGAAGCGCCATTATTCACCACCCTCCGCTTCTTCTTCGGCTTCTTCGCGGAGCTCCTCGACGTTCACGCCGATGGTGCCCTCGGTACGACCGGTGGACTTGGTGCGCTGACCGCGGACTTTCTGTCCGCGCTCGTGGCGCACGCCCTTGTACGACCGAATCATCCGCATCCGGTTGACGTCCTGATTCCGCGTGAGTTCGACGTCGTTTCCGGTGATGTGTTCGGTTTCGCCGGTGTAGAAGTCGTTGCGTCGGTTCGTCAGCCAGTCGGGAACCTCGTCAGCGAAGCCCTCGACGGACTCGACGACGGCTTCGATCTCGTCGTCGTCGAGTCGGCCGAACGTCGCCGAGCGGTCGACGCCGGAGTTGTCGGCGACGATTCGCGCGGTGCGTCGACCGAGACCGTCGAGTTCGGAGAGGGCGCGCTCGACGGTTTTGGTGCCGTCGAGGTCCGTCTGACCGATGCGGACGAAGTACTGGAGTTCCTCGTCTTCGTCCGGTTCTTGTTGGTCTTCTGCACTCATAGTTTGATTTCGTGGGTGTTCGTTGCGGTTGAGGCGTCGTGGCGGGGATTTGAACCCCGGAGGCTTACGCCACAGAGTTAGCAACCCTGCGCCTTGACCAGGCTAGGCTACCACGACCCGTTCTCGTGTGTACTGTCGCCCTCTCGGACTCGGGACCTCGCGCCCCTACAGTGACTGCATCAGTAACGAACCACCGCCCTTACTTAAACATCACGAACCGCCGTCACCCGGGGGAGCGTCACGCCGTCACGTACTTCTCGTTCACTTCCCAGCCGCCGTCGCCGTCCCGCACCATGTACTCGCCGTAGAACGGCACGCGCTCGTCCACCGTCCGCTCGAACGCCTCCTGAATCTCGGGTTTCGTCATCTCACCCATCGATTTCAGGTCGTCGTTCCGGTTCAGACAGCCCTTGAGGTATCCCTCGTGCGTGACGCGCACGCGATGGCAGTTCGCGCAGAAGTTCGCGTTCCCCACGGGGTCGACGATTTCCACCATCCCGCCGTTCACCCAGTAGCGCTTGCGGTCGTGCATCTCGCGGTGCTCGATTTCGTCCGCTTCGTCCGCGAGCCAGTCGTGGACGCGGTCGATGTCCACCGCCCACTCGGGCTTCCCGACGAGTTCGGGCATGAACTCGATGAGCTGGAGCTGGAGCCCCGAGTTCTCCGCGACGTGCTCGACCATCCCCTCCACGTAGCCCGCGGTCTTCTCGAAGACGACCATGTTGAGCTTCACGGGGTCGAGGCCGGCGTCGAGCGCGGCGTCCACGCCCTCCAGCACGCGGTCGTACGCGCCGGACTGCGTGACGTGCTTGAACTGCTCGCGGTCGAGCGCGTCCTGACTGACGTTCACGCGCTCCAGGCCGGCGTCCACGAGCGCTTCGGCGCGCCCGGGGAGGAACGTGCCGTTCGTCGTCATCGACACCTCCATCGACTCCGGCGTCCGCCGAATAATCTCCTCCAAGTCGTCGCGCAGCATCGGCTCCCCGCCCGTGAATTTCACGGAATCGACGCCGTACTCTTCTACGACTTCGAGGAAGCGAACCACGTCGTCCGCGCTCATCTCGTGGTCGCGCGCGTCCATCGGCCCCCGCGTGTCCCCGAGTCCCTCGTTGTGGCAGTAGACGCAGTCGAAGTTACAGCGGTCGGTGAGGGAGACCCGAACCCCCGAGACCTCCCGCCCGAACGAGTCCTCGCGCATACCCATACCTCCCGCCCGGACGTGCATAAAATCGTGGGTAGAAGCGCGTTTCCGTAACTGGAATCGGTTACATCCGCCGGTACGCAATCCTTATCCACGCCACACCACCTACTCCGCGCCATGACTCCCGAGGACGTACGCGACATCCTCCGCACCGTCGAGGACCCCGACCTCGGCGACGACATCGTCTCGCTCAACCTCGTCAACGACATCCGGGTCGAGGGCGACACCGCCAGCGTCTCCCTCGCTCTCGGCGCGCCCTACGCCCCCAACGAGACCTCCATCGCGAACCGCGTCCGCGACGCGCTCAGCGACGAAGGCCTCACCCCCGACATCTCCGCGCACACAGACACCGACAGCTCCGTGCTCCCCGGCGTGAAGAACGTCATCGCCGTCGCCTCCGGGAAGGGCGGCGTCGGCAAGAGCACCGTCTCCGTCAACGTCGCCGCCGGCCTCGCCGACCGCGGCGCACGCGTCGGCCTATTCGACGCCGACATCTACGGCCCGAACGTCCCCCGCATGGTCGACGCCGACGACCACCCCAAGGCCACCCAGGACGACACCATCGTCCCGCCCGAGAAGTACGGGATGAAACTCATGAGCATGGCGTTCATGGTCGGCGACGACGACCCCGTCATCTGGCGCGGCCCTATGGTGCACAAGGTCATCACCCAGCTCGTCGAGGACGTCGAGTGGGGGAACCTTGACTACCTCGTCGTCGACCTCCCGCCCGGAACCGGTGACACCCAACTCACCATGCTCCAGACCGTCCCCCTCACCGGCGCGGTCGTCGTCACCACCCCCCAGAACGTCGCCATCGACGACGCCCGCAAGGGCCTCCGCATGTTCGGCAAACACGACACCCCCGTCCTCGGAATCGCCGAGAACATGAGCACGTTCACGTGCCCCGACTGCGGCGGCCACCACGACATCTTCGGCAGCGGCGGCGGCGAGGAGTTCGCCGACGACAACGACCTCCCCTTCCTCGGCTCCCTCCCCCTCGACCCCCGCGTCCGCGAAGGCGGCGACGGCGGCCGCCCCATCGTCCTCGACCAGGACAGCGAGACCGGCGACGCCTTCCGCGACCTCGCCGGCAACGTCGCCAACATGACCGGCATCCTCAACCGCCGCAGCCTCCAGTAACCATGCTCAGCGACGACGAAAAACGCGAGATACTCCGCGACGTCGCCAGCGACCTCCGCGACGAGAGCGACGAAGGCGAGAAGATAGCCGCCATCCTCCAGCGCGTCAGCGACCTCTACGACGACGACGAGGACACCAGCCCACAGGAAATCTACCTCAACATGCGGAACATCCTCCAGGTCAGCGAACAGGGCGGCCTCGACCGCTAACGCCGCCACCACCACGCGCCACCGAGCAACACCACACCAAGGACTCCCGCCACGAGCAGCGGAACGCCGTCCGGAATGTCGTCACCGCCCGAACCACCGTACGAATACCCGCCGTTCGGCCCGTCCAGCCTGAACGGCTCATACGCCTCCCGCTCGTACTCGGTCTCTGACCCAGCAGCCCCGCTGAACTCCACCTGCTCCAACGCCCCCTCCGTCTCGTTCGGCTTCCCCATAAACAACCGAATCTCCCCCCGAACATCCGACCCAACCGGCTCCAACAACTCCAACATCACCGTCTCAGAGGTTCCGGGTAGGGGATTCGCCATACTAGACGACGCAGAAGTTTCTTCGGTATATGCAACGGCGTGTGACACATACCCCGTCTTGCTGGGGTTCTCCACAGTCACGTAGACGACTGTTGATTCGTTCCCACGAGCAGTCCCAGTATCGACTTCGATATCAGTGATTCTTGGGACTGGTACGGCCCCGGGATGTAGGGTATTGTATTCTTGGTCGAACGTGAACTTCGCTGCGGCACCGAACGTAGTGAGGTTTACTGTGTGCACTACGGATTCAACATCCAATCCATCAGTGACGTTGAACGATTCCTGGTATGTTTCTCCGGCAGAGATGTTGAAATGTGGCTGGGCGTACAGCCAGCGATCCACGGTGATCTCGTATCCCGTCTGCCTGGTTTCTTCGTGTGGGTTGTACGCGGTAAGGTCGATTTGCTTCGTTTGCTCGTCGAACGACACGGTGTATTCGATACCGCCGAAGGACGTGAACGTCTCCGTCTGGGGCGGCATCTGTAATCCCGTGCAGAGGAGGATTGTGCAAACAGACAGTATAGCAATATATTTTTTATTTACCATATTTGTATTTATTTTATTTTAGAGTATTTTATTCTGCTGGTTCGTACCCGTTTACGGTTCGGGTCGTCGTGTTCACGACCTTCCTCTCGACTACCTCCCAGCTGAGTTCCCGCACATATGGGACTTTGAGCGTCTGCCGAACCGTTAGTCGTGTCTTCGCGACTATTTCCTCCCTAACGGGCGTGTCGACCCATTCGGTTTGCGTCCCGGTTCGTTTCTGCATCGTCCACGCGGTAATCGGATCCGATTCACTGATTCGCTGTGTCGGATCGGCAGCGATCGAGGCGGCGTCCAGTATGTCGCTCGTCGATTCGACCGGAACCCACTCGTAGGTCGGGTCGCTGGTTTGCACCTGCCGTGTCGCGGTGTACGTCGTTACGCGCTCGGTGTACGTTCGTTCGTAGCTGTACCGGTACTCCGTTCCGTACCGGGCGTTTTGAACCTTCACCCGCGAGGTCTGCCCGGTGAACTCGTGATCCCAACTCCGCTTGGACAGTCCCCAGTACGTCTCCGTTTCCGTCGTCCAGTACGTGTACGAGACGGTCGTCTGATAGGGTTCCTGAACGGTCTTCCACCGGGTTTCGGTGACTGTCGCCCAGTAACACCCGAAGAAGTCGTTACACCGCCGGACTTGCTCCGTGACCTCGTACGGGACGCGCCCCATCCGATACCGCGTCACAGTCTTCGTCCCTGTTCGCTGCACGCGACGGTCGTACCGGTACTGCCGGTACGTCTTGTAGTCCGCGTCGTCGATGAGTACCCGCCGCGTCTCCCCCGTGAACTGACCGCTCCCCGACCGCGAATCGCGCCACTCGTACTCGGTCACTGACCGCTCTTCGAGCGTCGTCGACGACGCCCCCTCGCGCCACGCATCGTTCACCGATAGGAACGCCTCAAGATACCCCTGCTGGCTGAACGTCTTGTACTCCGTCTCGTACTGCGCAGGTGCGACCAACCGCCGCTCCTCTACAGTGTGTCGCATCCCGACCTGCTCAGCACTCGTAATCTCGTATCCGGATCCGAGCAGTTCATTCTTCTTCTGTTCGCTCCGAACGACTTGCGTCGTGTACGTCGGACGCTCGACTAAGTACTCCGCGCCGATGACCGACTCGTTCACGACTTCCGGTGGCCCCTGCTGTAGTCCCCATACATCTGGGAGTACCTCAGAAACTGCGTTCCAGTCTCCCCCTTGCTCATTGAATAACTCTACCGACGGATTCCCGTCTACGAACTCTTTTGCAGGTATCGAAACAACGCCGCTAAACTGTACCGCTGAGCCCTGTCTAGAGCCTTCGTACACTAACGGGTAGCTCTTGTCCCAAGACAACACGCGGCCCTCACCGAGTATACGAATCCCTACTTGGAGGTTCCTCTCGTACCGATTCTTCAGCAACCGCTCGGCGCTGGACGACACCCGGAACTGAACAGAGTCATTCCATTGGTATGGCCCGCTCGAAACCTCAGTAATCTCCCCAATAGGAGGAACATACCCATTAGTGAAGCTGTACGTTTGCCTAGATACACCTCCGTTTCCGTCGCGAACGACGAGAGTTAATCTACTCAATGATTCAGCTTTCGCTATTCTGGGAGATACTTTTTTGACAGCTCCACTTCCTTTCCATTCAAATTCGAGCGTTTCATCGTCGGGATCGAACGTTCTGCTGGCGTTAATCACCATTCCGCGTTGGTGGAAATAGGGATACATCCCGTTGTCGTCGATTGTATATCGGATTACTGGATCGCTCGGGTACGCGCGGAACTCGCCTAGCGATAGTTCAGATCCGAGTTGTCCGTTCCAGAGGACTCGCGTTCCGATGTGTGCTTGGCGGGGGATGTCGACGGCCCAGTAGTCGTGCAGGATGAGTGTGTCTGTGGTCGCATCGTACTCTCGCGTCCGGTCGTATGGGGGAGTGGTGATTCGGAATGTTTCTTCAGAAGACGGCTCTGATTGGATAGTCACATCGGCGGGTGTTGCGCCGTTGAGTGCGATTTTGGTGATGTGGTGGGCGATGTAGTTCTGGGGTGAGAGTCGGTGGTCGTAGGCGGTTCTGTCGTCGCGGCCGACGAAGTTGGCGGAGATGATTTCTGGGGGTCTGGGTGCGGAGATGGTTTTGGTGGCGGTGGTGGTTTGGTTTCTGGTGTCGGTGGCGGTGATGGTGAGGGTGTGGTTGCCGGGTGAGAGGGTGGGGTGGCGGTAGGTGGTGCGGAGGGTGGTGTGGGTGTGTTTGATGTGGTCGAGGTCGGTGCGGGCGCGGTGGTGGATGGGGGTGCCGTCGAGGCTGATGGTGAGGGTGTCGAGGTTGTGGAGCGCGTCGGTGGCGCTCGCGGTGACGGTGAGTCCGGGGCCGGTTTGGACGTCGTGGATGAGGGCGGTTGGGGCGGGGTCGGCGATGACGGTGGTGGTGTTGTCGGGGAATCGGACGGGTGTCGCGTCGGTGGTGGCGGAGATGTCGTGGACGCCGGGGGCGAGGGTTAGCGTCGCTGTGTGGCCGCGGTGTCTGAGGGTGTCGTCGACGTACAGTCGGGTGGTCGCGTCGGCGGGGCGGTCGGTCACGCGGTAGGGTGCGGTGAGCGGTTGTTCGCCGGTGACGACGCGCGGCCCTCGCAGGAGCGGTGTCGTGTCGGCTGGGGTGTCGGTGGTCGGCGGCGCTGTCGTGGGGTTCGCGCCGTCGTCCGGTGCGTCGGGGGTGTTCGTGGGTTCGGCGGGTGTCGTGAATGCGCTCGTGTGGGTTCGGGCGGTCGCGTGGGTGTCGTCGTCGTCGGTGACGCGGACGTGAACCGTGTGGTCGCCCGGCTGGTCGAAGTAGTGCGTGAGCGTGTCGGCGTCCTCGGCGGCGTCGAGGGCGGTCGTTCGGACGCGGGTTCCGTCGACGTACCACGAGATTGTGGCGAGCGGGGCGGTTCCCGCGGTCGCGGCGACGCGGTAGGTCGCGGCGTCGCCCGTCGGTGTGGCGTCGGGGCCGTCGAGGGTAGCGGTCGGCGGGTCGCCCGGTTCGACGGTGACGTAGAGGGTGTCGCTTGCGGTCGCGCCGTCGTCGTCGGTGACGCGGACGGTGACTGCGTACGTGCCGGTGGTTTGCGGCGTGAACGTGGTGCGCGGACACGTCGCGCAGTCGGGCGTGCGCGTCGTGCCGTTGGGGTGTCGTATCGTCCACGTCGTTTCGGTGAGTTCGCCGTCTGGGTCGTGGGAGCCGGTGGCGTCGAGGTAGACGGGCGCGCCGCGGGTGGCGGTCTGGTCGAGTCCGGCTTCCGCGAGTGGGCGTTCGTTCCCGTCGGCGGCGACGGCCGTCGGGAGGAGGGCGAGGATGAGGACAACCACGAGATATTTCCGCATTTCTAAACTGTTATATTTACGGTACTGTATTTGTACTTTCGTGTTTGAGGTTGCACACAACGCCGTCGGGGAAACCCGTCGAGGGCGGTGGAGGGGCGCTCGCTCGCCTGTTTTTCACGATTTTTCCCTGCCAATGGATAGCAAACGATTTAGTGAGTCCCGCCAAATTTTGCGATAAGGCCCAGACTGCAGGGGGCCAGAGACCTACTATGACTAACGACGAACTCATCTGGCGAATCGCGGGCGGTTCCGGGGACGGAATCGACTCGACGAGCCAGAACTTCGCGAAGGCGCTGATGCGCTCGGGCCTCAACGTCTTCACGCACCGGCACTATCCGTCGCGTATCCGTGGCGGCCACACGTACGTCGAGATTCGCGCGTCGGAGGAGAACGTCCGCTCCCGGGGGGACGGCTACAACTTCCTGCTCTCGCTCGGCGACTCCTTCGCCCGGAACCCGAAGGAGGGCGCGTACTACGGCGAGGAGGAAGTCAAACCCCTCTCCGAGAACCTGGACGAACTCCGCGAGGGCGGCGTCATCGTCTACGACTCCGGACTCCTCGACACCGACGACATCGAGAACTTCGACGAGCGCGTCGAGGAGAACGACTGGCACGTCTACGACCTCGACCTCCGCGGTCTCGCGAAGGAACACGGCCGCGAAATCATGCGGAACACCGCCGGGGTCGGCGCGACCGCCGCAATCATCGGCTTCGACCTCGACTACATCGAGGAACTGATGGCCGACGCGATGGGCGGCGACATCCTCGACGCCAACCTCGACGTGCTCCGCGACGCCTACGAGACCGTCCAGGAGGAGTACGACGTGGACGCGCACGACGTGTCCGTACCCGAGGGCGAACACGAGGAAGAACAGGTGCTCGTCTCCGGAAGCCACGGTATCGCGTACGGCGCGCTCGACGAGGGCTGCCGGTTCATCTCCGGCTACCCGATGACGCCGTGGACTGACGTGTTCACCATCCTCACCCAGCTCATGCCCGACGTGGGCGGTATCAGCGAGCAGGTGGAGGACGAAATCGCGGCGGCGGCGCTCGCCGTCGGCGCGTCGCACGCGGGCGTGAAGGCGATGTCCGGGTCGTCCGGCGGCGGGTTCGCGCTCATGTCCGAGCCGCTCGGTCTCGCCGAGATGACGGAGACGCCGCTCGTGCTCGTCGAATCCATGCGCGCAGGCCCCAGCACGGGGATGCCGACGAAGCCCGAGCAGGCCGACCTGGAGCACGTCCTCTACACGAGCCAGGGCGACAGCCACCGCGTGGTGTTCGCGCCCAGCGACCCCGAGGAGTGCTACGAGCAGACGCGGAAAGCGTTCCAGATCGCGTGGGAGTACCAGATTCCAGTGATGGTCATCTACGACCAGAAGCTCTCCGGCGAGTACCGGAACGTCCCCGCCTCGTTCTTCGACCAGGAGCCGAACCCCAGCCTCGGGTCGACGCTCACGGAGGACGAAATCGCGGAGGCCGCGCACGACGAGTTCGGGAAGTTCGAGCGGTTCCGCCACGACCCCGAGAACGGCGTGAGCCCGCGGTCGATTCCCGGCCAGAAGGGCGGGCACTTCCTCGCGACGGGGAACGAGCACACGCCCGAGGGCCACATCAGCGAAGACCCCGACAACCGCGTGAACCAGATGAACCGCCGGCTCCGCAAGATGCGGTCGATTCGCGCGGACCTCGACGAGGACGAGCGCCAGGACGTGTACGGCGACGAGTCCGCGGACTTCGGTCTCGTCTCCTGGGGCAGTCAGACGGGGACGGTCGAGGAGGCCGTCGACCGCCTGAACGAGAACGGGTACTCGGTGAAGGCGCTCTCCATCTCGGAGATGGCCCCCTTCCCCGAGCGGAAGGTTCGTGACTTCCTCGACAGCGTCAGCGAGGCGCTCGTCGTGGAGATGAGCACGACCGCGCAGTTCCGCGGCCACATCCAGAAGGAGACCGGGAGCTACGGCGAGATGCTCTCCAGCCTCCTCAAGTACAACGGGAACCCGTTCGAACCCGCGGAAATCGTGGAAGCGGCCGAGATCGAGATCGACGACCGGCTCGACGAACCATCCAGTCAGACGCGGCTCGAACCCGCGGCAGGTGACTAACAATGAGTGCATTCAGCGCAATCGGTAACGACCGCGAGGTCGACCAGAACGAATTCACGCCCGGTATCGAACCGCAGCCGACCTGGTGTCCGGGCTGTGGGGACTACGGCGTCCTCAAAGCCCTCAAGGGTGCGATGGCGGAACTCGGGAAAGACCCCGAGGAAGTCCTGCTCTGCACCGGCATCGGTTGCTCGGGCAAACTGAACAGCTACTTCGACAGCTACGGCTTCCACACGATTCACGGTCGCTCGCTCCCGGTCGCGCGCGCCGCGAAGCTCGCGAACTCCGACCTCGAAGTCGTCGCCGCCGGCGGCGACGGCGACGGGTACGGTATCGGCGGGAACCACTTCATGCACACCGCCCGGGAGAACCACGACATGACTTACATCGTGTTCAACAACGAGGTCTTCGGGCTGACGAAGGGCCAGACGTCGCCCACGTCCCCGCAGGGTCACAAGTCGAAGACCCAGCCGGAGGGGAACGCGAAGGCCCCGATTCGCCCGCTCTCGCTCGGCCTCACGTCCGGCGCGTCCTACGTCGCGCGCACGGCCGCCGTGAACCCGAACCAGGCGAAGGAAATCCTCGTCGAGGCGATGGAGCACGACGGCTTCAGTCACGTCGACTTCCTCACGCAGTGCCCGACGTGGAACAAGGACGCGAAGCAGTACGTCCCCTACGTGGACATCCAGGACTCCGACGACTACGACTTCGACGTGTCCGACCGCCGCGAGGCCCAGGAGATGATGCACGAGACCGAGGACGCCCTCTACGAGGGCACCGTGCT